>NZ_QNRR01000020.1 GCF_003315205.1 Roseimicrobium gellanilyticum | reverse complement strand
CAGTAGTCAGTAGTCAGTAGTCAGTAGTCAGTAGTCAGTAGTCAGTAGTCAGTAGTCAGTAGTCAGTAGTCAGTAGTCAGTAGTCAGTAGTCAGTAGTCAGATGAGGCGGGTGACATATCACCTGCAGGCCTCGTCTACTTACTATTTACTATCTACTGCTTACTGAACATCCGCTCACTCATACTCCTTCTCCAGGGCATCCAGTTCGCGTGAAAGCTCATCCGGGCGCTGGGCGCGTTCGCGTTCGAGGCGATCGCGAAGTTTCAGATAGTCGTCGAAGAGATTGCTGTAGGTTTGTGTTTCGGAAGCTTCGTACCAGTCGAGGAAACTCTCCACCGACTTCGCTTTGCCCTGGATCTGCATGCGGCGCTGGCGCAGCGTCTCCAGCTTCTCTGCGATACCACGGTCCTTCCCGTTCAGCAGTTGCTGTACCACAGAAGCGTAGTCATCCACGAGTGGCTTGTAGAGCGGATGCGCGCGGAGCTTCAGAGCATTGAGCATCGCGAGGTTGCGATTCAGAATGTCCTCGCGGTCGGAGCGTTTCCAGATGCGGCGGTAGTCATCCAGTGCGGCCAGCTCTGGCTTGATCTTGGAGCCCGAGCCTGAAGATGAGGAGCGCGATGCGGCACGGCTGGGCTGGGTGGGGGGCTCAATCGCCTTTTCCGGCAGATCCGTCGCTGCTCGCGCGGGGCTGGTCTTGGGCGGCGTCGACGCAGGCTTTTCTGCGACCGCAGTTCCGGGAGCATTGGCCGGAGGAGTCTCTTCCTCCTTCTTCTCCTTCTCCTCACGCTTGAACCACTTCAGTGGGTTGAACCGGTTGCCTTTCTTCTCTTCGGACTGCCCCTCTTCGGCAGTAGCAGGCGCAGCTTCGCTGGGTTTCACAGGAGTGGGTTCTGGCTTTGTCTTCGGCGTCTCCGCGGGTTTCGGTGCTGGGACGGGAGCCGGTGTTGCTGCAGGCTTCGCGGGTTCCTGTGTTTCCGGCAGTCCGGCAGGTCTTGCGCCCACGCGTCGATTGTTGCGAGGAAGCGCCGGCACGGTTTCCTCCGGCTTTGCTTTCTGCTCTTCCTTGGCGGCAGGCTTTTGATTCTCCTTCTCCTTCGCGCTGGCACTCGCTGTGTTTTCAGCCACCGCAGCCATGGCAAGGAGCATCAATGTGTACGTCACATCCTTGCCGCCGAAGATATTGGGAAAGCGGAAGCGCTTGCGCTCCTTCTTCTCCTCGGGCGCGGCTTCTTCGGGCTTCGTGGTGTCGGCGGGTTTATCCGTGGCCTTGTCCTTCGTTGTCGGCGCAGCGGGTGTCGCATTGGCCTTGTCAGGCGCAGCCGTGGGAGTGGCTGGCTTGGGCTCCGCAGGTTTGGCGGCAGGCTTCGGGGCTGTCCTGCGGGTTTTGGGCTTTTCCGGGGCAGGTTCCGGTTTGGGCTTGGCCTCGCTCTCGGCAGGTTTGGTCGCCTCCTTTTCTTTCGGAGCGTCTGCTGCTGGAGGAGGTGGGGCGGCTTCGTTCGATGAGGGTGTTTCCGGTGCAGGAGCGGGCGTAGGACCGGGGGTGGACACCGCAGGCATCGGCGGTGGTGTATCCTGCGGAGCGGGGCCGGGGGCGTTTTGGTTGTCTGGAGACGGAGGTGGCAGGGAGGAGGGCAGCGGCGGCAAGTCGGTGCCGGGTGCAGGCTTGCCGAGGGGGGCGGGGAGATCCGGGGAAGCTGAACCCTCCACGGGCAGGGCAGAGGAGGCCGAGTTGGAGACAGGCATCTGCGGGCCGCCGTTGGTGAGCGCTGCTGTCACTTCCTGGGGTTTGCTCTTTTCCTTCGCCTTGTCGTCGCGCTTCAGCCATCCAAAGATGCCCTTGCCTTCGCGTCCCGCCTTGATGTCTTCGGGCTCTTCGCCAATCCGATCCGTGAAGTGGAGCGTGAGTGCCTTGTCCAGCATCTCCTCCGTCTCCTTGATGGTCATCGTCTCGAATGCCGAGGGCGTGGCCAGGGACGCCATCTGCAGCGTCCACCATTTCTCCAGGCTGTTCTTGGAAGCGCCCAGCGTGGGGAAATGTTGTTGGAGCAGATCGCGATCCGGCCGGTCATCAGTAGCCAGCGCGTCGAAGAACTTCGCCACGCGCAGTGGGCCGTCCGGCTGGTCCAGAAGCGTGAGCAACAGCGCGCAGGACGAGACTTCATACACACCACGCGCGAGCGCATCCAGGTTCTTTGGGTCAGCGGCGAGGATGCGATCAATGCTGTACACCTGGCCGCTCTTGAAGACCGCGGCAAAGAGCACACTCGGGCGATTGCGGCTGCGGAAGTCCATGGCTTGCATCACGCCGGTGAGCAGCCATTCGGGCAGGATGTCCTTTTCACGCTGGGTATTGATGTCCTTGTGGTTGCGCAGGATGCGCTCCGCCAGAAGAATGCGCACCAGCTCGCGGGTGTAGTCCTCCCTGCGGAAATCATTCCGAAGCTGCACCGAGAGCTGGAGATGGAAGCCGCCATAATCCATCAGGCTGATCCTGGGCCTGACTGTGGGCTCGGCGGGATTGATGTTTGGCGGTGTCTTCACCTCCACCACCACAGGGATGGCATAGCGTCCCTCATCCTTGAGCAGGCGGCCGAGCGTTCCTGCTGTCTCCTCGCTCATGAGGCAGAATGCACTGCGCACGGAGAGATCTCCGCCGTGCACCACGAATTGTTTGTTCGAGCTGACGGAGCTGCTGATGGTCGGGCCCGGCTGGGCGTGCACCGGTGTCTGAGCCTGGGTCTGGAGCGGAGCATCCGCTGCGGGAAGGGGATCCGGAGGGACAGGCACAGGGGCCGCATCCTGAGCAGAGAGTGGCGGCGTGTGGGAAAACAGGCAAAGCCACAGGGGGAGCAGGCTCAGGAGACTGATGGTGCGCAGACGCATGGGGAGAAGTCAGGACAGGGCAGGCAGAGAGACGGACAAATAGACTGGCAGGAAAGGGCGGAAATGGGAAGCGCCGATGTGCAGCGCCAGCTTCACGACTTCACCGTCTCCGAGCGCGGATCGAGGATGACCTTGTCCTTCTCGAAGCGGATCTGGTTCATTTGAAAGACAGTGTGGATCTCGCTGCGGAGGCTCTCCGAAAGGCTCTGCAAACCGGGCACCAGCGGGCTCATGAGGCCCCGAGGTAGTGGCAGCCGGCCAAAGGCGCCACTCTGCACCTCCACCACGAAGTTTCCTCCTTCGCGCTTCACGGTGAAATCCAGGGACGCGGTGGTGGAGTGCTTTTCATTCGCGCCACCCCACGCCAGGCAGATGCGGGCCACACCCGGCTCGAAGTCGAGCGCCACGCGGTCAAAGGGCTTCAGCGATCCGGTGAATCCCACTTGGTGCCCCGCGATGGTCGCGGCGAGGTAACGGTTCACGTCCTCCTCGCTCAGTTCCAGGGAGGAATTGCGACGCCACACGGTCTGCTCCATGCGATCCATGAGCGGCGGCGTGTTGTTCTTGGCCGCATGGTCCAGGCCCTTCAATTTCGACCAGTCTGCCGCGCGATGGGTCTGAATCACCGCGGCCGTGCAGAGGCCGAACCACGCGACAAGGAAGATGTTGTAGGCAAATCGGAGCACGCGCGGGCCGGTGTGGAGTGATGTGAAAAGCGGCGCCTCTGGCCGCTGTCGCTACGGCTCAGGCAGCCGTGCTGGAAGAGGCAGACGAGCCACCTCCAGAGGAAGACGACGAACCTGAGGAGCTGGACGAAGAGGAGGAACTGCTGCTGCCGGCACTGCTCGAGGCAGACGATGAGGATGAACTGCCGCTGTCGCTGTCTTTCTTCGCCGCCGCCTTGTAGGAGTCACTACGGTAGTCCGTGATGTAGAAGCCGCTGCCCTTGAAGATGATGCCGGCACCCTTGCCCAGCTTGCGCTCCACCGGTCCGGGACAGCTTTCCTGGGGGCAGTCCGTGAGCTTGGGATCCTTCATCGATTGCACGGCCTCGAACTGGTGGCCGCAGGTGGTGCATTCGTACTCGTAGGTGGGCATGGGCAGGTTTGGAGAAACAGGATGTTTTGGACCGAAACGATGCCTCACCGGGGGGCGGCTGGCAAGGGGGAAGGTAACGTAGCTCGCGAGTCCCTTCGCGAGGGGAGATTACGCCTGACGTACCATCCCCAATCCCGTCAAGAGAGACCTCGTACGGTGTCCTTGGTAAAACCCGGCGCAGCGGGGGCACCCCCTCGCGAAGGGACTCGCGAGCTACGTTGGAGCTACGAGCCCACCACCCAGGTCTCCGCCACGATGTCCTCCCGCGGCATCCAGCGGTGCTCGCGCCAGCAGTAGCCTTCCAGACCATGGAGTTGCTTCTTGTAGTCATAGGCGCTTGACCCATGGGTGGCGTAGCCGGGGTAGTAGAGGGCAAATCCCTGCGCCTGAGCCCAGAGCATCTCCTGTAGCAGGGTGTAGATGCCGAGGCTGCGCTTCGCATGCGCCGGCTCGAACATGCCGTACACGCTCGACACGGACTTCTCTCCCAAGTCCAGGTAGCTGATGGCCGCCAGCTCACCCGCGACCCACGCCTGAAATTCCATGCAGCGGCATGGCACGACATTCGGCTCGGTCGAGAGGAAGGTGGTGAGGGCCTCGGGGATGTTCTCGGTGAAGCGCGCCTTGTGCCTCAGGAACATGGCCTTGGCCTCTTCAGAGAGCGTGGCTGGCACGGTGCGCAGTTCCACGTCTTCGTTTTTCCGAAGCACGCGCCGCTGGCTCTTGGTGAGCGTCAGCTCCGCCAGATGCAGCCGCAGCGGCACGATGGTCTGCCAGCCGTCCGCCTGAGGACTCACGCTGTAGCGGAAGAACTCCGCTCCGAAATGCCTCCACCCCTCCGCCCAGAGCTCGTCCATCGTCTGCGGCGCGGCGTGCAGCGTTTGAAACGTGTCCCAGATGAGTGGTGGCAGGCTCATGACACTGGAACTTAAAGTGGCCGTGTCACCTCTTCAGTCAACTTGCACGAGGGCATGAGGCGAAGCGCAACCGGGAGAAGTTGATGGTTTATGGTCGATGGTTGATAGCCCGAGTTATTTTTGGGGCGGTCAGGTTGGGATTCAGCTCAATGCGCGCGAGCAACTTTGGAAAATTGTAGCCCCAGCGCATGGCTTCGAGTCTCAGGCTATCAACTATCAACCACAAACTATCAACCCTCTGCTGCCTCGCTGCTTTGCGGTTCTTCCTTGTAGCGGCTCAATGCTCCAGCTGCAGCTTCGCCAGGGTGCGGTACAGGCTGTGCTCGCGGGCGTAGAGTTCGTCATGCGTGCCGTTCTCCACCACCGTGCCGCCGCTCATCACCAGGATCTGATCCGCGCGACGCACGGTGCTCAGTCGGTGGGCGATGATGATGCTGGTGCGGTTCTCCATCAGCTTGTCCAGCGCTTCCTGCACGAGGCGTTCACTCTCGGCATCCAGGCTGCTGGTGGCTTCGTCCAGCACGAGCACAGCCGGGTTCGCGAGGATGGCGCGGGCAATCGCGATGCGCTGGCGCTGGCCACCGCTGAGTTGCGTGCCACGCTCACCCACGAGGGTCTTGTATCCTTCAGGAAGCTTTTCGATGAACAGATGCGCGTTGGCCTGCTTCGCGGCCTCGATGATTTCTGCCTCGGAGGCATCCGGCCTGCCGTAGCGGATGTTCTCCTCAATGGAGCCGCCGAAGAGCAGCACCTCCTGCGGCACGAGTGCAAAGTTCTTGCGCAGGGAGGAGAGGGGATAGTCGGAGGAAGGCTTTCCATCCAGCAGGATTTCACCCTTGTCCGGCTCATAGAAGCGGTAGAGCAGATTCACCACCGTGCTCTTGCCAGCGCCACTCGGACCCACGAGGGCAATCTTCTGACCGGAAGCCGCGGAGAGATTAAAATCCGCAAGCACGTGTGCATCTGGCCGGGAGGGATAGCTGAACCACACGCCGCGCATGCTGAGTTCACCTTTCAGCTTCACGCTTTCACCGATGAGATTCTCTTCTTTCTCCTGAAGAAGCTCGCGGACACGCTCCAGCGCACCGCCTGCTTTCTGCAGCTGGGACACCAGCTCTGGCATGCTGCCGATCGAGGCACTGAGAAAGGCCGTGTAGAGCGCGATGGCGATAAACGACTCACGGTTGATCTCACCGCTCTGGACCATGCGCACGCCAAACCACACACACAGCGTGATGACGCTCATGAAGACGAGAATGATGAACGCAACAAAGGCCCCGCGGAGCTTTGCACCATGGAGGGATGACTTGAGGAAGCTGGTGAGAAATCCCGTGTAGCGGCCAATCTCGTAGGTTTCATTGGCAAACGCCTTCACGCTGACGATGCTCTGCAGGCTCTCATCCACGACCACCTGGCTGGCGGCCAGCTCATCCTGGGCACGCCGGGAGACCTTGCGGATACGCGAGCCAAAGAGCGCCACCAGCAGGATGGCGGGAGGCAGGCTGGCCAGCATGAAGCCCGAGAGTTTGATGGATTTGGTGAGCACGATGATGATGCCACCCACCAGCACCACGGAGTGGCGGATCATCATGGGAATGGTCGATACCAGACTCTCGCGAATCACTTCCACATCATTTGCCAGCCGGGATCCCAGCTCGCCCACACGTCGTGCCTGCAGCACGGTCATCGGGAGTTTGAGGATGCGGCTGAAGGTGTCGAGTCGCACCTGCACCAGTGCGCGCTCCGCAGCCTTGCTGAAGAAAAGGATGCGCCAGAATGCCAGCACAGCTTGCAGGCCCAGGGCTGCGACAATGTACAACGCATAGCGGTTGACCTGCGCCCGGGCATTCTCGAGCTCTGCTCCTTCAGCGGGGAGCGCCAGGGCCACAAGACGGCTGATGAACTCCGGGAATGCAAAGGTCAGTCCCCCCGTGATCACCAGCACCAGCATGGCGGGGATGAACACCTTCGCATGCGGCTTCAGGTACTTGTAGAAGAAGGCAGCCTCGTGCTTCAGGCCGTGCTTCGCCTTGGTGGAGACTTTTTCTGGGGAGACAACGTCAGACACGGGGATGGCGGCGCGATCACTCACGGGGGCTGGATGAGAGGTATTTGTCGGATTCGGCTATCTGTCAGTAGAGCCGTACGGTCCAGCGACCCGTGGGCTTGTCGGAAAGTTCCAGCACCGCCAGGGATTCCGCATCATCACGATGACGTCCGTTCGCAGTCAGGCAGAAGGTCTGGTACGCGCCCTGACCGTTCTCGCCGTTCTGCCAGATTTGCAGCGTGGTGTTCACGCCAAGCTGGCTGTTTGCATTGCCCATGGCCCACTCATGCAGGTACAGGTAACCGCGCGGCAGCGTGATCGTGACGCGGCGTGCGCCATCAGGACGGCTGCTCAGGCGGCACTTCACCTGCTTCTCATCATAGTACATGGCGTAGCCATTGCCGAAGACCCACGGGGGCAGGGGAGCCACCGTGGCGTCACCATCGGCAGCAGCGGCCACGATGCGGATGGGATCGGTCGAGCCGGGGGTGAGACGCTTGCCATAGCTGCGGGCATCCACACTCAGCTCCAGACCCACAGCGCCGGTGCCGGCAGGGCTGTCCTGCAGACGGTACCCGTAGATGTCATAGGTGAGGTAGAGCGCATTGGAATCCGCATCCGCGCGCAGCACCACACCAGGGGAGGTGGTGTCCGGCATGAGGGGATTCTGCGGTTGGTCGCGGAGATAGGTGTTTGGTGAGAGGAGCGGCACGGGCTCCTTCAGTGAGATGTTCCGCACGACTTCCAGCTCCCGGTCAAAACGGTAGCTGTTGTTTCCAATGGTCACCTGGAAGGTCACGGTGCCCTTCTGGCGCGTGGTTGGTGGCACGTTGAACTTGATGCGGAAGGGTTCCTCGCTCGCGCCCGTGGCGCTGAAGGTGCCGCTGGCCGTTTGTCCCATCCACTTCGCTTCCCACTTGCCCACGACCGTCTGCCCGCTCGTATTCACGAACCGTCCGGAAAGGTCGATGGATTGCTGGTTGAATGCAGCACCGGTATTCCACAGCACCGCGATGGGGGTGATGCCCGCGCGTGCTTCTTCGATGCGTGCCATGCCACCGCCCACGGTAAGGATTGGCAGGCGGAACACGGCCTCATGAGGAGGGAACAGATCCGAGCGCCCCTGCGTGGTGGCGGGCGGGGTGCGCTTGTAGGTGATGTTCACCATGGTCTTCTTGCCCGGCTTCAAGACGACCTGGCTGGGGGCATCCTGAGGAGTCCACGTGGGGGTGAGCAGTGGCAGCACTGCGTAGGTCTGCTCCTGCTCGGTGGGATTCTCCAGGCGGTAGGTCAGCTTGCAGGTCTCCGCATTCTCCAGATTCACCGCCGCGGCGGCCATGACCCACGGCACCTTCTTCACCCCATTGATGAGCTCCTGATAAACATGGCGTCCCAGAAGCTGCTGGCTGGGTGTATCAGGGTGTACCAGGTCAGCGATGTCACCGTGGTTGTAGCGGGTCTTGAGCAGTTCCACGATTTGCTGGAAGCTCACCATCGCCTTCTTGTCCGGGTCGGCGTTCAGTTCGTCCTCCAGCGGGTTCTCAATCACCGGAGGGCGGGGAGGCGTGGGTGGAGCGGGTGCCTTGGGATCGTTCTTCGCGGCTTCGGCTGCTGCCGCGGCGGTGGCTTCAGCTTTCGCAGCCTGCTTCGCCAGCTTCTTTCTCACCTCGTCCAGTGGATGCACACGCTGCTCGAGCTGGATGAGCCAGGCCAGATCACCAAGGTCAGCGAAGAAGACCCCATTCGCCTGTGCCACCTCGCGCATGGTATCCGTGTAGGGGCGGGTGAGGGCCAGGTTCATCTCCGGCGGATCGCTGAGGATGAGCGACGGTCCGCAGAGGATGAGGTCGGCGTTGTGCGCCTTCACCGAGTCCACCACCTGTTGCACGTTCTTGCGGTACACGTCGAGCGGCTGGCCATTGAGGCAGTCATTGATGCCGTAGCTCACGATGACCAGGTCCGGATCGTTCTCGAATGCCGTCGTGCTCAGTGGCTGCAGCGCGTGGAAAATCTGGCGGCCACCGCGGGAGAAATTCTGTACGGTGATCTCCGGTCCCATGAAGTCCGTCAGCTTGGCGGGCTGGCCCTTGGCCGGGCGCACCAGACGCACGCCGCCATTGTAGATGAACTGGTCTGCCAGCTCCTGGAGGAAGATGCCATTCCATGCCTTGAGCACGTTGCCGTTGTCCGCGCCGTAGCTCCAGTTGATCATCACGCTGTCGCCAATGCAGATGGCATGTACCGGGGCTCGTTTGGCGAGCTTGGCATAGGTGCGGGGCAGGAACTGCTGGATGCGCGAGGTTTGCTCGGCGTTCAACTCAAAGCTGGCTGCCTGGGTGCTGGCACTGGCGCAGGTCATCCCAAGGGCCACGGCAAACAGGGCGAGGGGATGAAAAAATCGGGTCAACATCATGAGGAGGGGAAGGCTATTTCCACCATACGACGCACATTTCCAGCAGGAAAAGTGGAAGCGTACGCCGGTGGCGGAGGGGGAGTGGAGAGGTTGGAATTAGGTGTGGATCTCAAAAAAGGGAGAAATGTGACAAGCCCCTGCGTCTGAGGTCAGAATACGTGTAGCCAGTGCTGGACGGACCCCGCCTGCTGTACGAAACGCAGCCACGCCTCCTTCCGCGCCACGCGCTCCTTTTTCCGGCATCCCATGAGTGAAATCGCCACCATCATCCAGAAATGGAAGAGCAAGACCGTCTCCGGCGCCGCACTGCTGCGGCGACTGGTGATGCATGATCCGTGGCATGTGCCTATTTCTGAAGGGGCTATGGCGGATACCCTGGCCACACATTCCCTGGACCGCGTCCTCTACAATAGGGATGAGGCTGGCCGTACCCGGCTACTGGTCTTTTCCTCGGACGAGGCGCTTGGAGCCTACAGCGAAGCCAGCCACTCCCACGAAAAGCTCAACTTTCTAGGCAGCGCAGGCTCCTGGGTCTTCACCCTTCCTATTGAGGGCATTGATGAGGTGGTGCTGGACCCGGCATCCCCCACACCAATTTGTGCTCAGCGGCGGACGTGTGAAGGCCCTCGCTGCCATGGCGCATGCCGTGCAGGTGGAGCAGGCGCTGCAGCGTTTGCGCTCCGGGGAGTCTCACGCGGGCGACCTCCAGCTCGTGGCGAAATATCCCGACTATGTCATCGCCATCGCCAAATCATCCGGGGGCGACATGGCCCTGTGTCATGCCCCGGATGCGGACGGTCGGACTCTGGCCGCGGTCTTCACTCACAACGACGCAGCGGATCTGGCTCTGGGGAAGATGCAGGCCCACTACGCGCCCTCTCAGGTAGTGACCCTGAAGAGCGCTGGCCCCCAGCTCTTCCGCATGCTCGCAGGCATGCAAAATCTGGATGGCCTCGTCTTCAACTTCGAAGGACCCGGAAATGCCATTGCCTTCGCCGCTGGTATCTCAGAGATCCTCCTCGCCGAGGCAGAGAAGTAGCAACGAAGGAGGTTAGGCGTCCCGCCTGACAGTGGGCGTTAGGCCTCCGGCCTGACGGGGGCGAAAAGCGGGTATCACGCCGCAAGGCTGATTCCGGTTAACCGCAAAGGGGCAGAGAGGCAAAGGACGCAGAGATGTCCTTGGGTGGTGTGGATTTGGTGCTGCTTGAGGTGGTGCCTTTTCGATGCGGAGGAGGCAGAGGGCGCGGAGGTAGAAGGCTGGACTTGGCAACCCAATCGTACCCGCTTTACCTCACTTTTGCTGCTTCGTTGCGTTGCTGCTTTGCGACCCATCAAATGCAGACGTCAGTCGCCCTGCGCATCTCTGCCTCCTCTGCATCGAGGTGCACCACTCCTTCGCACGTGAAACTGCACGGCACCCAACCCTCATTTCTCCTCTGCGTCCTTTGCCTCTCTGCCCCTTTGCGGTTAACCGGAAGCGGCCCCGTGGTGGTATACGGGCTATAAGCACGCAGTCCACCTGCCGTCAGGCCAGAGGCCTAACGCCCACTGTCAGGCGGGACGCCCAACCTCCGTAGCTGCTTTGTGTTCCCTCCTCAGCCGCGCAACTTTACGAAGCGACTTGTCGCCCGGCGAACCCTGCCTAACGTATCCGTCACATGACCCCCAAGATTGACCCTGCGCTGCACACGGACAAGAAACCCGACTGGATTCGGGTGAAGCTGCCGCGTGACCCGGTCTTCTGGAGCACCAAGGCCCTCATTTCCGACCTGAAGCTGCACACCGTGTGCGAGGAAGCCCAGTGCCCGAACCGCTGGGAATGCTGGAGCCAGGGGACTGCCACCTTCATGATCGCCGGCGACCGCTGTACGCGCGCCTGCGGATTCTGCGCGGTGAAGACCGCCAAGCCCTTCGCCCTGGAGGCGGATGAGCCCCAGCGCGTGGCCCAGGCGGTGAAGCGCATGAAGCTCAATCACATCGTCATCACCGCCGTGGCGCGTGACGACGTGGCGGACGGCGGCGCCGAACACTTCGCCCGCACCATCGAGGCCGTGCGTGAGGTGCAGCCCACCATCACCATTGAGATCCTCGTGCCCGACTTCAACGAGAAGGACGATGCCCTGCGCACCGTCATGCTTGCGAAGCCGCACATCTTCAATCACAACCTGGAAACCGTCGAGCGACTCACCCCGCTCGTGCGCAGCCGCGCGAAGTACCATCGCAGCCTCCATGTGCTGAAGCGCGCCAAGGAAATGGCGGAAGAACTCGGCAACAAGGTCGCCACCAAGAGCGGCCTCATGCTCGGCCTCGGCGAGACCGAGCCGGAACTCTTCCAGGCCATGGACGACCTCCTTGATCACGGCGTCACCGTCTTGACCCTCGGCCAATACCTGCGCCCCTCACCCCAGCACCTTCCCGTGGTGAGTTATGTGCATCCCGACACCTTTGAGAACTACAAGCAGATCGCACTGAACAAAGGCTTCCGCCATGTGGCGAGCGCCCCGCTCGTGCGCAGCAGCTACCACGCGGCGGACTTCAAGCCGGAGTTGGATTTGTAGAATGCCGAGGAGGTTGGACTTTCCAGTCCGACAGTGGGCGTTAGGCCTTCTGGCCTGACGGTTCCAGTGTCATCGCGGTTGAGTGTTTTGTGTTTCCACCGTCGGGCCGGAAGGCCCAAAGTCCGCTGTCAGGGCAGAAGCCCTAACCTCCTGTCTTGAATGCCGGCGGGGACATGGCAGAATTTTTCACCGCGATATTCACTCCTTCTCCAACAAATTCAGAATCCTCATCAAGCTGGCGAAGTTCGCCCTTCTGGCGATTCCCTTGGGGTGATTGCCTGATATCTTCCGAGGGAGTCTCCCGAAGACATTGCCTTCGGAGTGCTCGCAGCACTGGTGGCCGCTCCATGTTTGGTGTTCGCTTACATCCTCACGATTCTGCATTGTAAGAGTCGCTACAAAGGTGACTACAGCGATCTCTGGGGTGTGCTCCTCATGGCGGAGACCACCGGATGGTTTAAGCTGATCTACCTCATCCGCCATATGATTCCTGACATGAGAGGAGAGGGGAGATATGTGCAGTGGTGATGGGCAGAGCATTTTACGCCGAAGGCGTTGTACATTGACCAGCCCAAGGTCAGCTTGCGAAGCAAGCGCCACCTTGGGTGACCGTCAGCAACGAATTGAACGCCGAAGGTGTTCTACAAAAGCGTTTCATTCGGCTAGCGATACGGTCTCGCATGAATCGGCGTTTGTGGAACTCCTTCAGAGTTCGATGCATTTCAGCGGCGACCCGGGGTGGCGCTCGCTACGCGAGCTGACCCCGGTCTATGCGTGTGAAACGCCTTCGGCGTAAAATGGCGAATCGCCAGTACCCGATGATGCGCGGATGTTGTCCTTCCGTCCATCCGCACGGTACAATAGTGGCACGAGACGTATTCAGTCCTTTCCCTATACTTGCCCTCATGCTCTCCATCATCATCCCCGCCCACAACGAGGAACTCCTCCTCGGGCGGACGCTTGATGCGCTGCTCTCCGCCGGTTTCAAAATCGATCATCCTCATGAAATCATCGTGGTGGATGATGCCTCCACCGATCGCACAGCGGCCATTGCCGAGGATCGCGGAGTACGGGTCGTCCACGTGAATCACCGCCAGATTGCCGCCACACGCAACGCGGGAGCACGTGAGGCTCGGGGAGACATGCTGCTCTTCGTCGATGCGGATACGATCGTGAATGACACCGTGCTCCGAGCGGCCATCGATGCCATGAGCCACGGCGCGGTGGGCGGAGGTTGCCGCTTCTATTTTGAAGGACGCCTCCCGCTTTACGGACGCATCATGCAGTCGCTGGCCATGCCGTTGTATGGTCTGGCGAAGCTTGCGAGCGGGTGCTTTCTCTTCTGCAAACGCGACGCCTTCGAAGCGGTGGGCGGATTTGATGAAAAGCTGTTCGCGGCTGAGGAAGCGTACCTGAGCAGGGCGCTTCACAAGCAGGGGAAGTTTGTCATTCTCCGCGCGGGCGTTCTCACGTCCGGTCGCAAGCTGCGCACCTACAGCGCCTGGGAGGTGCTGCGACTCTTTGGCGGCATTGGGTTGTCCGGATTCAAATCAGTGCGCCGGCGTGAGGGGCTGGACCTTTGGTACGGAAAGCGACGCGAAGATCCCGATGAAGCAATCCGCAAAGCCGAAGCCGCCAACTCTGAATGGCTCGTGGAACTCAACGGCCGCCCCGTGGCCCTGCTCTCCGAGCCCCTGTGGGAAGACATGTTCTGGGAGAGCTACAAATTCACCACCTTGGTTGAGGACGCGGATATCCTGGCGAAGCTGCAGGACACCGAGTTTTGGAAGGTCTGCGAATCCCAGGGAATCCGCTTCCGCCACAAGGCATCTTCCAAGCTTTCCGAATACGCCTTCCCTGCATTGACTCCCTTTCCTGTCCCGGGGAGGCTCATGATGCGGGGGATGCATCTTTAAGTCTGGTCGCATCTCCATCACAGTTGCCACAGGGGCGGGGATCCTTCATTCTGCTATCCGAATCCAAGATGATACACCCGGAAGTCGCCCAACGGATGAAGGAAACCCGTGCCGCGTTCCGGCAGTGGTTGGAAGGGCGGCGACTCTCAGGTTGCAGGCTGGTGCAATATTGTGGACCGGAACTGACCGGGGCCATCGATGTCGAAGCTGACGCGGTTGAAGCCGGGATCGAAGGAGTTGTTGCGGAAGGTTTCTATGTGAATTGGGCGGCCCACCACGACCGGCTCTACCTGAAAATTTGGGAGTATGGTTACCATGAACCATCTTGGGAGGATGTGTACGCTGAACGGAACATGCCGAAGCCGTGGAAACGCATGAGTGCCTGACTTCATCAGATTGAAGCTTCTTCGAGGCGCAGACTTCTCGTATTCCAGGGACCTTTGGTCACATTTTCAGTGTCATTCGCGATACCGGTGCCCTTGCCGTTCTCCCCTTCTCCCAGCTTGCAACCTGCCCGGGATTCGCTTTTTTATCGGTTCTCACTTCCTTGCTCCCCGCATCTCCCGACCGTTCCAGTTCGCAGCCGCAAGACGCCGCGTCCTCGCAACCTCATGCCCTGCTGTATGCCACCAGTGCGGGGTTGGGTGGGTCCGGGCTGGACTCGACCTCGCTGGAGGGGGTGCTGGCTTCGTGGCGAAAGGGTTTCCTGAAGAAGGCGTTGTGCTACCCGAACCGGCAGCGCGAGATTGCCTCCGCTCACGTGAGGTCTCTGCAATACCATCCCGTGCGCCTGCTCTCCGCGCTCGGCAGCAAGGACTACTACGCGGCGAAGAAGCGCTGGCTGGACTGGCTGGCCTCTCGCGAACTGCGACGGGGTGGGTACGATTTCTTCCACGGATGGAGCAGCGAATGTTTCCGCTCACTCGTGGAGGCGCGGCTGCTTGGCATCCCCTCGGTGATGGACGTGCCCACGTGGCATCGGAACAAAGGTGCGGACAAGCCAAATGAAACCAAGAAGGAACGTGAAGCCCGCCTGGCAGATCGCGGATGGAAGGACTGGCGCAAGCATCTGCACGTGACACGCCAGCAGCAGCTCGCGGAGTACGATCTCGCCACGTTGCTGTTCATGCCCTCGCACAAGTCCGCGGAGACATTCCTCGCGGCTGGCATTCCCGCAGAGAAATTGCACTATGTGGGCCGCGGCGTGGACGTGGGCCGCTATCACGTGGCGGAGCAGCCGCCGGAGATCTTCCGCGTGATCTTCGTGGGCGCACTCATCAAGCGCAAGGGCGTGCATCTCCTCTTGGAAGCGTGGAAAAAACTCAATCTCCCCGATGCGGAACTTCTCCTCGTGGGAAGTGTGCATGAGGAGATCAAGCCGGCGCTGAAGGAGTACTCCACCTCGAACGTGAAACTCCTCGGCTTCACCAAAAGCGTGCCGGAGGAACTTCGCCGCAGCTCTGTGTTTGCCTTCCCCAGCGAGTGCGAAGGTTTTGCCAAGGCCACGCTGGAGGCGGCCGCCTGTGGCCTGCCGCTCATCGCGACCCGCGAATCCGGCGATGCGATTGTCGGCGGCAATACCGGTTTCATGATTCCGCCCAATGATGTCGATTCCCTCGTCACCGCTCTGGAATATGCGCATTCGCATCGCGACACCTTGCTGAGCATGGGCAAAAGCGCCCGGCGCATGGTGGAGCAAAAGTACACTTGGGATGATTATCGCGATCGCGTGCTGGCCGGATATGCGAAGGCGATGGAACTCGTGAAGTGATGGATACCACACTGCGCACTCCGCTATCACCTTTCCGGCGTGCCCTCCGGGACGCCTTGATTTTCCCTGCTGATCCGGTGGTTGCGGTCGTCAAGACTCCCTTCACCACCGGCTACCATCCAGCGTCCCTCCGGGACGAATGAGCGAGCAGCCAATCTGCATCGCTCCTTCCATGACTCCTCGCCCTCCGGTTCTACTTACTACTCACTGCCTGCTACTTACTGACTACTGAACACTGCCCACTGAAAACCCCCTCCCGTGCCTCGCATCCTCCTCATCCAGCTCAAGCGCATTGGTGACTTCATCCTCACTGCTCCTGCGGCGCAGGCGTTGCATGAGGCCATGCCGGGTGCTGAGCTGGTCATGCTGGCGCCCTCGGGCGTGGCGGATCTCGCGCGGTGTCTGGCATCCGTGCAGCGGGTGATTCCCTACACGGCAGGACGCATGAATCTGGAGACGTGGGCCTCGACCATCGCAGGGGAGTGGGCGGCATGTCTGGACTTTACGGGCACGGATCGCAGCGCGCTGATTGCCCAACTTTCACGGGCGAGGAAGCGCATTGGCTACACGAAGTTCGCACGGGGGCTGCGCAGCATGGCCTTCACGGACACGTGCGATGCCTCGGTGCGCGAGCTGCACACCGTCGACTTTCATCTCGCGCTCGTGAGCAAGCTGCTCGGCCGCGAGGTGAGCGTCTCCGGGAAGCCCCCATTTCGCATCCCGCCAGACACCGCCTCCTCTGCGCGTGCGAGACTCGCGGAAGCTGGTATCCGTGAAGGCGAGCCGTATGCCATCCTCCACATCGGCACGGCGCGGGAGGAGAAGTTCTGGCTCGATGAACGGTGGAATGAGGTGGCCCAGCATCTCTACCGGAACCACCATCTCAAAATCGTACTTACCGGCAGCGGCGATGGCCTGGAGGCGCCGCACCTTGATCATCTTCGTTCCCTTTTGCATGTGCCATATGCCGACTTGACTGGCAAACTCCCACTCACCGAGCTGGCCGCAGTCATACGCGACTGTCGTGTCATTGCCGGGGTGGATAGCATGGCCATGCATCTGGCGTCCCTGTTTATGAAGCCGCAGGTGGCGCTTTTTGGTCCTACCAACCCATACCAATGGAGGGCGCGCCACCCCCAGGCGCGCGTGCTTACGCCTTTCAGCGAGAGCCCGGTGCACACATTTGTTCCCAAGATGAAAAAAGGGAGCATGGTCGATATTCCGACCGCCCGGGTCACAGCCTCGCTGGATTCTCTAATTGGTTGATTCCTGCACGGCTCGTGTGATGCTTCGCACCCGCGCCGCAACATACTGAATGTCACAAATCAAGAAAGTCAGCCGCAAACAGCTCTCTGAAATGAGTGGGCGCGAGGTGATGCGCATCGCATTCATCGCCTACCGCAAGCTCTTCGGTTACATGAAGCCCTACAAGGGGCGTTTCGCCATGGGGGCCGTCTTTGGCGTCCTGGCAGGTCTCTTCAATGCGGTGATGATCGTGGGTTTCCAGATCATCTTTACCGTGGTGTTGCCCGGCTCCGCGAGCCATAAGCAGCACGTCCCCTTCTTGGGGGAAGTCGATCCGACCGAGTGGGTGGTGAAGCACCTGCCGTTCATGCACACCTTGGACCAGAAGGCCAAGGAGAAAGAGAAGGAGAAGGAAAAAGAGAAAACCAATCCAGAGGCGGGCTCTGCCGCTGCGCCCACTGGAGCCGCGGCTGCCAACGGCACAACTGCTCCCGCGAGTGCTCCTGTGGATGGCGCTGCCACCACCGCCACTGCCAGCTCCCCAACTCCTGCCGCCACCGTCGCTCCTGCCACTGCGCCGGGTGCTGCTGACACAGCCAAGCCGGAGGTGAAGCGGAAGGTCACACTCCCCGTGGTGGTCTTCTTCGCGGCTCTCATCCCCCTGCTGCTCTTCATCCGAGGGATGCTCACGTATTTCTCAAACTACTGCCTGCTCTGGGTCGGCAACCAGGTGCTCTATGACCTGCGCAATGACACCTTTGCTTCGCTGTTGCGCCAGTCCATCGGCTTCTATTCGCGGGCGAAGACGGGTGAGCTGATTCAGATCGTCTTCAACCAGGCACGCATTGCCCAGCAGAATGTCGTGACATTGGCACAGGACCTCATCCAGCGTCCGGTGGCCATCCTCTCGATCTTTGTCACGCTTTTGATTTACGAGCCTTTCTTCACCATCAGCTCGCTGATCGTGTTTCCCCTGTGCATCGGCCCGGTGATGGCCGTGGGGCGAAAGGTGCGCAAGGCTGGCGCCAAGGAGGAAGAAGAGGCCGGACGCATCATGGTCACCATGCATGAGACCTTCGCCGGCATCCGCCTGGTGAAGTCCCACGCTCGTGAAAAGTACGAGATGGGCCGCTTTGACCGCGCCGCGAAGAAGATGCAGGAGCTCATCATGCGCTGGAGCAAGGCGCTGGAAATCATCGGCCCCATTGTGGAAGCCGTGGCCGCCCTCGGCATCGCAGCCGGCCTAGTGTATGCCTGGCAGCGCGGCATCGAGGCACACACGTTCCTCATCATCTGCATGGCGCTCACGCAGATCTATCCCCATGCCAAGGCCCTGAGCCGCATCCAGCTTCTCATGCAGAAGACGGTGGTGGCCACCACGAGCCTCTTCGAGATCATGGAGATGAAGCCGGACATTGAGGACGCTCCAAATGCCGAGAAACTTTCGAGGGTGCGCGGCGAGATCAAACTGAACAACGTGGCCTTCACCTACAAGAAGGAGGACAAGAAGAAGGGGGGCTTCAAGAAAGCCACCAACCGTCCTGCGGTGCAGAACGTCACCCTGGACCTCAAGCCGGGAAACTTCTACGCCCTCGTGGGTCCCAGCGGCAGTGGCAAGAGCACACTCTTCTCCCTCCTTCTGCGGTTCTACGACCCCGATAAAGGCTACATCACCCTGGATGGTCATGACATCCGCCGCGTGACGCAGGACTCGTTGCGCGACAACATCGGCGTCGTGAGCCAGGATACCTTCCTCTTCCACGACACCATTGAGGAGAATATCCGCTACGGCAGATTGGATGCCACGCAGGAGGAGATCATCGAGGCTGCCACCAAGGCGCACGCGCATGAGTTCATCATGCAGCAGGAGCAGAAGTACGATACGATGTGCGGTGACACCGGCAGCAAGCTCTCCGGTGGCCAGCGGCAGCGCATCACGATCGCGCGTGCCATTCTGCGCAATGCTCCCATTCTTCTGCTGGATGAGGCCACCTCCGCCATGGATTCCGAAGGGGAGAAGATCATCCAGGAAGCCCTCCACAACCTGATTGAAGGCCGCACCGTCATCGCCATCGCCCACCGTCTCTCGACGATCCTGGAAGCCAACCAGATCATCGTGATGGAACACGGCGAAGTGAGCGACATGGGGACCCACGCGGAGCTGCTCCAGCGCTGCGAGCTCTACCAGCGCCTGTATCACCTCCAGTTCAAGAGCGGCAGGGTCGCCCCTGACGAAGCCGTTGCGGACGTCAATCTCGACGAACCCTACGAGACGGATGCGATTGAGGCGGCGGAGTCTTGATGAGGTGCTTGCCAACGCGGTAGCTCCAACGTAGCTCGCGAGTCCCTTCGCGAGGTGGAGTTACCCCTGACGTAGCGTTCCGTTTGTGATGTTGCCCCAAGTGGCTCGCGCCAGGAGTGCGTGAGCTGCTTGTGTGGCAGCGTCACGAATACGTGCCATCGGTTGGCAAAGAAGAATCCTCGCGAAGGGACTCGCGAGCTACGTTGCGCTGACGCGAGCTGCGCTACGGCTTCGCTGGCACAGCCACCGGTGTGGTGGGCGCGGCATGCGGTGGTGGCACTACCTCACCCGCGATGGCGTTCCTCCAGTTGAACTGCGGCAGGTTGGTGAGTTCCACCCACTGCTGATCTCCTTCGCGACGCCATTCCAATTCCACGACAGCCGCGGCCTGATCCACTTCCCAGCCGAGATAGCGGTCCAGGATGTTGGAGATGGGGGTGCCCTTCTTTGCAAAGACGCTGCCTACAAAAGGCGGGGTGGGGGCCTGCACTTCCACGCAGATCTTCTTGTCCACCTCAGGCACGTTGTCGTCGAAGTAGTGGGTGCGCCGCACGAGTACGTGGAAACGTTTGGGGCCTTCCTGCGGGCTTTCCATGAAGCGGGCGAGGAGGTTGTCCTTGAATTCGGTGAAGGTCAGCCAATCCACCTTCCATCCTTCCGGCGATTGCTCGACCATGATGGGGAGGGGGCGCTTCACATCGCCGCCACCGACCTGGAAGACACAGTGCGGCGGTCCCGTCTGTGGAGCCTTGTCATGGCGGATGAGGCCAATCTTGGCCACATGGAGCGGGCCATCCGGCATGGAGGCGTAGTAGCTCTCCATAAGGGGCCGCATGAGGTCTGCTCCCTGCACCACTTTCAGGCGCTCTTCCCAGGTGGTGGCCACGAGAAACTGCTGTAGAGCCTCCAACGCAGGCCGGGCCTCCGCCGGCACATCCACCACCGTGGGAGTCGCTGGTACGGTGGGGGCGGGACGCTTGGGAGGGGTGTTCACGCCCGCAGGGGCATCACCGGGGGCGGGGGCTGGAGAGGCGCTGGGGACCTCGACCAAATTCGGTGCCACAGGCTGCGGGGGGGCTTCGGATGCTGGCGCCGCGTCCGATGGTGCGGAAGCCATCGAGGGGCGCTGAACCTGTTCAGGAGGCGTGGAGCCGGGGTTGGCTGGAGAGGTACCGGAAGCCGCGGGTGGCGATTGAGAGGGCGCTCCATCGCCGCCTACAGATGCCACGGGGGCGGGAGTGGAAGCTTTCGGCCCTGATGAGGTTGGGGCATCAGGATTGGCCGTTCGCGGTGGGGTGGCGGGATTGAATGCCGTAGGCGGTGTCGCAGGTTCATCCGGCTCCGGCGGCGTGGGATGGAACTCCAAGGCATCGGCCTCTGCTTCGCGAGCGGCCAGGTGCGTGGTCCAGGCCACGCGAATCTGGTCGCGGAAAAACCACGCGGTGCCCGCGATGGCCATCAGCGCCATGAGTATGGCGAGCACTGCCGGGCCTTTGCGGGTAGTCGAGTAGCCACGTGAGGACTTGAAGCGCTGGGAGGCCGCGTTGCCGGGCGATGCCAGCGGAGATGTCCGGGGTGGTGGCGATGGCGGGAATGGGGCGGACGCGTGCGCTGCTCCTTGTGGGGGCAGGGAGTGCTGCACAGGAGCGGGTGCCGGGCTCTGTCCAGGATGCACGCCGGGCATCTGCAACACGCTGTCCATGATGGGATGCGCCGAGCCAGGCGCGCCCGGGTTGGGTACCGGCAATTCGCCCCCTGTCGGAGGCCAGGCGGGATGCATCACACCCCCGCCCACGACGGGTGGCAGTGGGGATGCCTGAGGCGGATTGGAGGCTTCCCAGGCGGAGCTGGGGGTGTGCACCGGCTCAGGCACCTCAACAGGGGCAGGAGCGGGTGCGGGTGCGGGCAATGGGGCCCGTGCAGATGGCTGGGGAGGCGGAAGATGCTGTGGCGGCGGCAGAGACTGCACGGGAGCAGGTGCGGGCGCAGGCACAGGAATGGGCACCTGTGTCGTCATCACCGGAGCCGGGACAGGTGGAGCCCCCGCTGCATTCTGTGCCATGGGCCACGAGGGTCCGGGAACTGCTGCCGTGGGCGCGGGTGCCGCAGGTGAGGTGATGGTGGCCCGGCAGTGAGGGCACGGTCCCGTGACGCCAGCCATTTCCCTCGGCACCGTGAGGAGCATGCCGCAGGACTGACAATTAAAGTGGATGACGTTCGGGAGTGAACTCATGATCTGGACACCTCCTGCGACTGACCCATTGAACAAACACCACGTTCATCCATGAAGGCCATAGCGGGAAGAAATTCCACGGTTGTTGCCTGACACAAAATATCAGACTTCCCTAGGGGAAATGCAAGACTGAAATGTATGTAGAACCTTGAAACGCAAGAAAGCACCGGACTGGTCCGGTGCTTTCCAGAGATTCGAATGGCGGTATGCCTTCGCGATTAGCGCTTGGAGAACTGGAAGCGCTTGCGGGCACCGGGCTGACCAGCCTTTTTGCGTTCCTTCATACGGGAGTCGCGGGTCAGCATGCCGTTTGCCTTGAGGACCGGGCGGTTCTCAGGGTTGGCGAGGCAGAGTGCGCGAGCGAGGCCCATGCGGATGGCACCCACCTGACCGGTGACGCCGCCGCCAGTCGCGGTGACCTTCACGTCGAAGTTCTGGGCGTTGCTGGTCACATGCAGGGGAGCCAGGAGCTGGTTCTGCAGGGTGACGGTGGGGAAATATTCATCCAAGGTCCGGTTGTTCACCGTGACGGTGCCGCTGCCGGGGCGGAGGAACACGCGGGCAATCGAGGTCTTGCGTCGGCCGACGGCGTCGAAGGAAGTGATGCTCATATCAGAAGGGAAATCAGTCGTTGCTGGTCAGTGCGTGTTCAGGAATTAGACCAGCTTGTAAGCCTGGGGCTGCTGGGCCTCATGGGGGTGGCTGCTGCCAGCGTACACATGAAGCTTGCGAAGGACGGCGCTGCCCAGACGGTTGTGCGGGATCATGCCGAAGATGGCCTTCTCAAGGATGCGCTCGGGGTGCTTCTGGCGCATGCGCTCGGGATTGGTGGACTTGTGGCCGCCGACGTAACCGGAGAAGGAGGTGTAGGTCTTGTCCGTCTCTTTCTTGCCCGTGAAAACGGCCTTCTCTGCGTTCACAATGATGACGTTGTCACCGGTGTCCACGTGATTGGTGAAGATGGGCTTGTTCTTGCCGCGAAGGATGTTCGCTGCGTTCACAGCCACACGGCCCACCACTTGGTCAGCGGCATCAATGACCCACCACTTGCGCTCCACTTCTTGGGCCTTGGCAGAAAAGGTTTTCATGTCTTATTCGGTTGCTATACAGGTCTCGTCGTTTGTCTAAAAATGGGGAGCGCGACAGTAGGGGGTTCTTTTGGAGTGTCAAACAAATTGTGATAAGTGTCGGCGTCTTTCCCCACATTTTGTGTTCGTTAACATTCAGGACCACAACACTATCCTCATGGCTTCCAACCAACTCCGCGGCTTTCCCGGTCTTTTGCTCCTCGCCTTTGGCGTGGCGGTATTGATTGTGGCGGTTTGGAAGTGGCTGTCGGCGTGAGCTCCGGCCTTCCTTTGGTTGCCTATGTGGTTTGATATTCCGCCAGAGCATCGTGACAAACCCGAAGCGATCGAGTTGCTCAGGCTCGATGCAGAATTTTCAAGGGTTTTGGCGGAGTCGGCCAATGCTGTGGCGGCCAGACTTTGGGAGAGCGATCCCGCAGCCTTTGATGACCTGACCCGGAAAGAGCGCGGACTGCTGCAAGCATTGAAAACCGCGGTGGCCGCCTACGACCAAGCGACCGGGGAGCCGGGGCCAGCCAACCTGGCTCGTGAGGTTGTGTATGCGATTCATCAGCAGTTTGAGCCGGAGAGTCGGGATCGGGTGATGGCAAAACTTTCCGAAACGGCAGGTTACCTGAGGCGACTGAATGCGGATGAATCAAGGGTCTTGCGATGCATCCTTCACCTGGCTCAAGGAGACATGGCGAGACTCGAACACCATTCTGCTTTGGCACTTGTGGATTGGCGCGACGTCATCATGTCGGCAGGCGGTTGAGCCACGATGGAGCGGGTCTCGCGTTCTGTTTCTCCCAGTGCCGCGAGTGCCTGGCTGCGGTAGTGCTCTTCACAACTGTGAGTGAAACGGATACACCAGCCACTCCGTGACGCGCTCCTTCAGGGACCGCTTCTTGAAGTCCTCCAGCTTGTACTCCTGGCAGTTCTTCAAGTCTTCGCGGAAGACACGATCCATCTCCGTGCCGAAGCTGGCGTCATAGACGCTCACGTCGATCTCCTCATTGATGAGGGAGGAGCGGGCATCCAAGTTCGAGGTGCCGAACATGGCAAACATGCCGTCTACCACCATGGTCTTGGAGTGGATCATGGTGGGTTTGAACTCATAGATCTTCACGCCGGCTTCCAGCAGTTTGCCGTAGCTGCCGCGACCGGCGGCTTTTGTGGCGGGCTGGTCGTTGTGCTTGCCGGGGAGAATCATCTTCACATCCACCCCGCGCTTCACTGCCTCGCCGAGGAGATGCACCTGCTCATCGGTCGGGGTGCAGTAGGGGTTGGTGATGTAGATGGTCTTCTCCGCAGCCGCGATGGCCACGGCCTGGATGAGTGGCAGGGCGGCCACGGTGAACTCGTCCGAGGTGGTCACCTGCGTCTTGAGATCCCCGGCTTTTTCCAGGAGAGGGAAGTGGCCCGCGCCGGAAAGCATCTCGCCCGTCTCGGACAGCCAGTGTTGTTGGAAGGCACTCTGCAGCTGCGCCACCATGGGGCCTTCGAGTTTGGCATGGACTTCACGCCAGTTCTCCGGTTTCGCGCCATCACCCCTCCATTCGTCAGCAAAACCCGCGCCTCCGGTGAAAGCGACCTTGCCGTCCACGACCAGAACGCGGCGGTGCGTGCGACGATTCAGCCGATCTACGCGCAACGCCCGGGTCGGGTGGTAATAGGCGAATTTGCAGCCTCCATCGGTGAGCCGTTGCACATCGCTGTTCTTTAAGTCCGTGCCCGAACCGATGCCATCGAGAAGAACTCGAACCTCGACGCCATGCTTCGCACGATCGACGAGGGCCTCAATGAATTGGTTCCCGATTTCGCCCGAGTGAAAGAGAAAGGCCTCGAAGTTGACGGTCTTCTTCGCACCGCGAATGGCCTCCAGCATTACGGGAAAGATCCCGTTGCCATTATGCAGCAGCGTGATGCGATTGCCTTCGATGGGAACAGGGTTGGTCGCTGCGTGCGCGGAGCTGAAGAAGGCGGGATCTTGCACAGAGAATGTGTGCGCCGGTCGATACTCGATGTGTTGTCGCCGCACGAAGAGAATCGCATAGAGACAGATGGCTGCGATGAAGACCAGGAGCAGCTCGACCCACCCGCGGAT
The DNA here is from genome assembly GCF_003315205.1 of Roseimicrobium gellanilyticum. Lineage (NCBI taxonomy): Bacteria > Pseudomonadati > Verrucomicrobiota > Verrucomicrobiia > Verrucomicrobiales > Verrucomicrobiaceae > Roseimicrobium > Roseimicrobium gellanilyticum. The sequence goes on along the minus strand of NZ_QNRR01000020.1, from coordinate 74,637 downwards.
GGAGAGCTTTCCCCAGCGGATGGTCGACCATCGTCCCTCACCAGGCCTGGCGAACTTGGGGGACGAAGGTGATTTGGTCGCGGTCTTGGTCCGCTTGCGTGGCGGTGTCTTGGTGGCCGACATTCGAGGTGAGGAGCGAGTTTTGAGCTACACTCTGGAATCGAATGGATCGGTGGGGATGGACGGAGGAAAGCATGCACTCGTTCGTCAGCGAGCTATCACCGCAAGATGAGTTCATTCTTTCGCCAATGCTCATCGGGCGGGATGGGCGAAACCTTCCTGAAACAGAAACCCTGCAGTCCCGCGGCCTTGACTCGTTCAACAAACGTCTCGGTCACAAACGTGAAGCTTGGCAATTCCAGGATCCGAAAGATCGACAAACCCTTCAAGCGGTCTGGCAGGAACTCAAAATGATAAACGTTGACCGCGGTCGTGGGTGGATCGCACCAGAATTTGCACTTTGAGGCCTCCAAATCCAGCGCATCGACAATGGTCGTCACGTTGAAGAAGAAGAAGCTTCCTGCATGGGTGACCAATGGCAAAAGCTCGCCGTTCGGCAGGAGCAGATCGGAAAGGGCATCATAGGCTCTCTTGCTGAATGCCGGCAGGAAAAGATTGATGCAAGGGTAGTCGTTTTCAGGTCGGACGGCTCCGTCACATCTCGGTGGCTGCCATCCTGGAGCGAGGTTCGGCTGCGACCAGAGTCGAGTCTCTGGCGAGATGTTCACCCCGGGAGTGATGTCATCCACCAGGCTGTCTTGTCCCAGTCTGGACGGAAGGTCCAAGCTGAGCGCCAATCCTTCGTAGAGTGGATCGTCGCAGATCATCTCAAGCTTGTACACGGATGTGGAAGGTGAAATCATGGGGCGAGCATTTCGTACGCTGTGCTCTTCTTCAATCCCTCAATTTAATGGAGTAATCTGGCGTTCGCTTGGACTTGGTCAGATGCTTCAAGCAAGACAGCACACGAAATCGTAATCGCGCTAGGCCGGATTCGACTCCCTCGCACCATCCACGATATCATACGTGGTGATCTCCAGCAGGAACCCGTCCGGATCAAAGAAGTAGATCGAGTGGGAGATCTCGTGGTCTTGAAACTGGAACGAGACTCCCTTTCCTTCCAGCTCGCTCTGCGCCTCCCGGAAGTCTGCATAAGTCGCAGCCCGCAAGGCAAGGTGCCAGGCCTGGCCATTCGCGGCGGGCGGCGCGCCCTCTTTCTGGGGAAAGAGCGTCAGGTAGGTCGAACCCAAACGCAGCATGATGGGGTTGCCGGACCACTGGCCCGGGAACACGTGCTCGAATCCGAGCGTGTTCACATACCAATCCTTCGTCGCTTCCGGTGAAGCACACCGCAGTGCGACATGATCGATGTGCTCCAGTCGCATCACGAGATACGGCCTGCCTGCCCGAGTTGTCTACTTCGCACGCGGGAAGTAAGTCCGCGTCTCCGTGGTGGTCGTCGTTCCGTTCCGTGGCGGTGGAGGTGAGCTGGGGATGCCTTCGGTCTTCTTGAAGATTTCGTACCACTTGCGCTTCACGGGAGGATCCGGGTCGGTGACAGGCACAGCCTTGGGCACCACGGTCTGTGGGAAGGCATGGTAGGCGCTCTCGCCGGCCTTCGTGCGAAGGTCCTCCTGCTTGCTGGCCTTGCGCACGGCGAAGTCGTCCGTGACCACCACGGGCTGGATGAAGACGATCAGTTCCTTGCGCTGCTTGCTGGTGACGTCCTCCTTGAAGAGGCGGCCAATGCCGGGGATGCGGCTGATGACCGGAATGCCCTGCGTGTCTGTTTTGAATTGCTCGGAAATCAGGCCGCCGATCACGATCGTATTGCCCGTGGGCACGGTCACAGTCGTGGTGAGCTGTTCGGTGCCGATGATGGGCACGGTATTGTCCGCCACGATCTGGTTGCCGATCACGGTGTCATTCACCTGGGCAATGCGCAGGGTGACATCGCCATCCGGATTGATGAGCGGAATGACTTCCAGTTTCAGCACCACGTCCTTGTAGGTGATGGTGGTGGTCACGTTGCCCTGGTTGTTCTGGTTCTGGGACGAGGCGTTTGTCAGTGTGGACTCAGGCACGGGAATCTGCTGGCCGCTGGTGATCATCGCACGACGATTGTTCTGCGCGAAGACACTCGGACGGGAGAGTACCTTGAAGTCATTTGTGGTTTCCAGGGCGGACACGAACACATCGACGGACTCGCCGATCTGGCCGTAGAGGTTGAATCCGTTCGTGTTGGCAATGGCCGACGTGATCAGGTTCGTCGTCATATCGGACACATTGTTGTTCGTGATGATGTCATCACGCGTGATCAGCGCGCTGGCCACGCCGCCATTGCCTGACTCGGTGAATCTCTGGAGGTAGTTGATGCCAAACTGATACCCATCACCCAGGGTGAGCTGGCCGATGACCGTGGCGAGATAGACCTGCGGCGCCTTGCGGTCGAGCTTGTCGAGCAGCATGTCCACCTTGTCCTGGTTTTCCTTCGGCCCGATGACGATGATGCTGTTCGCCAGCGGATCCGCGATGAGGCGGGTCTTGTTGATCAGGACGGAAACCGGAGCGGTTTGCTCTTCCGACTCCAGCAGGAGGTCGGGGCGGGAGGTGACTCCACCCGTCGTGCCCGTGGTGGCGGTGCTGGCTGCGCTTGCGTTGAAGGTGCCGCCGCGCTGCTGGGCTCCCGTAGTGCCGGTGAGGAATTGATTGCTGCTGGTGATGAGCTGCTGCTGGTTCTGTCCCGAAACGGAGCCGCCGCCTGGAAGCTGCGCCGTACCGCCCACGGGCTCGCGCAGCATGTCTGCCAGCACGGAGAGCACATCCACGGAGAAGACGTTCTTCAGCTTGCGCTCATACGCGGCTGGCACATCCACCGGCTTGTCGAACTCCGCGATGAGGCTCACCACATACGCGTACTCATCCGGTTCTGCGACCACGAGCACCTGATTGAGGCGGGTATCCGCGATCACCTGTGAAGTCGCCTGGATGCGGCGGTTTCCACCCTGCTGGTTGTTGTTATTGTTGTTGCTGGACTGCTGCTGTTGCTGCTGCTGGCGGTTGTCTCCGCCACCGCCGCCGGAGGTTCCCTGTCCGCGGATGGTGGTGATCCCTTTGGCTTCCTTATCCTGCGCCTGGGCATTCAGCGTGGCCTGCACGATCTGTGCGACGGTCGCGGCGTCTGCATACTTGAGCAGCACAAACTTGGTGACCAGTGAGCTGGCGGCTCCTGGCGTATCGATGACCTCACGAATCGCCACGAGCTGTTTCACAATGTTGGCATTTTCCGTGATGAGGAGTCCGGGAGGGCTTACCACCGGCGTGATGCGGCCATACGGATTGAGTCCCACATGACCGCCGAGCATGGTGGCAGCCTCGGTGGGGTCCAGATTCGTGAGGCCCATGAAGTAGCTCACGATCGTTTCATTGTCCGGCAGGTCATTGGCGCTCTGGTAGAACTTCACACCTTGAGAAAACTGCGCACCGCTGGTCGCAGTCGTCGTGCGTGTGGAGAGAATGCGCGAGCTCTTGCCGTCCGGGTCCGCCACGATGGCGTAGCCGTTCGTGAGCAGTGCGGCTTCGATGAGCTTGATGGCCTCTGCCTTGTCCACTGGCACCGGCGTGACGAGGCTGATGGTCTGCCCTTCGAAGATGGTGGTGTCCTTCACGAGCGTCTTGTTTGTCAGGCGCTCGTAGATGCCGAGGATGTCCGTGATGGTGTTGTTGGGGAATTGCAGGGAAACCTTGTCCCCATCAATGCGGAAAAGTTCTTCCGTGCTGCTGCTGGCACCGCCACGTCCGAAGCCGCCTCTGCCGAAGCCACCGCCGGGACCTCCGGGAAATCCACCGGGACCTCCTGGGGCCGGCTGGGTGGGAGAGGTGGGCTGCTGCTGAGGTTGCGGCGCTGCCTGGGCCACGACGGGATCCATGGGCGCGCGTTGCTCGGCTGGCATGTTCGCCAGCGGGCGGAATTCACGGGGGCTGGTCGCGGTGTCAGGTTTCAGGGTGGTGCCGCCGCGGATCTGCGCGTGGAGCATGCCACTGCTGCTACACGCCAGCGTTCCCATCAGCAGGAGTAGAGACAGAGAGAGGGAGCGGGGACGAATGGCTGCAGGGAAGGGGGAGAGACAATGCATGAGAAAGCGGGGAGGGAGCGGCGTGGAGGGAGAGATGCGGGAGTGATGCGGATGCAGGGAAACGAGAAGGCCTCAGCGCTTGTTTTGCTTGTCTTCGGCTTCCACCCTGTCCCTGATGTTCCTGATAAAGGCGGAGCGCTCCTCAGGAGAGGCCATGCGCATCTTTTCTCCATTCTCGCGCATGATGTCGATGAACTTCTTCCGGGCTTCCTCCGACATGGACATGAAGCGCTGGCGATCCTCCTCGCTGGGGCGGGGGAAGTCGCGGCGTGGACCGTCATCACGGCGTTCGCCATCGTGCCGGCCATCACCGCCGCCGGGGCGGTAGCCACCTTTTTTCATGGCTTCCGGGGTGAGTTGTTCCTGGCTGTACCGCACGGTGACCACTTCCGTGCCGATCATCAGTTTCGCCTGGGTGCGGTCGAGTTTCACCGTCGCGCTCGTCTCCGCGAGCTTCCAGCCCTGGGCATTGGGCAATTCGCCCACCACGTGGCTTTCCTTCGTCTCCTTGTTCATCACTGTGACGACGGGTTTGCCTTCAATATAGGCAATGCCGGTGAGCACGAGCGAGTCCGAGAGATTCAGCGAGCGCGTGAAGGGAGAGGCGGACGTGAGCGCCGCGACCTCAGTCGGCTCCACACGCTGCGGGAGATCCGGATCCTGCTGTGCCGTCGCGATGGAGACGGATGCACACAGCGGCAGAAGCAAACAGGCGGCGAAGGTTGGCTTCATGACTAGGAGGGGGCAAGGGGGACGAGGCCGTCGAGCGGGGTGGTGAGCTCGAGCGGATTGGTGTTTTCAGCTGGCACAGCCGCGGGTGCCGGAGCAGGAGCCGGCACGGGTTCCTGGTAGCCGGGAGGCGGCTTGGGATTGAACCAGCGTGCCACGGTGATGTTGCACTGGGCCTGCGGCGTTTTCTCACGTGAACGGGTGTCGAGTTCGAGTTCCACCGACTTGATGGCGGTGAACTTCTCCGGCGACTGCAGGGTGAGCAGCCAGCTGATCACCACCTCCTGGGCGCCGCGCACGCGCAGGCTCACGGACACCTCGTTGTGGTGGGAGAGCTCCAGCGATTCCAGCGGATTCTCATTCTCGGTCTTCAGTCCCATGTCGAGCGCCGAATTGCGCAGGTCATCGAGGAGCTGGCCCTGCGCCTTGCCGGCGGAGTTGGTGTACGGCATGGACTTGTCCAGCCAGGCATCCAGCTTCTCCATGCGGGGGCCATCCAGCAGCAGCATGCGGTTGGCGGTTTCCTGCTTCTTCAGCTTGTCCAGACTGGTGACCAGATCCTTGCGGCGGCTGGTGAACTCACGCAGTGCCATGAAGTTCCCCACGAGGAAAATCGTGCCGACACAGAGGAAGAGCAGGCGCTTCTCGCGGGTGTTGTAAGTTCGCTTTTTCAAAGGGAGGAGAAGAAAGGAAGGATGAAAGGGGGAGAGAGCGGGTGGGGGAGATCAGGTGCCGCTGTCCATCTTCCCGGTGATGCGGAAGGTGGCGATCTTGTTCTTGATGTCGGGAGTGGGCATCTCCCAGTGGAAGCGGTTGAGCTTGGGATGTTTCTTGAGATCCTCCAGAAGCTGCGCCGCGGTCTGCAGGTCGCGCGCATCACCGCGCAGTTCAATCTCACTGGGCTTTGCGGAGAAGCGTTTGATGACCACGCCGCTGGGGGGCATGATGCTCGTCACGTGGCTGAGCTGCATCATGGGGTAGCGCTGCTTTTCCACGGCGGGCTCCAGGGAGCGCCAGCGTTCAGAGGCGGCGCGCACGCGTTCCGCGGGTCCGCGTGACACGCTGGCGCTCTCTTCCATGGTTCCGACCTCTTGTTTCAGCGACTGCAGGTACCACCATCCGCACGCGAAGAGAATGGCGTACAACACGAGCGTGAGCACCCCCACGGAGAAGAGACGGCGCTTCGTTTCGCGATTGGCCTGGGCGGTGAATACGGAAGCCGGCAGCAGCTTTGGCAGCACTTTGAGATCCAGACCGCGATTTGCCCCGGGAGGTCCGGAGACTTCCAATGGCATGCCGATGTACTTGCGAAGTTCCGCGGCCAGAGCGGATGGTCGTTCACCCGCCAGCGTGACACCGCGCACCACGCCAAAACCCTCCTGCGATTCCAGCGTGAGCCGGGCCAGCTCGATTTCACGGGCCAGATCCTGCACCGGCATCTCCGCGAAGCCGGTGACGTGACTGTGCCACAGGCGGCCCTGGAAATTTGCGACCAGCACCAGCAGCCCATGCTCCTCGATGATGCAGAGGTTGTTGGCCGGAAGGGTGACAAGACGGAGCGCGGCGGTGTAGTTCACCGCATGCGGCACGGCGAGGTCCTCGGGGAAGGGATGCGCCAGCACATCCACGCTGACGAAGGACTGCCCTTGATTCTGCCCCAGCAGATGCCATGCGAAATTTGGAGTGGGAGATTTCTCCACATGAACGCCCCGGCGCTCCAGCTGCGACTCGATCATGGAGGGCAGCAGGGTGGCATCGACGGTGGGAAGAATGAGACCGATGCTGCGGCAGGCCGTGGCGGGCAGGCCGACCACCAGGGGGCGCGACTGCTCACGGAACTCCGCAGGCGAGCTCACCGGCTCCGCCTTCGTGGAGGCAAGCGAACGCCAGAGCCTCCAGGAGGGCTCGGTATCAGGAAGGAGAAAACTGGCTGCGCTGGCACTCATGCGTTCTTTTCGAAATCATCATTCTTCAAATCGGGCGAGGTAATTCAAGGATCCATCATCCTGACGTCGCGCGATCACCACCACCTTGTACGTGGATTCACCGATTCTTCCCACACTTTCCACGCGACGGGTAAGGTGATCCGCTGTGAGGATGCTGTTGAGGGATTGGGCTTCCTGGCCGTCCATGCCCAGCAGTTGGGTGGCCTGATTGAGCTGGAGTGTCTTGTCATCTTCCGTGCCGGGAATGCCGTCTGCACCGCTGCGCTCGCGGATGAGGGATTGAGCGGCGTTTTCCTCCACATCTGCCACCGCCATGAGGATCTCCTGCGGGGCGTAGTTCAGGTCGATGTAGCCGTCACCGTAGGTGCTGAAGTAAGTTCTCCAGTCGGGCTTCATGCGCTCCACCGCGTCCATGCCTTTTGCGAGAATCATTTCATCCAGCGAGCCGAAGCCCTGATTTCTGGGGAAGTCGGCATAACCGCGCTCTTTATAGTAGTCGGACTCGGCGCCGTAGGTGCGCATCTGGCTGTCTGTGTCCACCCAGTCCGCCAGACCATCCACTGCGGTCTCCGCCTCCTGAGGGGTGAGCCGCCAGAGGATGAAAAGATTGTAGATGATCTCCCGGAAGCGGGAGTCGGTGATGTAGTTGATGGGGATGCGCGCGCCTTCCGAGGAAATGGTAACTGTGAAACCGCTGTCTGAGCCGAGGGTCTGCTTCAGCACGGGGTCGCCCGGGCGCACCTGCGGATGCAGGCCCACTGCGATGCCGCACTCGGCGAGGTGCAGCGCGCGAAAGCGCAGGCCATGCATGCCATTCTCCTCGATGCTGTCGCTCATGTAGTTCACCAGCGGGATCACGGTGAAGGTCATGAGCCCGATGGCCGCGAGCACGAGGATGAGGGCATAGCCCCCGTCGCGGCGACGCGCACGGAGATGATGAGGCAGCAGACGCAGGGTCTTCACCGGGACAGGCACGGACGCAACATGGCTGCCGGACCTGACCTCAACGGTCTCCGTTTCCATGCTGCTGCCTTCGCTGTTCCTGTTCATCCGCAAACCCATGTGCTTCATGCCCTTGTCCTGCCTTTACCTGCCTCCACCTCCCGATGGCGCGCTGGTAGAACCGCCGCCACCTCCTCCAGGTTGCATACCTCCGCCAAAATTTCCCTGCCCACCGCCGGAACCTCCTGGACCACGACCGCCACCCGGCCCTCCTTGGGGAGGACCACCGTCACCGCGACCGCCGCCATCGCCGCGGCCACGACCACCATCTCCTCCGCGACCGCGATCGCCACCGTCACCACGGCCACGACCTCCGTCCTGATTGTTGCCACCGCCACGGCCTCCGTCGTTGTTTCCACCGCCGCCACCGCCACCGCCACCCTGGCTGGAAGAGGTGGTGCTGGTCTGCGGACGCAGCGCGGGATTTGCCCCGGCCAGCTTTACTGCTGGGAGTGCAAAGACGACACGGATGGGTTGAGTGCGCTCGGCAAGGAGGAGATTCATCTCCACGAGCTGCGGCAGATTTGTGGAATCCCATTCCTCCACCCAGGTATCGTCGTTCACCTGGTAGAAGCGCCATGTGAGCGAGGTCACATTTTGCATGAGTGGCATCCAGTAGCGGCCCTGATCGTCTGGGGCGGCCACGCCCTCGCCAGTGGTCTGGGCCACCACCTCACCGCTGTTGGGGTCCTTCGGAATGACGTCCTTCCGGCTGAGGGCAAGGTAGTACATTTGTTGTCCCGTGGTGGAGGCCTCAGTGGCAGCATAATCGGGACGGGTGCCGATGATGGTGTCGTTGTACGACATTGGATTCAGCCCAAAGGAGAAGGCATCCGGAGCACCAGTGAGCGTGAGCTCCTGCTTCACGGGCTGCGCGGTGTCGGTGATCTTCAGCGTGAGGATCGCGGTGGAGGGGAGGCTCTGGAAGGAATGACGGCAGAGCGTGATGAAGCGGTTCAGCTCATCATTCTCGAGCTGGATCTGGCGGTTCTCCATCGCCGTGGTCATCGAGACACGCACCACGCCGAAGACCATGCCAGAGAGCATGGCGAGCAGGGACAGGGAAAGGACGAGTTCGAGGAGGGTGAAGGCCGAGTTCGGAATGCGGAGTTTGGAATGCGGAGTTCGGGAGCGAACGTCCGTGGTCAGTCCGCCTGTCCTACACGCCAACGAACCTCCATCCACATGCAACAACGCATGCGGTTCACTCGGGACTCCGGATTTTGAATGCCGAACTTTCATTGCGACTGTGACCCCGATTGTTGCTGTCCTCCGCGTCCCTCCGTCGCGGTTTTGTAGACCCACACTTCCAGCACCTCTTCGCGCATTTCACCACTGGCCTCATAGGAGGCCACGACCCGCAGCTTGTGAAGGTCACGGAGCACGGTGCCGTTGCGATCCTTCAGGGTGAGTTCCTCAGGCACGCTGTTGAAGGTGACTCCGAGGCGTGGGTCGGTGTAGGTCTGGGTAAGTTCCGCCAGGGGCTTGCGGCGCACCTCCTCCAGGAAGGAGCGCATGGCGATGCGGATGTCATTTTCCCGGTTCAGAATCCCGGAGGTCTGCAGGGCCATGTGCAGCGACTGGGCAAGGCTCACGACCGTGAGGGAAAAGATGGTCATGGCCAGCAGCAGTTCGAGCAGCAGGTAGCCGCGCCCCATGCGTGCACGCAGTCCGCCAACGCGACGAGGCGCGCTGGTGCGGGCGTAGCTTCGTGCTGCCAGGGGCAGGTTCATGGGGATGTCAGCGTTTGGTCAGTTGGAAGTCTCTTTGACGATGTCTGCTGTCAGGGCATTGAACTTCGCGGAATAGGAGGCGCCGCTGGAGGTGGTCATGGTGACGGTGAGCGGGGCGACCATGCCGGTGGGTTGGAAGACCCAGAGCTTCACCTCGGTGCCTTCGATGGGGGTGGCCTGTGGCTCATACCAATATTGGATGCTGCAGGTCATGCCCTCCGGCAGCGTATGTTTCTCGGTCCACTCCTTGAAGGCGGCGGCGGGAGGAGCGGACTGTTGCGGGCCGCCAGTTGAGGACTCTGCCGCCACGACGCTTTCCGTCGTCTCGCCACTCTCTTGCGTGAGACCGGCTTCCATCTTCTGCTCCGCCTCCAGCTCTGTGCGCTGGATGAACTCATCAATCTGCGCTGCCTGCAGGTAGGGTGAAAGGTAGCGGGTGGCTGTGTAGCCGGTGCCGGTGAAGGCGATCTGGTAGGGACGCTTCTCCTCCATGGCGCGCAGGCGGGTCTGCTTTGCCAGGCGGGCGAGGTCCTCCAGTGGCTTCCGCGCCTCCGCATCCTGCATGAGGCCGGAGACGCTCGGTACCGCTGCACCCAGGATGATGGCAAGGATCGCCAGCACCAGAACGAGCTCAATCAGCGTGAACGCAGCCGTCCGGAACTCCGGCGGGAGCGGAGGGCGGGGGCTGCGTACGTTCATGGGTGGGTTTTTGCGCCGCGTAAGGGGGCGGGTGCGGCTTATTTGGCCTCGGTGGGCTTCCAGTTACCCACGTCATCTTCCGTGCCGTCCTGGCCGTCCTTGCCCACGGAGTAGACATCATAGCCGTCCTTGGACTTGGTGGCGGGGTAGCGGTACTTGTAGGGCTGCTTCCACGGATCCTTCGGCACTTCCTTCAGGTACGAGTACCAGCGGTCCGGAATGGGGTCCTTGGTGGGCTTTTCCACGAGGGCTTCCAGACCCTGTTCAGTGGTGGGGAAACGACCGGCGGCATTGCGGTACGACTCCAAGGCGATGCTGATGGTGTTGTCGAGGTCGCTCTTGATGGTCTGGTCGACTGCCTGCTCGAAGAATCCGCTCTTGTTGAGCTGGTAAATCGCGGCACCCATGAGCACGGCGAGGATGGTGAGCACCAGCACGAGCTCGACCAGGGTGAAGCCGGAAGGGCGGCGGCGCTGCTGTGACAGGAGATGGAATCGGGTGCGGAGGGAGGGCAGTTTCATGTGTGGAGAAAGAGAATCAAAAAGGGGCAGGATCTATCAGTACAAAGGATACCTTAAAGATGTGTAAACACGAAAACGAGCATGAGTTTCGTGGGTGAACGCGATTCTCCCAGAATTCCTTAACGGAAGTTGGTTAAATCGAGGCGGTTTTGGAGAGAGTTGATAGTCGGATGGTCGATAGTTGATAGCCTGAGACCGTGGGTGTGGCGGCATGCGTGGAACTCGATGGTGTCCAAGGTTGTGGACGAGGAAACAGACACGCGCCTGTAGGCGCTTCCCATTTCAGGCTATCAACTATCAACCATAGACCATCAACCTCTTGACGCCCCCCTCGCGCGCCCTACCGCTGTGTTTTGCCTCCCTCCGTGCCCCGCACGCTTCCGCTTCTTTCATGTCCACCTCTGCTGATCCGATCCTCGTCCCCACTGACTACTTTCGCGAACTCACGCCTCAGGAGATTTTTGCCGATGGTGAGCGTCCGCTGGAACTGGACCTCGGCAGCGGGGACGGCACCTTCCTGGTGGAAATGGCGGCGCTGCATCCGGAGAGGAATTTCCTGGGTGTGGAGCGCCTGCTCGGGCGGGTGGAGAAGACAGCCAAGCGAATCCGCCAGCGTGGGCTGAAGAATGTCCGCGTGCTGCGGCTGGAAACCACCTACACCGTGGCCTGGCTGCTGCCCGCGAACCTTGCCAGCCGCATCCACCTGCTGTGCCCGGATCCCTGGCCGAAGAAGAAGCACCATGGCCGCCGCCTGCTGAATGACCCGGAATTCCTCGCGGGCCTGCACAAGGTCCTGCGGGACGGGGGTGAGTTCCTCGTGAAGACGGACGATCATCACTACTACGAGCATGTGCTGGAGGTCATGGCTGGCCAGGCACGGTTCCAGCGGCTGGACTGGCCCGAGGGTGCCTTTCCCTATCCGAAGACCGATTTTGAGGTGCAGTGGCTGGCGCTTAGCAAGTCCGTGGAGCGCGCCCGGTGGCGAAAGCTTCCGCCGGTAGTTTGAGATGGTGAAGGAATTGGCGCGGACTGTGCTTTCAGTCGCCCAACCTCCCGTTTGCACGTGGCGAGTCCATGGGACTCAAAGCTGCATCCTACTCCCATCTTATGCTCAACCATGGAACTCAGCCGCTTTTCTGACTACTCGCTCCGGGTGCTGATCTACGCGGCCGCGCGGGAAAACCAGAAGGTGACGCTGAGCGAACTGGCGCAGGCGTACCGCATCTCTCACCATCACCTTGTAAAAATCGTCCACTACCTGGGCAAGGTGGGCTTCCTGAGCAATCGACGTGGTCGCTCGGGTGGCATCCAGCTTGGCAAGAAGCCGGGGGACATTCGGGTGGGAGATGTGATTCGCCAGACGGAAACTCACTTCAATCTCGCGGAATGCTTCAATCCCGCCACGGACATGTGCCGCATCTCACCCACGTGCCGGCTGAAGGGCGTGTTTCATGAGGCACGGGATGCATTTCTCGATGTGCTGGATCACTACACCCTGGAGGATCTGGTGCAGAATCGCGGTCCCATCCTGCGATTGCTCACGCTGAACGGCACCACTCCACCTCCACCTGCTGCCGCCGCAGCGATGGCTGCTCCGCTGGAAGTGCCGAGGTAATGCCACAAGGGTGGTGAAATCGGCGAAGCTGTGATGACTCGTGCCTTCATGGAAGGCTGTGCTGTGGTTGCACCCCGATACTCCAATCAGGGACTCCCGCCGCGTGAAACACTTTCGCCAACAAGCTGTGGAAGGATGATGGCGCGAACCGGCATCAGCACGCTTGCGCAGTTTGGTCACAGGGTCATGAAAGTGCTCCCCATGCTCGCGGTGTGCTGCGGTTCCAGCAACCCAGCATCCCGCATGAGACCATACACGACTCGCCTGTCTCTTCTCCTCGCCCTGAGCTCCGCATCGCTACTCTTGACAGCGCAGGTTGTTTGCGCAGGAACCACGGCCTATTCCTCCAAGCAAGTCCAACAGCGGGTGGAGACTTTTGATCCCTATCGCAAGGGTGTCACTGAAGTCGAACTCAGTGCCGGCCACTTCTGGTCCGTCGGGACGAAGGGAACCGTGCGCCGTCCAGATACGGAGTGGATCATGGGCTCGGCCCGTTTTGGCTGGATGCTGAATGATGCCTCTGGCTCGGGTCCCTTCCGTGGGAACTGGGAATTCCTGGTGGGTGCGTTCGGCGACTACTTCTATGACGGTCCCGGCAACTACTTCGTAGGAGCGGACCTGAACCTGCGGTACAACTTCGTGCAACCCAACGCCACCGTGGTGCCCTTCATCCAAATCGGCGCCGGTGGTGCGTATGGCGACTGGGCAGATGAAGCGCCGGAGCAGGGGCTGGTGGGAACAGACTGGAACTGGGAACTTCAAGGTGCTCTCGGTGTCCGCTGGATGCTTAGCGAGCGACTCGCCCTGGTCACCTATGCTCAGTGGCAGCACTTCTCCAATGGCGGCAGCTCCAACAACAATCGCGGTCTCAATGGCGTGGGTGCGATGGCGGGATTGAGCTGGTTCTTCTAAACAATGAATTCCTGAATAACGATTGATTCGCGGATCGCGACATGCACGCGTTGCGATGATCTGGCATCTTTCATGCAGCACATGGCCATCTCACCAGGACTTCACTTGCTCCAGTGAATGGTCATCGCTTCATGAGCTGAGAAATTACCAACACCCCGTCGCGACCAGCGGTCGCAGCCACAAACAGTTTCCGGCGATGTCGTACGACGTCGCGAATAAAGATCCTGTTGTTCATGCTGTGGCCGCGACCGCTGGTCCCGGCGGGGTGTTTTCGGTGCGGCGGTAAGCGGTGCGACAGTAGGACGGTGTGGGCTCTTTGGGAAGTTCGCATGTTCCCAAGGTCTAGATCGCTCTCTGTCGTCTCTCGCCATACCACCGTCCTACCGCTCACCGTCGCACCGTTCACTGGATCAGCCGCGCAACGCGTGCGCTACGTTCACCATATTCGCCAGCGCTGCTTTCACCTCAGGCCAGCCGCGGGTCTTGAGGCCGCAGTCGGGATTCACCCACAGGTTGTCCTTGGGCAGCACGGCGGAGGCGCGATCCATGAGTTCGCGCATTTCCGCTGCGGGCGGGACACGGGGGCTGTGGATGTCGTACACGCCGGGTCCGATTTCATTCGGGTACTGGAAGCGCACGAAGGCATCGAGGAGTTCCATGCTGGAGCGTGAAGTCTCGATGGTGATCACATCCGCATCCATGGCCGCGATGGCTTCAATGATGTCATTGAAGTTGCTGTAGCACATATGCGTGTGGATCTGTGTGTCATCCCGCACAACCGACGCAGCAACACGGAATGATGCCACGGTCCACTGGAGATAGAAGGCTCGATCCTTCTCGCGAAGCGGCAGGCACTCGCGCAGTGCAGCTTCATCGATCTGAATCACACGGCAGCCGGCGGCTTCGAGGTCACGCACTTCATCGCGGATGGCGAGTGCGATCTGGCGGCAAACATCCGGGCGCGACAGGTCATTGCGCACGAAGCTCCAGTTCAGAATCGTGATGGGGCCGGTGAGCATGCCCTTCATGGGGCGCGAGGTGAGGCTCTGTGCATACTGGAACCAGCGCACCGTCATGGGATGAGGACGCGACACATCGCCGAAGATCACCGGTGGCTTCACGCAACGGCTGCCGTAGCTCTGCACCCAGCCATTCTGTGTGAAGGTGAAGCCATCGAGTTGCTCGCCGAAGTATTCCACCATGTCATTGCGCTCGAACTCACCATGCACCAGCACATCGATATCGAGCTCCTCCTGCACACGCACGCAACGCGCGGTCTCCTCGCCCAGCAGCGCTTCGTATTCTGCGTCGGTGAGTGAGCCCTTGCGCCAGCGGGCACGCCAGCTTCGCACTTCATCGGTCTGCGGGAAGGAGCCGATGGTGGTGGTGGGGAAGGCGGGGAGCTTCAGGCGGTTCCGTTGTACTTCCTGGCGCTTGGCGAAGGCGGAGTCGCGTTGCTCGTCCCCGGGGGTGAGGGCCGCCACGCGTTCACGCACGGCGGGCACCTGCAGTCTCGGATCGGTGGCCTTGGATGCGAGTGCGGATTGATTCCCAATCCACGCTGCATCGGTTTCGCGAGCAGCAGATACCGCGAGGCGTGCCAGCGTGGAGACTTCACCGAGCTTCTCAGCAGCGAAGGACATCCAGCTCTTGATGGCCGGCTCAAGCTTCGTCTCGTGCTGCAGACTCACGGGGGAGTGCAGCAGTGAACAGGACGGCGCGAGCCACACGCGATCACGGCCCAGCTTCTGCACGACCTGGTCGATGACTTTCAGCGAGGAGGCGAAGTCGTTCTTCCAGACATTGCGTCCGTCCACCACGCCAAGCGAGACGATGGTGCGCGTGGGCACCACTTCGAGCCCGTGCTCCAGATCGCTGGCGCCACGGGTGGCATCCAGATGGATGGCTTCCACGGGGAGACGGGCGAGTGAGAGGAAGTTTGCGCCTGCCGCGCCGAAGTAGCATGCCGTGATGAGCTTCAGTGCACCGGCTTTTTCACGCAGTACGTCATACGCCGTGGTGAAGTACTGCTTGATCGTAGTATCCAGATCCAGTGCGAAGATCGGCTCATCGAGTTGCACCCATTTCGCGCCCTGCGCGGCGAGCTTCTGCAGCACCTCGCCGTACACTTCGAGAAGTTTGGGAAGCAGTTTGAAGCGATCAAAGGAAGGGTTTGTGCCTCCGTGAACCTTGCCGAGGTAAAGATAGCTCACCGGACCGAGCAGCACGGGCTTGGTGCGATGACCCAGCGCGAGCGCTTCCTGGAACTCTGCGAAGGGCTTCTGGCTCGCGAGGCGGAAAGTGGTGCCGTCGTTGAACTCGGGCACGAGGTAGTGGTAGTTCGTGTCGAACCATTTTGTCATTTCACAGGCAGTCGCGCCGTGGCTGCCGCAGCCGCACTCACCATCATGTGTGTGCGAGGCACTTTCCTTCTTTTCCCCGGAGCGGCCTCGCGCCATGGCGAAGTAGGTTTCCAGATTCACATCGCCCTTGCCATCCCAGCCGAAGCGCTCCGGCACATTGCCCACGAGGCAGGACATGTCGAGCACCTGGTCATACAGGCTGAAATCATTGCTCGGGATCAAATCGATGCCGGCATCCGACTGGAGCTTCCAGTGCGTGGCGCGCAGCTCCCGTGCGGTAGTTTGCAGCGCGGTTTCATCCGAGGCGCCCTTCCAGAAGGACTCGACGGCTTTCTTGAGTTCGCGTCTGGCTCCGACGCGGGGAAAGCCCAGCGAATGCGAGAAGAGCGGGGCAGGGGAGGATGCAGTTGTGGTTGCGGATTCATTCGTAGTCATGCTTGCCGAAGTTGAATCCCGAGCCGCCTGTTGCATAATTCATGTTTTGGCGCTTCAACATTCGCCATACTTATGAGCCGTTCCGCCCTTCCCCCGCTTGAGCTCCGCCATCTGCGCACCTTTGCCGCCATTGCGGAGACACACAGTCTTTCCAAGGCCGCCGCCCGTCTGCACCTCACACAGCCTGCTGTTTCACATCAGGTGAAGGCGCTGGAAGACCTGTACGGCATCCCACTCTTCGAACGCAAGACCATGCCACTGCGGCTCACCCCGGGTGGCCAGCGCCTGCTCGGACTTGCACGCGAAGTGGAGATGCGTGTGGCAGAAGCGGAGCGCGATCTCTCACGCATCGCGGATGGACGTGCGGGGCAGTTGCGCATCGCCGTGGAGTGCCATTCGTGCTTCGACTGGCTCATGCCTTCCATGGATGCCTTCCGCGAACGCTGGCCGGAGGTGGAGATGGATCTCGTGTCCGGCTTCCACGCGGATCCGGTGGGCCTGCTGGGCGAAGATCGCGCGGACCTCGTGATCGTGTCGCATGCCATCAAGCGGACGGATACGGTGTTCCATCCGTTGTTCCGCTATGAAGTGTCTGCGCTTCTTGCAAAAGAGCACCCGCTGACGGCGAAGCCGTTTCTCGCAGCGAAGGACTTCGCCAAGGAGACCCTTGTGACCTATCCCATTCCGGATGATCGCATCGACGTGCTGCGCGAGTTCTTGATTCCCGCACGCGTGGAGCCTGCCAAGCGCCGCACCACGGAGCTCACCGTCGCCATCCTGCAACTCGTGGCCAGCAAACGAGCCATCGCCGCCATGCCCCGCTGGGCCGTGCAGCCGTTTCTGGATCGCGAATACGTCGTGGCCCGTCCCATTGGAAAGAAGGGGCTGCAAAGCGCTCTTCACGCTGCCACGACGGAAGCCGCCGCCAGCGCCGCTTACATGCGTGACTTCCTGGACATCATGCGGAGGGTGAGCTTTGCGTCGCTGTCGGGGATTACGGCGTTGTAGTGTTCCCAAATGTTCCCTATGTGATCACCGTGGTATGCGAGGTGACTGGAGGCAGCTTGCTCCCGGAGGGAGCGCGGATGGTAGCCGGTCGGTGAAGGGAGTCTCGACGACCGAAACCACCGGATCTTGCGCGTGAGAATTGGAGCGTGCCGGAGGTGCGCCGGAAGGTGTGCCAAAACCATGTAACGCGTAATCGTCAGCGACACGCCCTTCCGCCGTACCCTCCGGGACGGAGCATCGTTCTTCATCTGATCCGGTGGTTCCCGGCCTGATTACAGGCCTCCACCACCGGCTACCGGCCAATGTCCCTCCGGGACAAAGAAATAAACTTGCCGACAGTTTCCGTTCATCTTGATCGTTCGTGGGGCAACTGCATGCTCCGCACCACATTCCTCACATTCGTTATCGTTGCGTTCACGGCAGGCTTTGTCGTTGCCCAAAACCCCAAGCCTCCCGCCAAGAAACCCGCGGCTGCCAAACGCGAACCACTCCCCAGCACCCCGCCGGACACCATCCAGGCCGAGCTCGATATCACCTATGGCAAGACACCCGAGCAGGAACTCAAGCTCGACATCTACCGCCCCAAAGCTGGCGGAGACAAGCTCCCTGCATGCCTCCTCGTGCACGGGGGTGGCTGGGTGAAGGGAGACAAGGAGCGCTTCCGACCACTCGCCATCTCCCTTGCGGAGAAAGGTTATGTCGTCGCAAACATCGAATACCGCCTCGGCCCCGTCGCGAAGTACCCGGCGGCGGTGCAGGACTGCAATCTCGCGGTGCGCTTCGTGCGGGCGAATGCCTCGCGTTTCGGCATCGATCCCAATCGCATCGGCGCGTGGGGAGGCAGCGCGGGCGGCCACCTCGTCGGCATGATGGCCGCAGCACCAACGCACGAAAAATACCTCACCGGTGATTTGCGGGATGTCTCCGCAGCGGTGCAGGCCTCCTGTGTCATGGCCGGGCCCACGGACCTCACGATGGAAAAGTTCGTCGAGGCCCTCCGTCGAGCGAAGGAGAAGAGCTACGCGTTTCAATGGCTCGGTAAACTCTATGACGATGCGCCGGAACTGTATCGTGAAGCGTCACCCATCACACACTTCAGCAAGTCCACCGGTCCTGTGCTCTTTCTCACGGGAGATCTCGACAATCCGGAACGTGATGCTCCGGGAATGGCAAAGCTGAAGGAGCTCGGTGTGCCGACGAAGCAGGTCATCTTAAAGGATGCCAGGCACGGCTGCTGGATGCAAAAGCCCTGGCATGCGCAGTGCGTGGATGCTGTCGATGCGTGGTTCAAGGAGCATCTGAAGTAAGCGGTGTCTGTATTCCTCCCTGTCATCCAGTCATGACGCGACTCACTTTCCTCACTCTGGTAGCCACCCTCGTCTGCACGGCAGCGCGCTCGTTCGCAGCGGAGACCCCATCCCGCCCACCAAACATCATCTTCATCCTCACGGATGATCTCGGCTACGGTGATCTCGGATGTTATGGCGCAAAGGATATCAACACGCCGCAGCTGGATCGCATGGCAACGGAGGGGACGCGCTTTATTGACTTCTCCGTGGCAGCGGCCCTCTGCACGCCCTCACGCGCAGCGATCATGACCGGGCGTTATCCGGGCCGAAGCGGACTCGCCACGGGTGTATTACGACCTGATGCTGCCAACGGTCTGCCGACGGAAGAGCTCACACTCGCCGAAGTGGCGAAGACCCGAGGCTACGTCACAGGCTGCATTGGGAAGTGGCACCTCGGCTTTGTGAAAGGCTCACGTCCCATGGACCAGGGATTCGACAGCTACTATGGCGTGCTGCACAACCTGGATAAACACGAGACGGTGATCTTCGAAAAGGAAGGTGGCATGCCCGTGCTGCGTGGTGATGTGGTGGAGAAGCGCCCTGCCATCCCATCGGAAATGACCGGACTCTACACCGCGGAGGCCCTGAAGTTCATCGAGACAAACAAGGACAAGCCCTTCTTCCTCTATCTCGGGCATGCCATGCCGCATATTCCCTTCGAACCTTCGGCACGATTCAACGGACAATCCTTCCGTGGTGCGTATGGCGACACCGTGCAGGAGCTCGACTGGAGCACCGGCGAGATTCTTGAGAAGCTGCGGGCACTTGGTCTCGCGGAGAATACGCTGGTGATTTTCACGAGCGACAACGGTCCCGAGCGCAAGACGCCCGGATCCACGGCCGGCCTTCAGGGATCAAAACACACGGTTCATGAAGGCGGTCTCCGTGTTCCGTTCATCCTGTGGTGGCCCGGTCATGTGCCAGCAGGCCGGGTGAGTCATGACATCATCTTTTCGCTCGATCTCCTGCCGACATTCGCCCGGCTGGCAGGCGCGTCACTTCCGCCAGATCTCAAGCTCGATGGCCTCGATGTGTCCCAAGCATGGCTGGGAAAGGGGATGCCCTCAAACACACCGCGAACGTTGTACTCTCTCTATGGGCTGAACCAGCGTCGGCTGGAGTCGATTCGCGAAGGCATGTGGAAGCTGCATCTCACCGAACCGCCCGCCTTGTATGATCTGGATATCGATGTGGGCGAGACGCGTGATGCGTCAGAGGGCTACTCAGACCTTGTAGAAAGGCTGTCCAAGATTGCGGCGAAGATTCGCGCGGAGACGGTGAAGACTGCGGTCCCGCGATGATCATCTTAGGCGGCGAATACGTCGTCAGGCTACAAAAGCAAACGATGCATGGGGGTCCCCACCTTTTGCAAACCACCTAGCGCGAAGCCCTTTGGAGCGCGTGTGTGCGCGAAGCACCGCTTTGGTATGCCATGTCGCGAATCGAGCGAACTTCCTGGAGTGCTGGAGCTTGCTCCAGCTTTCCGCAGGCAGCTTGCTGCCGTGAAGTCAGAGAACAGAGCAGCAATCCTCCAGCATGGTCCTCAATAGGTCGCTTCGCGCAGGGCAAAGGGCCGCGTGAACCATTTCAGGATGTCCGTCATCTTCCTGTGTGCTATTGCCTTGGTGGCAGCAGCCCAATGCCCCGTCTGGAGCCGCCTTCCTCACGATCATCAAAGATCGCCTTTTTCCCCGCGAACACCGGTGTGTCCTTCGCGACCTGCACCGCCTTGGCATAGGGGTCTTCTTCCAACCGCTTCATATCATCCATCTCCAGCCGCGTCGTGGCGAAGACGGGAAGGATTGGCGTGCCATCCGCGCGCTCCTCGTACTTCCCGTCCTTGTCCTGCACCATGAGCAGGCCGCCCACGCGTCCACCAGGAGTCTCACCCACCACGATGTCCAGCTTGAAGGGTTCTTTCATCTTCACCCACTTGCCGAAGTAGGCCGTGCGATTTCCCGCCACGGGCGGTCCCTTGAACTCCTGTCGGATTTCATCGTCGTACTTGCCCTCGCCCACACCGGCCATCGGCACCCAGGAGCCATCCAGCACCGGCCTGTTGTTGATATACACAATGAGCAGGTCATCGAAGAATCCCACGAAGCGATATGTGCCCGCCTTCGGCGGAGTCACCATGCCGCTGTAGTGCACGAACCATCCACGCGGCTCCACTTCCTTCTCCACGTTGAAGCACTTCGGCCCTTCTTGTGCCGCCATGTTTGGCACGAGCAGGTAGGTGAAGCTCACCTCCTGCTTCGCCTTGTAGTAGTCCTTCAGCGCGGAGGGCGAGAAGCGGCGTGAGGCCGCATGATTGATCACGGCGATGTAGTCGGGGAAGGTGCCGCTGTAGGGCAGGGCCTTGCGCTCACGATCCTGCTTCATGTCATAGAAGGCGCCGGGCAGCCCCTCGCCACCCACACGGCCAAAGAAGGTCATCGGCGCAAATCCCTTGGACATGCCGATGCCCTGGCCTCCACCACCACCTCCTCCTGCTCCGCCGCCCCCGAAGCCCAGGCTGCCCGACGCTCCGCCCATGATGGAGCTGGTCTCTGGCAGGTCGATGCTCTCCATGGGAATATCTGGCAGCTGAATCGCCGCGAGCCCGGTCTGGCTCACAATCTTCTGCCGTGGGATGGCCTGCTGCATGGGGCGGCGCTTCTTTTCCTTCAGCATCTTGTGAAGCTCATGCGAGGCCGTGTCTCCCGCCTTGTTTCCGCCGCCGGGAAGGAAATCCACTGGCTTCTCCGGGTTCGCGATGGTGGTGATCAGAAAGTAGGCGCCCACCAGGAGCAGCGCGTGAATGGTGAGGCTGAGCAGCAGCGAGCCGCCACCCACAGCATACCAGTATCTTCTCGCCTTGTGTCCGAAGGTCTCCGGCGGAGCAGGCGCAAGCTCGGGCTGGAACTGCATGGGAGCAGCATGAGCATGGGCATGCCCATGCCCCTGTGATGCAATGGCGGCAGGCAGCGGGATGGCCTGGGTGACCACAGGCGCTACTGGGGCGCTGGAGGAGGGGGGCAGGACATAGTCCTGGGACTCAGGAACGCTGGAAGTGGGGGACAAGCTCTGAATGACCACCGATTTCGGCTTCTGCACAGGCCCGGAGGACGTGGCAGGCTCGTGGTTGGGGTGGGGCACTTGGGAGGAATCGCTGGGGCTCATACGGGGCGGATGGCAGGGAGAAAATGGGCTCTGCCGGGCACATCGATTCATCCGCGATTGTCTTGGAATAATTCGCCCCTTTTCTTTTGCTTCGTGTTGCCTGTGACCGGGAGGGCATGGTCATTTCCCTGCGCAGCGATGTGGCCTCACCAATGATGGTCATCCGGTGTCCTTGATTTTAGGCGCGGAAGGACAATCCCTGTCCCGGGCAGAGCGGCCATGTGCGGATTTGTTTGCTCAGAGCCAAGGGCCTTGCTACCTCTTGGCTCTCTCCTCACGAATCCATGTCCCTGACCTACCTCGACGCCATCCGCGAAGCCCAGCACGATGCCCTGGCCCGGGATCCGCGCGTCTTCATCTACGGGCAGGATATCGGCAAGTTCGGCGGCGCGTTCAAGGCGACGAAACGCCTCGCGGAGGAGTTCCCCGGCCGCGTGCTGGATGCCCCCATCAGTGAGGATGCCATGGTGGGCGTGGCCATCGGTGCTGCCATTGAAGGCGCACGGCCCATCGTGGAGATGCAGTTCGCGGACTTCAGCAGCGTGGGCTTCAACCAGATCGTCAATCAGGCAGCCACCCATTTCTGGCGCACGAATGTGCCGTGCCCCATCGTCATCCGCCTGCCCAGCGGCGGCACCGCCGGCTCCGGCCCCTTCCACAGCCAGAGCATGGAGAGCATCTATGCGCATTACCCGGGACTCATCATCCTGACGCCTGCGACGGTGGAGGATGCCTACCACATGCTGCTTGCCGCCGTGGGCTGCACAGACCCGGTGATCTTCTGCGAGCACAAGTTCCTCTACTACCACCTCAAGGCGGATGCCCTGCCGGATGAAACCCTCCCGCTGGGGAAGGCCCGCATCGCCCGCCCTGGTCGCCACGCCACCGTGGTCGCTTATTCCGCGATGGTGCATGAGAGCATTCGCGCCGCGGAAGAGCTGGCGAAGGACGGCTACCAAATCGAGGTGGTGGACCTGCGCAGTGTGAAGCCGATTGATACGGATACCATCCTCGCCTCCGTGGCCCGCACGGGCCGCCTGCTGTGTGTGGGTGAATCCTTCCCCTGGGGCGGAGTGACTGCGGAGGTGATTGCGCGTGTCACCACGGAAGGATTTCACCTGCTGGATGCTCCCCCGCAACGTCTGAATTCCAAGGACACACCGATCCCGTATCATCCCAATCTGTGGAAGGCCCATCGTCCGACGTCCCCGGCGATTGTGAATGAGTTGAGGCGGCTGCTGAAGTATTAACGTACCTCGCGAGTCCCTTCGCGAGTCAGTAGGCTCGGCAGCGCACCAGATCATATCATCTCGCGAAGGGACTCGCGAGCTACGTTGGTAGCCGTCACTCGCTGGCACTGCATCGTCGTGCGGCGATGGCCTCTTCGTGGTAGAGGCTGGATAATCAGCACTTTCCCCAAAGAACTTTCCCATTGCACCCGTAGTGGCAATCCGCTGGAATCCGACTCCACCACCGCCACCTCTTTCTTTTTCACTCCGCATGACTCAAGCCGCGCCCGCCCTCTCTGACGAGAAGTCCCACATGAAGCTCTTTTGGGCGTGTTTCATCGCGCTGGTGGCCACGTCGTTTGTCTTCGGCATCCGGGCGAATACGCTGGGAGCGCTGCAGGATTCGCTGAATCTCTCGGAGCAGCAGAAGGGGGCCATCAATGGCGCGGGCATGTGGCCCTTCGCCCTCAGCATCATTTTCTTTAGCCTCATCATCGACCGCATCGGGTACAAGACGGTGGCTGTCTTCGCGATCATCTGCCATTTGGTGTCGCTGTATTTCCATCTCCAGTCCAGCACGTACCGTGACTTCTACTGGAGCACGCTGCTCGTCTCCGTGGCGAATGGCTCGGTGGAATCGTTCATCAACCCCGTGGTGGCCACCCTCTTCGCGAAGCAGAAGTCGAAGTGGCTGAATATCCTGCACGCAGGCTGGCCGGCGGGATTGGCGCTGGGCGCGCTGGTGTGCCTGCTCTTCCCGAATACGACGCTCTTCTTTGACACGTCTTGGAAGTTCCGCTTTGCCACCTGCCTCATCCCGGTGGTGGTGTATGCCATCCTCGTGTTCCCCTGCAAGTTCCCCGTGCAGGAGCGCGTGGCCGCAGGCGTGAGCTACCGCGACATGCTCAAGGTCTTCGGTGCGGTCGGTTTCTTCATCTTCTTCGCCATGTTCACCATGGCCATCTACCAGTCTCGCACAGAGGAGATCAACTGGGGCGTGGTGCTGGCCGTCGGCGGTGCCGCCGCATTGCTCGCAGGCATTTACACCCGATCGTTGGGACATTGGCTCTTCCTCGTGGTGCTGGTCACCATTGGACCGCTGGCCACCACGGAGCTGGGTACGGACGGCTGGATGCCTGAACTCCTGAAGCTCGGCGGCCCTGCCGGGGTGGATGGCGCCATGTTTGCCGCCGGCATCTTCCTTTACACCTCCACCATCATGACGGTGCTGCGCTTCTACGCCGGGCCCATCGTGCACAGCTTCTCGCCCATCGGCCTGCTCGTCGTCAGCGCACTGGTGGCGATTGGCGGATTGCTCTTCCTCTCTGTGTCCGCTGGCTGGATGATTGTCGCGGCCGCCACCGTGTACGCCTTTGGCAAGACCTTCCTCTGGAGCACCACCCTGGGCCTCACCGCCGAGCAACTTCCCAAGGGCGGAGCGCTCGCGCTGAATGGCGTGTCCGCCGTGGGCGTGCTCTTCCTCGGCGTGCTCGGCGCGCCGTACCTCGGCTTCAAGCAGGACAACGACCTCGCAAAGACCCTCTCAACGGAGCATGCCGCGCTCTACGCGGAAGTGAAAGGTCCCGAAAAACCCAGCACCTTCGGCAATGTCCCCAGCCTCGACCAGGCAAAAGTCACCGCCCTGAGCGCGGAAAAGAAGGCGGAACTGGAAAAAGTGCAGGCCCCGAGCAAGCGCGGGATGTTCGTGACCATCGCCATCCTGCCCACCTTCATGCTGGTGTGCTACATCTTCCTCTGGTTCTACTTTAAGGCCAAGGGCGGGTACAAACCGGTCTCCATCTCCCACGGCGAAGAGGCCGAACCGGGCTTCTGAGGCCACGGCAGGGGCAGTTTTTGCTTGTCCGGCCTCTCCTTTCTGATAAAACCGCGCTGCCCTGAAGGAGTCGGCGCTTCTTCACGTTTGTTTTTGCCAGTTTCTTCAAGACAGCAACCACGCATCCATCCATCCAACCAACACAATAAAATATGAGTAACGACGGCATCGCACCCAACGCCAAACGCCTCCTCTGGGCGGGCTTTATGGCCATCTTGGCGGCAGGGGTAGGTTTCGCAATTCGAGGGCAGATTTTTGACGTCTGGCGCGCAAAGTTCGGTTTCACCGGCCTTGAGGTAGGTCTTGTTGGTGGTGCTGGTTTCACGGGCTTTTGTTTCGGCATCATCATTGGTGGTGTGATCGTGGACAAGATAGGCTACGGGAAGCTGGTGGTCGCCGCGCTGTTGTTCCACGTGCTTTCTGCGGTGGTGACATTCGGAGCCATGGACGGCATGGCGACCAAGACGGCTTTCGTTTATCTCTGGACCGGAACGTTCCTTTTCGCGGTGGCGAACGGTACTCTTGAAGCCGTGGCAAACCCGCTGGTGGCAACGCTGTTCCCCAACAATCGTACGCACTATCTCAACATCCTCCACGCGAGCTGGCCTCTGGGCATGGTGCTCGGCGGCAGCGCCGGTGCGTTCCTGGGTGAGCAGTTCCACTGGGGCTGGAAGGCCCAGCTGGCTCTCTTCCTCGTGCCTACGGCCATCTATGCGCTCATGTTCATGGGCCAGAAGTTCCCGAAGTCGGAAGCTTCCCAGAAGGGCCTTGGCCTTGGTCAGATGCTCAAGGACGTGGGCATCATGGGTGCCGCAGTGATTGGCCTTTTCATCGGCCTCTTCTTCAAGGATGGCCTTGGACCCTTGCTCGCTGGCTTCACCGGCAGCGACTTCTTCAGCAGCTCGAGCTGGATGTGGATTTCCGTAGCCATCGGTGTGGCCACCTGGTTGCTCTTCAGCGGACTGAGCGGTTGGGCCGTGGGTGCCTGGCTCCTTTTCGTGCTCTTCATCACCCACGCGCTCGTCGGTGCTGTTGAACTCGGTACGGACGGCTGGATCCAGAACATCACTGGCAACATCCTTACGCCGATTGAAGGCAAGTACCTGTTCATCGCTACCTCGGCGCTAATGTTTGCCCTTCGTTTCTGCGCCCACTTCATTGAGAAGAACCTCAAGCTGTCCCCGATCGGCATTCTGCTGGTGTGCGCACTGATTGCGTGCCTCGGCCTCAACATGGTGGCCGGTGTGACTGCCTTTGGTGGCGCTCTTGGCGCGGTGCTGATCTACGGTGTGGGCAAGACCTTCTTCTGGCCCACCATGCTGGCTGTGGTCGGTGACCGCTTCCCGAGTACGGGTGCTGTGGCCATGAGCATCATGGGCGGCATCGGGATGATGTCCGCCGGTCTGGTCGGCTCGCCCGGACTCGGCTATGCCAAGGACCGTTTCGCGGGTGAGTCACTCGCAAGTACCGATGCCGCACTGTATCAGCAATACAAGGCAGAGAAACCGAGCGCTTGGATGGGCTTCATTCTGGATCCTGCGACTGGCCTGGACGGCAAGAAGCTGGGCGAAGCCAAAACGAAGCTGGGCGCTGCCCGTGAGGAGTTGGTTAAAGCAGGTACCAAGGACCCGCAGGCTGCCTATGCAAAACTGACTCCCGAAGAGCAGAAGGTGCTCAAGGCAGACATTGAAGGTGATCGCAAGACCCTTCGTGCAGACGCCTTCATTCCTGCTGCGATGGCAGTGATCTACCTGCTGCTCCTGCTCTACTTCAAGGGCATCGGTGGATACAAGCCAGTTTCCATCGAAACCGAACGCATTACCGGTGGCGTCAATGCGCCTATGGAAGCGTGACGTTTCCAACATGAGTCCTAAAAGGCGGCTGACTTCGGTCAGCCGCCTTTTTCTTTGTCCACTCATCACTCAAGCCAGCGCACCAATATTTGAGAGAAATCCTCCATGAACGTCTCGTGACCGAAACAATCCACATCAGCACGGCGCGGCCCTTAAGCAAACCACCTTGCGCGCAGCGCTTTGGACTGCGCGTGCGAAGCACCGCTTTGACCGGAGAGATTCCGTCCTGACACCCTGAAAAACTTCATTGGAATCCCAGCGTCCGAAAGTTCCTGGCAAGAGCACCATCGTCGCGCATTGGAAATCGCAACATCCTCAGTCTCCGAAGTTCCTCTGCGCCTCCGCGTCTCTGCGTTGAATCCAATGCAGCCCGCCTCACCCCCGTACGGCACGGCCATCAAATCCCGCCAACTGCCAACACAGGTCGGACAGCGCCGCAAACCCATCAGTCCACTCCGCACCCCTCAATAAATTCAACACTTGTTTAACAAGTATATCGGCCTAAAATGACTCCCAACCATCCGCTCGCATCATGCGTCAACACACCGCACCCTCCACCCATCATAGCCACCACCAATCAAGAAAACGCCCGCTTTCACTCTGAAAATCAACAGCCTGCAAAACGATAGTTCGTTTGGCCAGTTTTTACGTTTCGCAGCACCCCCCGCCATCTACCTCATTCGATGGCGTTCGCGTCCATCTCACAACCCCCATTTGCCATCCCCTCAAGATCCGCGTTCCTTATCCCCATGCCCCTTCTCCGGAAGCCACTCGGAAGCACAGCCCTCATCGCCGCACTCGCAGGCGTGTTGACCATTCTATTTCACGCACCCGCCACTCACGCCGCCACTCCCTCCGAGTCCGACGCCAAAGCCGCCCTCCAGCAATGGATGACTGCCTCCTCCAAAGCAAAGACCGTGACCGCCGACTTCGAGCAACTGCGCAACCTCCGCAACGTGAAGCGCGCCCTCCGCAAACCCGGCAAGCTCTGGATCGTGAGGGAGGGCGGCAAGTTCCGCTGGCAGATCGGCGAGCCGCCCACACTCATCGCCGTGCGTGGTGCAGATGGCGGCATGATGGTGGTGGATGTATCCGACAAGGAAGCCCAGACTTGGACCAAAGAAGCCCTCCTCGAGAAGGAGAAAGAAGGCAAGGGACAGGGATTCTCCTCCATGATGGAAGCCATGCACACGCCCTCACTGGCCGTGTTCGAGCAGCGCTTCGAGCTTAAGGACTGGCGCATCGATCCCTCCAATCCCACTTGGTGGGAATTCGACCTCGCCTTCCGCGACCGCCGCACCTCCCTCGTCGTGCGCCAGCTTCAGCTCGCCGTAAACACCCAGGACGGCGCCCTCCGTTCCATGACCCTCCACATGCGCGACGGCTCGAGCTTGAGCACCGTGATCCGCGGCTACGCCCTGAATAAGCCAGTCCCCGCGGATACCTTCAAAGTGGACACCACCGGTTACGAGGTGAAGCAAGGCGAGTAGCGAACGAATCAATCAAAGACCAGTGACGCAGGCTCCTCTCAATTTGCACTTTTCATTTTTCACTTCTCATTTTGCATCGAGCTGCAATGCCGGACCCTGCTGGGAACTTCCACCCTTGAAACGAATCATCAACCCGATGGAACCTCCCCCCACAGCACCCAACCCTCTCGACTCTCTTCCCCACGGCCCCGAGTTCCGGTTTGTGGATGCCATCGTGGAACTGGAGCCCGGCAGACGCGCCGTTGGGACCTATCTTCTCAAGGGCTCAGAAGACTTCCTGCGCGGACATTTCCCCGCCCAACCCATCCTGCCAGCCGTGATCATGGTGGAAGCCATCGCCCAGGTCGCCGGCGTTGCTCTGCAGTCTGACTCCCAGATTCCTGCCATGCCGGACCTGCGCCTCACCGCCATTCGCAACGTGAAGATCCTCGGCACCGCCGTACCCAGTGAGACACTACAGATCGAAGCCACCATCCAGGGCCGCATGGGGAATCTGGTGCAGGCCGCCGGAAGCGTGAGGGTGGGGGACCGCCTCATTGCCGAAGGCCAGGTCACCATGAGCGGCGGCAGCAAGGAGCCTGTCCTTGCGCCTACCGCTTGATGGCCTCCGACCTCCGTGCGAGAATCCCACCCTCATCACCCATGGCCACTTACGTCTACGAGACCATCCCCCAGCTTGAGGGCGAAAAGCCCAAGCGCTTCGAAGTGAAGCAGAGCATGAACGACGCCCCTCTCACTCGCCACCCGGACACCGGCGAGCCCGTCGTGCGCGTCATCACCGGTGGCGCTGGCCTCATGGGCATGAGCTCCGGCGCCAGCTCCGCCTCCTCAGGAAGTGGTGGGGGTGGTTGCGGCACCGGTTGCGGGTGTCATTGACCGTTCAGGCGCAGGAATTTGCTGCAAAGTACAGATATGACTTGCAGCAGCGCCCTCTGCGGCCAATATGGCTGCCCGCTAAATCGATTTCGGACAGGTGCCAGAGTGGTCGAACGGGCACGATTGGAAATCGTGTGTGCTAGAAATAGTACCGAGGGTTCGAATCCCTCCCTGTCCGCCACTGAATGAACGAGTTAAGTCCTATGACTCGGGGTTTATCGCGCTATCGCCTTTTGGTTACTTTAACCCCTGTTTAACCCCTTTTACAGGAGCCTGGGCTGTGTCATTACCTTGGGATGAAAAGCAGCTGAGATGGTACCATGGTGTCGAGGCGTTCTCGCGGAATCCATGGTGGAAAGAAGCAAAGAGCAACCCGAATTCGCGCTCTGCCTCGTTGCTCTACACCGGAGAGAAGAGGTCTTCCCACAAACTCTTCAAACCTGAACCAGTCATTTGGGAGACGGCGCGGCGCCATCCGCTGTTTGACACGCTTCGCTTGGAATTTCGCGCACCCTCTGGACCCGATAGCGAGGAGACCCGCAGGGCGAGACAGAAGGAACGTCTCAGCGGGTTGCGGGAATCTGGACGGAGCCTTCCCGGTCTTCACAAGCGTTTTGGAGAGGTGTCGTTCCTTGTTAATGCCATCCTTGGATATGGTAAATTGGCTTGGACTGCACTTGACGACAAAGTCAGAAATAGAATCGCGGACAATATGGTCAGATCGAGTCATGCCTTGGGCTTTCCCGTGGGCGCCTACATGACCGATCTGCTGACTGAAAAACTGCAGTTTCAGTTAATCGACCATGAGCTGCAGGGGAAAGAATTCCCTGAAGAGCTTGAGGTCGCGCAGCTATTGAGAGATGCACATAGCAGAGGCAATCGATTAATGGTACTGGAGATAGATCCTCACTCGAACAAGGCTGCCATCACTAAGAAATTTGATGGCATTTTTAGCCGCTGGTATGCTGGCGCACGCGTAGACCGCAATTACGCATCAAAGTTAGCGAGTTTGGGAATAGCCCTACCCAAAAAATTGCCCAAGTCTCGCGCCAAGTTGAATTGGCAGAGATTGGAGGAACTCGAGATTTTAGATGGAAACGACAAGCTTGGCTTTGAGAAGCGCCGAACGTTTTGCAGAGTGTTCTCCCAACTGCCATTTGGTTAGCAGCTCCGCCAAGATGTAGGGGGTACATCCTCACGTTTTACTGATTGGTCGGTCTCGGTCAGCGTGCTTGCACCTGATGCAAGACGAACCAAGACCCGCCAACAACACTGAGCTGCCCCTTCCTGAGAAGAAGCTACGCCAGCTAGGCATTGCATCGCGCTCGACCTTTCAGCGGTGGGAGTCCAGTGGACTTCGCGTTCTCAAAATTGGGGGGCAGAGGTTTATTTACGCATCGGAGCTTAGGCAGTTTTTGGAAGCTGAGGCAGCTTCCAACCTGCCGGACAAGGACGGCAGCGAAGGCACCGAAGGAGAGAGGGGGAACGGATGAGTTCGTCCGTCAAACATCAGCGGGCTATGGACTACTTGTCTCGTTGCCCGCTTGCCGGGGCTGGAGTGCATCGGTGGATCTATGGTGCGGCCTGCTCCCTGCGAGAGGCCGGCTTCACGCCAGTGGAAGCCCACGGTATGATCGCAGGAAGCTCGCAGAGTTGTGGTCGCGACGTCTCCGATCGGGAGATTTTCGACGCCATCAACTCCGCTTGGGCTTGCGGGGTATCAACTAATTCACTCCCCCGGAACAAAAGTGCGCGTTCGACCGGGAAACCGAAATGGCCGGTTAGAAACTATTCAGCCATCCACAAGATCGCTGTGGCGGGGTCGAATCTTGATGGCCTTCGCCAAATCTCTCCCGAGAAGGTGGCCGATGAAGTTCGAGTTACGGATACTGTCTTGGGAGCGCTTTACCGGGGCAACTCGTTGATGTGCTGTGGTCATACCATCAGGCACTTTCAGACTAAGTCCCTCCAGGACTGGGGGCAAGATTTGCACGACCTTCAGTTCATTGTGCCGTCACCAATGAAGGCCACAACCGGGCTGACCAAATTGGGCCGGAGTTCTGCAAGAAGCTTGGATAATATTGGACCTCGTGAGTTCCTGGTGATCGAATGTGATTTTTGCTGGGGGGATCAAAATGGAAAAGACTCAGCGGATCGCCCGCTTCTGGAATCTCTCCGCGAAAAGGGATTGTCGATAGCAGATCTCTGCGCATCGATACTCTTGAAGCTTGCCGAAAATGCTCCTCTGGCGCTGGTCGTCTCGAGTGGTGGGAAATCGCTCCATGGCTGGTTTCCGTGCAAGGGTTTCTCCGATGCGCAGCTTCTGCCATTCATGAAGTTTGCGGTTAGTTTGGGTGCGGATCCTGCAACATGGGTCCCTTGCCAGATGGTTCGGATGCCGGACGGGACGCGGGATAACGGCGCTCGTCAGCAAGTGCTTTACTTCAATCGGGAGGTCTTAGCGTGAACGTACAACTGGCGACGAATTGGAAAATGGGATCCTTCGAGGAGACCGGTGGGACGGTGCTTGCCGACTTGCCAGCAATTGTCAGCTACCAAGAATCACTTCGAAAGCAACTAGAGCCGCCGAAAGTGATCGTGGAAGGCCTCATCCACAAAGGGACCAAAGCGTCCTTCGTGGGAGGGTCAAAATCTTACAAGACATGGTGCTTGTTGCACCTTGCTGCATGTGTGGCGTCCGGGCGCCCTTGGCTCGGCAGATGTGTGGAGCCAGGGAGGGTCTTATTTGTCAATTTTGAATTGGCCGAGGTTTTTGTTAATCAGCGTGTGGCGGAGATTCTGAAAGCGTCAGAGATTCCTGAGCCTGAGGAACTCCACTTTTTGCATCTGCGGGGGCATGCCTGTGGAGGCGAAAAGATCCTTCCGAAGATTTCGGCCCTTACGAAGGAGCGCGGCTTTGATCTGATGGTCATAGACCCTACGTACAAGCTGCTGGGTGGCCGTGATGAGAACGCCGCCGGAGAGATTTCTGAGTTGCTGAATCAGTTTGAAAAAATCTGCGTTGAGACTGGGGCTGCTGTAGTCTTCGGCGCTCACTTTTCCAAGGGGAACCAGGCTGCGCGTGATGTATTGGACCGCGTTTCTGGAAGTGGTGTATTTGCCAGGGATCCCGACACGATTCTGACCCTCACTCCACATGAGGCTCCGGGATCCTTCGTGCTGGAAAGCACCCTGCGCAACTTCGCCCCCGCCGATCCTTTTGTAGTCAAATGGGAGCCTCCAATCATGAAGTTGGCTGAAGATCTCGATCCCAAACGCCTTCGTAGCAGACGGGGTAGTCAACTCACGAAACCAACGATGGAAGAGTATCTTGCATTGTTCCCTCCTGGCGGGTTGTCAGCCACCGAATTGGTTGATGCTCTTGCTAGTAAGGGATGGGCGAAAAAATTTGAGAAGCCTCTCCGTGAAGCGGCGATCAACTCCGGGAAGTTGGTCGTCGAAACTGGAGCTCACAACAGAAAGACAATTAAGCGTACACGACCAGACATCACCCAGCCAAGTGTTTAAGGCTCAGTTTCAGTTCGCCCGCCTTAAAAGGCGGCGAACTGAACTGACCAACGCCTCTTGGGTCTGGGCACTAGTATACCTCTTTGCTAAGACAGACTTTCACCTTCAGCTGTTTCCGTACAATGAGCCAAGCACCTGATTGTTCGAACAAAACCCAGTTGAGACCATGGATCGAAACCTTCGGTAACCATCTCTGTGGCATGTCTTGCACCCTGGGGCTGCCGGTGGAGGAGGTGGCACTTTGTGTAGCTGGAGTGCTTGCCAACGTTACAGGACCTCTCTCGGGCTTGGTGACGAAGGGTGGGGCAGGGATTTCGCAAGGAGTAAATCTCATCAGTGTGGGGGAGCTGTCCCACCGGTCGCAGCGCCTTGCGGAACATCTCTTCCGGCCTCTGCACTCGCTTCAGGATTTCATGCGTCATGCTGCGCACAGGACGAGCCGTGTGTGGGGCGACATGTATCTGTCTGGCCCGGAGTCGCTGAAAACGTGGCGCGAAGCGCTGGCGGTTCGACCCACGGAGATTCATACGCGTCTCGTTCAGATGTTAGAGGCGACGGTTAATGATCTGAATGCAGGCGATACGCTGCCTATGGGCTGGGACTCGCCGGTCGACCCGATGCCTTCCCATGATGGAAAGCATACCGAGATGCTGTTGCGCGAACGCGTGCCCGGAGTGCGCCATCTGCCATCGTTTGTGCTCCGCCCCGGTTCTCTCAACGAACTGCCGGGTATGATGGCCGATGTTGTCGAACAGCACGCGTTT
This sequence comes from Roseimicrobium gellanilyticum, assembly GCF_003315205.1. Taxonomy (NCBI): domain Bacteria; kingdom Pseudomonadati; phylum Verrucomicrobiota; class Verrucomicrobiia; order Verrucomicrobiales; family Verrucomicrobiaceae; genus Roseimicrobium; species Roseimicrobium gellanilyticum. The sequence continues at coordinate 41,453 of NZ_QNRR01000020.1, read as the reverse complement.
GTTCTGGACCCTGAAGGCCGCCTTTTCGAGCAGAACGATGCTGATGGAGCGAAGTGGGGTTCCCATGCCAGGTATCTCTCTCAGCTGATGGGAGGAAAAGATGTTCCCATGCCGCGGTTGCATCAGGATCAAGGGAACGGCAAGCTCGTGCGCGGCAGAATCGCGCTCTTTTCAAGTCTCTCTCCTGAGCGGGTTGCGGAAATCCTTGGAGAAGCTGGAGCTGGCACCGAGAAGCCTGTTCTTGAAGAAGCAATCTTGTGGGCGCCGTCCGAGTGCAAAGTGCGTCCGCTGCAGAGTGGAGGGACCCAAGCAGTGTGGGGGACCTACAAAGGAATTCTTGAACGACTGGTCAACGATCGGGCTGCCCGAAAAGGAACCATTGTTCAACACAGTCCGCACCTCATGCACCAGCTTGAAGAGCTTGATGCCGAGATGGTGAGGCTGCTCGATGCAACTCCTCCAGAACTTCGGCGCTACATGCGACCGTTTGCAGCTCTGGTCCAAAAGCTATCGTGGGCCTTCACCGTTCTTGGGATTGACGAAGGAAGGCTGTCAAAGGCCGTACAGGCCACTACAGCATACGCCGTCGAGAGGCATGTGGCGCTTCTCAAAGCAGCATTTGCTCAAGTGCAGGTTCAGCGCGCAGCCAGATTCGCCAGGCAGATCCAGTCGATCCTCAAAGCAAAAGGTCCCTGCAACGCCCGGACACTTCAGCGCTCGATCTTCCAAAGCAGACGCTCAGACATTGACGCGGGGCTCGAACGACTGATGAGCGCCGGGCAGGTCGTCTATCTCCAGACAAAGCGAGAGTATCACATTCCGGACGATGGCGACCTCACGAACCATCGTCTCACCCAACCCTTAAACAGTACAATCAATGGATAGCCTCTTAGAAGAACTTTCGAAAGGTAATGGCCAATGTTTGGAGGCTTTCGGCGGGCTGCCCCCTCTGGAACCAGTGGCCTCGCATTCAGACCCCACGAAACAGGAGGCCGAGCACTGGCTGCTCCGCAATGCGCCCGCAGATAACTTCGCCAAGGCCCTGAACATCGTGCCGGAACCTCTCAAGGTTCTGACAGTGGATGCGGCGAGTCGGTGGAAGTTGCGTCCGGAATCCATCATGGTCGTCCTGCTGCACGTTCTGGCGGGGATCGCCGGCGCTAAGCACCGGTTACGGAGAGCCCACTTGGGGATATCCTGTCCGTTCAACTTGATTGTCTGCGGGGAAGCTCCCACAAGCCATAATTGGATCGAGTTTTTTGCCGAGCCCTGGCTGGGACACCTCCGTGGCAGGCTGAGGATGCATCAGGCTTTTGGTGCCGCTCATTTTATGAATGAGCTCAAGAGCATGGATTCACAGTCTTCGTTCCTATTCGGCTCTGCCCTCGACAAGAACAAGCAACTAGTGCGCACCCAATTAACTCTGGCCCCGTGTGCCATGGAGCGGTCCCCGTTGCCCGACAAACTGCTCGAAGCTTTGAAGCACAGTTGGGGGCGGACAGTAGTGTCTCTCAATGGTGGCATTGATCCGATGCAGGAGCTTCATAGCGCCAGCCGAAAGCAGGTTGTGGAACTGAGCCGCCTGCTTCAGATGAGTTGGAAGGACATGGACCTTCCGGCGAAGGGACCGATTCCCTGCCGAGGAGTGATCCACCTGTTGTGGAGGTCGGAGATCACCGCAGCGCGTAGGGTCATCTGGGGCCCTCAGAGTCCATGGAAAGCTGCGAGCCCACCGGTTCTGGTGGTTACGGAGGGAGCGTCTCCTGCGTATCTGGTTCCGCTCGATGCGGAAGTGTACGGGGAGTGGGCGAAGCTGTGCCGTCGTCTGGTCGACAGTACGGAATCTGGACACGACGCCGTGGTCTGGAGCCTTTCCCCCGAGGCAGACGCCTTGGCCGCGGGATTTTGCGTCGATCTGGCAACTAACGCCTCCAAACTGGCGCCACTGAGGCCGCAGCAATTTGCCTGGTTTCATGAGCTGGTGATTCGCTTGGCGATGTTGCTTTCGATCACAGGCAAGAATGAGAACTCTGTGCCGGGAGTTGATGCTATCGTCTCTTCGGAGGCCATGGATGCCGCATGCATTCTGGGGCGGTGGTTGGCACGCGAACATTATGATTGTCTCAAGTGGTTACGGCTTGGTCCAGATGACGACGGTCGAACCATCTTCGACGAGACCTACGACATTGACAGCATTGACAATTTTCAGCTCGAAATGGCTATTATGGATCGCTTGGGGGACAAAGGACCCATGACCAGGCGGGAACTAAGCCGTACCTTCCACGAGATGACTTCCCGTACTCGGGACAGAGCCATTTCTGGTCTCATGAGGAATGGATTCGTTATCGAAATGCCCGATGGAAGGGTGAAGCTTCGCCCACTTCCTACAGACATGCCTGATGGCTGGGGAGCGCCTGGCCCGTTTCCGACAGATGAGATTCCGTGAAACGCTGACATTGTCAGCGTCAGCAGGTACCCTTGATGGATTCGGACCCAGGCGTGGGAAAGCTTATAGACAGTCTTGACATCGCTTGCAGCCGTCCACACATCGACTTGAGAGCCTGTGGCGACGGAGAGTTCGGACATTGATTTTTGCGGCAACTCATCGGATGTGTACCAGTCACGCACCGCACTCCATTTTTATATGATTGCGAGAGAGTTCATCGAAACATGCTCGGGATTGAGCGAGAGCGCGCTACAAGCTCTGTTGAAGGAGGATATGAGCAACAACGACGACGATGTTGTTTGGGCGCTCCGCGACCAGCACGGGAAATGTCTCCTGACGACCTATGCCTGCACTGAGTTCGTCGCCTGGATTAAGTTCAGTGAAAACTGTGTCGAGGACGAAGTGGCCTTTCGCCGCCAGGGTTGCACGTTGACACGCCACCATGCCACCGGTCCCATCCCGGAGCGCCTGGAGTCGTGTATGCTCACCGCAGACGCCTCTGCTCAGACAGAGACTTCAGGCCCTCCCTGAGCTCCTGTAAGCGCTCGACTCTCTCCCGCTCTTTTTGCCTGTCACTACGGTTGGCGTTGTACCCGAGTACCCCGAAAGCCAGCAGTACGGCCAGGTAGACTTTGGTCAGCCAGGCTGGCCTGCGGCTCCGGGTATTCCAGATCGCAACGCCAGCCAATGAAGCCACGGCCAGGGTAGCCAGAAGAGCATCCATCGAATCCGACATGGCAGTGGGTTAGTTCGATTCGAGCAGCGAATCCATGGCGGCCTTTCCAAGAATCACCCCGATGCCGAAGGCGATCTCACTCACGTCCTGGTTGGTGGTGCCGGTGGTTTCCAGCATGTCGTGAGCCGTCACGGCGTTGAGGGCTGCGTTGTACTTCAAGCGAAGCTTGGTGTGTCCGGTGGGCTTGAGCAGCCCATGCCAGTACAGCGTGTAGTCCACGGTGTAGCGGTGGATGCCTTCGGCGGAGGTCTTGGAGGCACCCTCTTTCCAAACGATGGAAACGTCGGTGACGTTTACGCTGACACCGGTGCCCACGGGGTGAATGGACTGGAAGAGGCCCTGGGCTCCGGTGACTGTAATTCCATCCGGGAGTTTGATGGGGGAGTTGAGGTCGGCTTCGAGGCGGAGCTTGAACAGCTTGCGAAAGGATTCCTCGGACGTGATGGCCCCGTCCTTCTGGCTGTCTTCCATCTGTACTTCCCACTCGCCGACCTGCTTGTCCGTTCCTGTTTTGGCGTTGGCTCCAATGTAGTACTCGCCGGACAGCCGGTGCTCCCGACGTACACCTTCCCAGGCAATGGAGAGTCCCCACAGGGGATCGGACGTGGTAAACTTGTAGATGTTCCCAGTCCGGGTGCCCTTGAGCGGGTCACTGCCGATGAGCCAGCCGCTGATGGACATGTAGCCTTCGATTTCTCCACCCGCCTTCTCGGTCACGTAGAGTTTCAGTAGACCATCCAGCCCATGGGTGACGTTGCGACAAGTCCCGGTGAGGAGCGCGGAGTCCTCGGCATGAACTGGAGCAAATGCGAGCGCCAGAGCACTTAAGAACACGAGGGCCGAATGACAGGTTTTCGACTTCATAGGAATGACCGGTGTTGGTGACCGGTTAGCGTAAATCTATTTGCTCTCATTTTGGAAGCAAGTGCTTTTGCTCTCAAAATCGCAGCGTGCAAAAGGCTGTCCACAGTGCGCTGTCCAAGATATTCTGCGACCATGTCCGCGCCTTGCGGGAGAGGGCCGGGATGACGCAGCGTGATTTGGCGACTGCGTTGGGACGGGAGCACGGCATGGTCGCCCGGATTGAGCTGGGCGAGCGGCGTGTGGACCTCGTGGAGGCCTATGAGTTGTTCAGGGCGCTCAAGGCAGACCCTGCCAAGGAAACCGCCTTGCTCATGAAGCGCTTTGCCGAGGCCGATGCCAAGTGAAGGCGCGGCAGCGGCATCGATTCGCGGGTTTCACGGTCGCGTAGGAAACTCGACAACCAGATGATGCGGTAGATGTGGGTCTGTAGCCCGACTTGGCGGGAGGAGTGCCAACACAAGTCTTGCACAGTGGTCGGCAATATCTGCTCAAGTTGTCCTGGGTGTTGGACGTTGAATTGTTATGAAGGAGCGAGCCGACATTTGGGGAGCTATCGCCGTGGCCGTGATGTTGGTGCTCACCGCGTGGGGGAATGCCCTCGTCATGGCCGTGGTCTCTGTAGTGGGGCTTCTTGTGGTGCTGTTCGTCTTCAAGGGCCGCTCACGAAAGGGGGAGCTGCTGGCGGCCACTGTCGCGTTCGCCGTGGGGGCAGTGATCGCCTTTGTTATGCTGAGCCGCTGATGAGTGCCGGACCCCGGGAGGGGCTGTTCAACCGGGATGGGGAGCGTCCGATGCCAACCTGCAGTCACGCGGCCAGGGCGATGACCGGTGGATTTATCGGTGAGGATGGGTAATGAGTGGCTGCGGCTCGCCAATGTCCATCGCACAAGACTGGGCCGCCCAACTGCTGTACTACCACGAATGAGCTTGATTCCAGAGCAGCTTACGCGTCACGCCCACCGCGCTGCGGAGGTGGCAGGCATCCTGGCGAAGTATGGTCTGGCCGACTGGCTGGCGCATTCCGGATTTGAACTCCCGAAGAAGTACTTCACGGACCGGGATGGGAAGATGCTTACGGACCAACCCCGGCCGGCACGCATTCGACTGGCTGTTACGGAGTTGGGAACCACCTTCATCAAGCTCGGGCAGATGTTGAGTACGCGCGGCGACGTCATCGGTTGGGAAATCGCCGAAGAACTGGTGAAGCTGCAGACTGATGTGCCTCCCGATGCTCCAGAGGTCGCCATGGCGACGGTGAGCGCGGAATTGGGAAAACCTGTCGACGAGGTTTTTGCGGAGTTCTCTCCAACCCCGATGGCCTCTGCCTCGATAGGACAGGTGCATCGAGCCCGTCTGCACAATGGCACCGAAGTAGTGGTGAAGGTGCAGCATCCGGACATCGAGAATCGCATCCTGGCGGATCTCGACATCCTGCGGTGGCTGGCTGAGTTTGCAGAGAAGTCAGCCGAACTCAGGCGGTATCAGCCTGCCGCGATCGTGGGCGAATTTCATCGTTCACTGTTGCGTGAACTCGATTTCAGACGGGAGCAGAGAAACCTGCGGGAATTTGCCACGAGTTTCGCGTCCAATGCATCGGTGCGATTTCCGCGGGCCTACGCCGAGTTCAGCACCAGCCGTGTACTCACGATGGAGCTTCTGCAAGGTGCGAATCTCCGGGACACCGCGCAGATCGAACTTCTGGGCGTGGATCGCCAGGAACTGGCCTGCCGCGGCGCCACCTTGTGGATGGATATGATTTTTCGCGATGGCTTTTACCACGCGGATCCGCATCCCGGAAACATTCTGGTGATGGAAGGGGGAGTGCTCGGCATTGTCGACTGCGGGATGGTGGGCCGTATCGACGAAGGCTTGCGAGAGAACGTCGAAGAAATCCTGCTGGCAGTGGCCGCTCTGGACGCGCGGCTGCTGGCCCGCATCCTTACCCGGCTGTGTACTCCGCCGCCCGGGTTCGATGAGGCAGCCTTCAGCGCTGACCTAGCTGATTTCATCTCGTTTTATGGAGGCGAGCCTCTCGATCATTTTGAGCTCGGGAATGCGCTCAATGAAATAGCTCGATGCATTTCCCGCTATCGCCTTATCTTGCCCAGCACTCTGGCCCAGATCATCAAGGTGCTGGTGATGCTGGACGGTACCGCCAAACTGCTGAGTCCGCAGATCAACATCAGCACCATCATTGCCCCGTATCAGAAGGATATTTTCCTGCGCCAGCTTTCTCCGCGGCGAAAGGTGAAGAAGCTCCACCGGTTGCTGAACGAATGGAATGACCTCGCGCAGAACCTTCCTCGCGGGCTCTCTGAACTATTCCAGCAGGTGAGGGAGGGGAAATTCGACGTGCACCTGGAACATCGGCGATTGGAACCCGTGGTGAACCGGCTGGTCATGGGGATGATTTGTAGCTCGCTGTTTCTTGGGGCCTCGCTCATGCTGAGCAACAAAGTGCCTCCTTTGGTGGGTGGCCATTCGGTGCCTGGCGTGCTCTTTGTTGTTTTCAGCGGCTTGCTGGGAACTCGTCTGCTCCGGACTATTTGGAGGGATCGTTAGGTGCGGCTCTGAGCCTCACGTGCGGTGGCGTGGTGTTCGGATTTAGCTCTGGGTGAGCGGCGTATCGACTTGGTAGAGCGGGGAGCTTTCAAGCTTCAACGGTCCATGCGGCCAAGGGAAGGTCGCAGCTCATGGAGTGCTTTGCCATAGAGGCAACAATAGGGTAACTGTGGCGAAAGCGTACACGCCCTTGTACGACGGGTTGGCATCCACGCACGCTTGAGATGGCTCACCGTTGCTTTCAATAGTCTGCCGGAGCGGAAAAATGGGAATGATTCCGTGCCATAGGCCTCAAGCGCGGTGCCCGCTGTCCGCATTTCACTGGCAATCAGATATCGTTCTGATCCGAATAACTAGAGTCCACAAAAACGCTGGCTCAAGGACGCAAACGAAATGTTTGCAAAAACATGACAACCGAGTTGACGCCAATAGAAGTCTTCCTTTCGAAGGAAGGCGCTACCGCGGTACTGTCGCATGAGCGCGCTCACGTAAACTTATGAGCCTCGCAAGGCGCGCACGATTGTAACGTTGAACAAGAATACAAGGAATATTTGAGACGATGGCATAGGCGACGACAACGCAGTCTCCCCAAAGTGGATTCCACGTAAAGAACAATGGCGTCCATGCAAGAACGGTCCAGTGACACATTTCCCCCCGCCAGGTCTCTTGCAAAAACCGTTGTAGGTAGGCCCGTTCCGAGCCGGACAGCCTTCTTTTTGCGAAACCGCCTTCGAACCACGAAGCCCCGTCTGGAAGAAGCTTTTTCCACTTTTTGATTCGGAACGCACGCTGGTAAACGTCCCCATTGTGTTCCCACCCAAGAATTCCGGGCGGCGCGAACCACCGCGCAGGGAGTCGTGTGAATATCCAGGCCAATCCGATCTGGATTGCAGCCCATCCTGTAACGTTGCAAAAGATGGTCCAGAAGATTGAAAGTTCAACGTGCATTGAAGTGGCGCCCCTTCCAACCGACAGTCCTCCCCAACGTTGTCAGTGACATTCCAAACACAGCAAAGAAGAACAGAAGCTGGACGGGATAAAAGACCGAGGCCAGTGGTCGAAAACCGCCAACGGTCTGGCCCATCCAGCCGACCTGCACCGCGCACAGAAGATAGGTGGCCCCCCAAACATGCTCTCCCGTTATTATCCAGCCTAGCGGGACGAACGCCAAGCTGGTCATCCAAGCGATGCTAATCGCAAGTGTGCCGCGGGGCGTGCTTTTGGCCCCAGAGGCAAACCCTTTGACCCAACCGAGCACCAGCTCTGAAAAACCACGGGGGTACATTCGAAAAGAAAACTGACGCTTTCCCAGTATGCTGCGCACCGCCACCCCCGCTCGCCGAAGGTGGTGGGCGAGCATGACGTTTTCGAGCACGAAGCCTTTAACAATCTCATGGCCTCCTGCACGCACGTAACTTTTTCGGTCTAACAGGAGCACCTGTCCGAACAAGCCCTGAGGTACTGTGCCGAAGACCATATTAAGATTGAAGAACAAAGAGAGTTCCTCATAAGGTTCCCTTACGGCGTGCCAAGGTCCCACCGACAATGCACCTCCCTGGTAGGCATCGAGCAGACTCTGTAGCCCATTCTCTTCAACCCAGGTGTCGGCGTCAACGAAGAGTAGATGGCTTCCGCTAGAGGCACCTGCGCCCTGATGGCAAGCCCAAGGTTTGCCTCGCCATCCTTCGGGCAGTGGCGCTGAGCTAACTACTCTTGCTCCCAACTCTGCAGCAATTTCTGCGGTTCGGTCGCTTGACTCGTCATCTACCACGATGATCTCGTGCAATGCGTGTGACTGGTGCTGCAGCGAGGCCAGCAGACGCGGCAAATTCTCTTCTTCATTCCGAGCAGGAATAATGATGCTGACACTAAGTTCTTTGCCTCCAGCGGGAGTGCCATTCCGACGATGGGCAGGCTTCAACTTTACCAGGAGAGCAAATCCTGCTGACCACAACACCAGAGTAATGGCGAGCAGTATCAACATTGCGCATGCCAGGCGACCACCTTCTTGGCCACATTCTGTCCGCACAGCACTACCATCGGCATCCCTCCCCCGGGATTAACCGAACCTCCCACAAAGAAAAGATTGGGATATTTGGTGCTCTGTTTTGGTGCCTTGAATGCCAAATTCTTCCAGCGGTCGCTCACCACCCCGTAAATGGAACCTTTATTCGAGTTGTACTGTTCGCGAATGTCGAGCGGTGTCCAAACATGTTCGACCACGACATGTTGCCTCAAATTCTCAAGTCCCATGCGCTCCAGCTTTTCCAGCACCCGATCCTTGAGGGCTTCGTAGTCGGCTCGGCTGAGCGGGTGTTCGTCGTCGATGTAGGGGATGTGCGGCAAGATCTTTAGAGCGTCGCATCCTTGTGGGGCCACCGTTGCATCCGTTCGGGACGCTGCAACCACATAGAGGGTGGGGTCGTGGGGTAATTCGCGTTTCTCAAACACCGTGCGAAAATGTTCGCGCTGATCATCACTGAAGAAGAAATTGTGGTGAGCCAGTTGAGGGTATTGACGGTCCAGCCCCAGATCTATGATGAGTCCTGAACAAGCTGGCTCCAGGCGTTTTTCAAGTTTGCGCGTGAAGGCCCCTTCTTCACCGAGAAGTTCCTTGTACGCCGGAATGACTTCCATGTTCGAAATCACCACATCGGCCGCATGGAATTCTCCACCGACCACGATACCGGTAACCCTGCCTCCCTCACGGCGCACTTCCTCTACAGCGGACTCCAGATGCACCTTTACTCCCAGTTCTTCCATGAGGCGGCCCAGGCCAACAGCGATGTTGTAGAGCCCTCCATCTACATACCAGAGGTCGTAGCGAAACTGGATCGTCGCCATCGAGTTCATGAAGGCAGGAGCGCGGAACGCCGACGAGCCAACATACTTGATGAAAAAATCAAAAACGTCCCTGAAATAGCGGGTGTCGAAGTGCGACGCAACTCCGCTGTGCATGTTGCGAAACAGATCGAACTGAGGAAATTTCCACAGCCCATAGTGTTTTCCGAATTCGCGCCAATTGTCGAGACCCTGCTCGAAGTAACCATCGTTCGTAAGGTCATAGAGGTCCGCTGAATACTTCAAAAATCGCTCCACGTTCTCGTACGGTTCGCCGACCTTTAGCGCCTCCGCTGCCATTTTGTCCGCCTCCGGATACAAATCCACGACTGTGCCGTCCTCAAAAAAGTTCCTCCAGTGAGGCCTCACTGTCCGGATAGGTATATAATCCTCCAGATTCTTTCCCGATCTCTCGAAGAGCCTCCGAAAGATGTGTGGAAGCGTCAGGATGGAAGGCCCAAGATCGAAAGAGTAGCCGCGCTCCCTGTGCACGTTGAGCTTGCCGCCGATCTGGCTGTTCTTCTCGAAGATGGCTACTTCATATCCTTCCTGCTTGAGGGATACGGCCGCAGAAATGCCGCCGAGCCCAGCACCGATCACAATTGCTTTCCTCTGGGGCATAGGTCCTGGGTCAGGTTGAACTGGCAGTCCGTTTCAGTCCTTCTTTGGCGCCATCGTCGTTAGGCCGGACAGAAAGTGCTTTGCGGAAGTAGCCGGCGGCCTTCTCCCGGTTCCCGAGCGCTTCCTCGGTACGGCCCAGAAATACCAGGCATGCATCGTAGCCCCACCGAGCATTTTCTTCGCCTGCCGGCTCCTTGTTCTCGGTTTCAAAGAGACGCTCCGCAGTTTGCAAAGACTTAAGGGCAGACTCAAAGCCATCCTTGTCCTTGGCTGTATGATACTTTGCGGCGCCGAGGAGGTATTGCACCCTAGGATTGTCCGTGCCGTGTGCCAGAGCTTGGTCCTGATGCCGCGATATGGAGGGACCAAAGCGGAGCCCGCTTAGCATGCCATCCACCTTCATGCCCATCATCGTTCCAAGCATGGCGTGTGCCTCAGCATCCTTCGCATCCTTTTGAAGTGCACGGGTAAGCGTCTCGATAGCCGCTTCGCGGAATTTTACCACCGCAGGTGTCGACGCACTGCTTCCCGACTCACTCCGCTTTTGAAGCATCTGGTGGAACTGAATCACCCCAAGCCAGTGGTACACTTCGGCGGAAGCACCGTCACTCGCTGCGGCTTTAGAGACTGTACCCGCGGCCTGTGCGAAAGCATCAGCGTTCCATGACGCGTAAGCCTCTCGGAACTCTCGCACTCCCTTGTTAACTTCAGATGCAGATGCCACCAGCGCAGTGCCCGAAAACACCAGAAACAACGCCAGTCCGGAAAGAGGTAGAACGATGCGCCTTTTCATGACTCGCTTTCGTATACGTTGGAATCCCACCAACGGTTGATCGTGGACCTGACAAAAATCGTTCAGAGCCAGAAAAATTTTTTCCGGTCCGGCGTTACTCGTCCGACCGGTTTCCGGCAGAACATGCTCTCGATACTGCTTGAGGGACTCTCCGCGCACGGGGACGACCTTCTAAAAGCCGTATATCGGGACCTGGGCCGTTCTCCGGAGCAGACCTACCTCGCCGAGGTGGCATTCGTGGAAAGCGAGGCAGCCTATGCCATGAAGCATATAGGCCGCTGGGCAAAGCCCAGACGGGTGCCCACTCCTGTGCTGGCGTGGCCTGCACGGTCGAGCTGCCAGCAGGAGCCATACGGCGTGGTCCTCATCATGGGGCCATGGAACTATCCACTCCAGCTTATACTCACCCCGTTGGTCAGCGCGATTGCCGCCGGAAACTGCGCAGTGCTGAAGCCTTCAGAGCTGTCACCCGCCACTTCTGAGGCCATCGCGAGGCTCGTCTCGTCCATCTACCCTCCGGAGTATGTGGCCGTCGTAGAAGGTGATGGCGTTGTGGCCGCCGCATGCCTGAAGCAACCATTCCAAAAGATCTTCTTTACGGGAAGCACCGAGCGCGGGCGCGAAGTGATGGCCTGTGCAGCTGATCGATTGATACCAGTAACTCTTGAGCTGGGCGGCAAGTCGCCTTGCATTGTTTGTGCGGACGTTCCCATCGAAATTGCGGCGCGGCGCATAGTCTGGGGGAAATTCCTTAACGCCGGCCAAACCTGTACCGCCCCGGATTTCGTCCTGGTGGACCGCCGGGTGAAAGAACAATTCCTGGAGAGCCTGAGTAGAAGCATCAAGGAATTCTACGGCGAAGATCCTCGCCGCAGCGCTGACTACTCGAGGATCATCAACCGGCGGCATCATGAGCGGCTGGTTGGCTATCTGGCTTCAGGCGAGACCTTTTACGGCGGGCACCATGAAGCAAGTGACTTGTACATTTCCCCTACGATCCTTACGAATGTTTCCGAAAATGATCCTGTTTTGCAGGAGGAGATCTTCGGACCCATCCTTCCCGTGGCGACTTTCGACGAGATTGCGGAAGCGATATCGTACCTACGCAGCCGCCCCACTCCCTTGGCTATGTACCTGTTCACGGAGGACAAGGAAACTCAGGACGCCGTTCTCCGAGAGGTCCGCTCGGGGGGTGTTTGCGTTAACGACACACTGCTGCACATGATGGGAAAATGTCTTCCCTTCGGAGGGCTCGGACAAAGCGGGATGGGGATGTACCATGGAAAGTACGGGTTTGAGTGTTTCTCACACCAGCGGGCGGTCATGAACCGCGGATTCCGCTTCGACTCAGCGTTCCGCTACCCCCCTATGAAGACCTCGCTGACGATGTTGAAAAAGGCCGGACGCTTTCTGTTGGGACGCTGAAACCCCAGGGCAGAAAAATATCTTTAGCGGGATGGTATCCAGTTCGCCGCCGGTGGCGTAGGAAGAATCGCATGGCGAAACCTAAACGCGTATTGATCATTGGAGCTGGCCCGGGGGGGCTTGCCACTGCGATGCTATTAGCAAAGGAAGGGCTTGAGGTCACGGTTTTGGAGAAGCAACCCCGTGTGGGAGGGCGCACTTCATGCATCGAAGGTGATGGTTATCGCTTCGATTTGGGGCCCACGTTCTTTCTGTATCCCCAAGTTCTGCAGGAGATCTTTCAAGCAGTCGGCAAAGACCTCTTTACCGAAGTGCCGATGCAAAGACTGGACCCGCAATACCGGATCACTTTTGGAGCCGGAGGTGAGATTAACGCTACCTCAGACATAGAACGGATGTGTTCAGAGATCGCGCGTCTGTCGCCCGAAGACGCTCCGAGATTCCGCCAATTCATGGCTCACAATCGGGTGAAGCTTGAGAAGTTCGCCCCGTGTCTGCAAACCCCTTTCCAAGGCTGGACGAGCCTTCTCAGCGCCCGTCTTCTCGCTGTCCTGCCGTTCCTGAAGCCCTGGAAGTCCCTTCATCAGGAGCTTGCGGATTTCTTTCATGACCCGCGCATTCAACTGGCATTCACATTTCAGTCCAAGTACCTAGGGATGTCGCCCTTCCAGTGCCCAAGCCTGTTCTCCATCCTTTCCTTCCTGGAATACGAACACGGGATCTGGCACCCCACGGGTGGTTGTAGCGCCCTCACCGAGAATATGGCGAGGATCGCCCGTGAGCTTGGTGTGAAGATTCATCTCGATACTGCAGTCGAACAGATCATCTTCACAGGTAAGCGTGCTGTAGGCGTCCGCACGAAGCATGGCGAGGAACTCGCTGATGCCGTTGTGGTGAACGCGGATTTTGCTCACGCAATGTCCAAACTGGTGGCGCCACAACTTAGAAGAAAGTGGAGTGATGCTACTTTATCTCGTAAGCGGTACTCATGCTCCACTTTCATGTTGTATTTAGGAGTTGAAGGTCGCTTCGAGAATCTCACGCACCACAACATCTATGTGGCCAAGGATTACCGGCGTAACCTGCAGGATATTGAGGAGCGGCACGTGCTCTCGGACGACCCATCATTCTATGTTGCCAACACGGCTACGACTGATGACACCATGGCCCCGCGCGGCCACAGCGCCCTTTACGTCCTTCTACCCGTTACCCATCAGCATCCTAATGTAGACTGGAACAAAGAGAAGATGCGCTACCGCTCGCTTGCCCTTAAGCAACTGGCAAAAATTGGGGTTCCGGATATTGAGAAACGGCTCCGCTTTGAACGGATCATCACACCTCAAGACTGGGAACAGAAGGTGGACATTTACAGAGGTGCGACCTTCAATCTCGCCCACAGTTTTTCCCAGATGTTGCACCTTCGGCCGAGAAACCGATTTGAAGAATTTGATGGGATGTATCTTGTAGGAGGTGGAACTCACCCCGGGAGCGGGCTGCCGGTAATATTTGAATCCGCCAGGATCAGCTCACGACTCCTTCTGGAGGATCTCGCGTGAATCCTAACACCAGTCAGTACAATGTCTCTGAAAACCTGGTTCATTACAGGCTGCTCCAGCGGCCTTGGCCAAGCTCTCGCCAAAAAGGCTCTTGAGTCTGGCAATTCTGTCATTGCGACAGCAAGGAACAAGTCCGACCTCGCTGGATTCGCCTGGTCAGCCTGTGAGCGATGCCGCATTCTGGAACTGGACGTTACAGACCCGGAGAGCGTTAGGGAAGCTATCGGTTTTGCAGGTCGATTTGACGTACTCGTCAACAACGCCGGCAGGGGGCTTCTGGGTGCGGTGGAGGAGTGCGAAGAATTCCAGATCAGGGACAACTTCGAAGTAAATTTTTTCGGAGCCCTCAATCTCATTCGGGCATGCTTGCCCATGTTTCGTGAGCAGAAGTCCGGACACATCTTCAACTTCAGTGCTGCTGCGGCGATTTCGAACTATCCGGGATTTGGCGCGTACGGGGCCGCGAAGGCCGCACTCGAGGCTCTCAGCGAGAGTTTACGATTAGAATTGGCACCGTTCAATGTACGCGTGACAATCGTGCGGCCCGGGCCCTTTCGTACTGACTTCGTTGGTCGAGGTTTGCAAGCGGCCGGGAATCACCTCCCAGCTTACGACAGTACTTCAGGCAAGTTTGCGCGATTGGTCCGTTCGACCGACCGCAGACAACCAGGAAATCCAGACCTGGCTGCCAAAGCCATCCTTGAGGTCGCTGCTTCGGCCAGTCCGCCGTTGCGCCTGACCCTAGGCAGGTACGCGAACCAAAAGGCGCGGCGTAAGAACTCAGAACTCGAAAGGGAGCTCTGTGACTGGGAGCAAGTAGGTCTGGGAGTCGACTTCGAGCTGCCAGCGAATGGCCAAGCTTCGTGAGCATGCGCTCTCGCTAGAAGATGTTCGACCAGATATGCCGTGTAACTTGGCCAGCCGATGAAATACGAGTCCCCATCCCAATGCCTGCCCATACACTAATCCGTGATCAGTTCGTTCCGTCTACATTAGCTCAAGCATGGTCCTTCTTCTCTGATCCCAGAAATTTGAGCCTCATTACGCCGCCGCAGCTAGGGCTGCAGGTCGTAAGTCCAAATCTGCCTGCCAGGATCTACAAGGGGCTGGAAATAGAATATTGCGTGAAAGCGCTGCCACGCTTCTCAATGAAATGGCTGACAGAGATCACACATGTGGTCGACCACCGATGTTTCATCGATGAACAGCGCGTGGGGCCTTATGCACTCTGGCGGCATGAGCACTATTTTGCGGAGTTGAAAGAAGGCGGAGTGCAAATGTCAGATCGCGTCACCTATCGTCTACCATTCCAACCTTTTGGGGAACTGGCACACGCGGCCTTTGTGAAGCCACGTCTGAAATTCATTTTTGACTATCGGGAGGAGCGCGTAAGAAAGTTGTTCAGCAAGGATTTGCCAAATTGAACGCACCGACTCCTGGTCACTGGTAGTGATGGCTTGCTAAGTTTCACCCCAACGCATTTTGTCCACTGCATTAATTCTCGTCGGTCACGGTTCTACGCTGAACCCTGACTCAAGCGCGCCGACGCATCAGCATGCGGATGAGATCCGCCGTCGTGGCGTGTTTGATGAAGTGGCTTGCTGTTTCTGGAAGGAAGAGCCCTCCATGCGCGAGGTGTTCTACACGGTGAAGAGTAAGGAGATCTTCGTAGTGCCGAATTTCACCAGCGAGGGCTATTTCTGCCAGGAGGTGATTCCGCGGGAACTGCGCGTTGAAGGCCCGATCACGAAGCGCGGCGATACGAATATCTACTATTGCGCACCCGTCGGTGTGCACCCCAGCATGACCAAGCTCCTGCTGAAGCGTGCGGATGAGGTGGCGCCCGGCGTACCGCGTGAGCAGACCGCGCTCGTCATCGTGGGTCATGGCACCAGCCTGAATGAAAACTCTACCAAGGCCATCAAGGACCAGGTGACTTTCATTCGCGAAGGCGGATATGGGTTTGCGGAGGTGCTCGATGCCTACATGGAAGAAGCGCCGTTTGTCGCGAAGTGGAATGAGATGAGCACCGCGCCGAACGTCGTCGTGGTGCCCTTCTTCATCGCGGATGGCCTGCACAGCTACCAGGACATTCCCGTGTTGCTTGGCATCACGAATGAACCCACGGCAGCCGCGAGCCAGAACGACGTCTTCTGGCACAATCCCCACGACCTTCACGGACGGAAGCTGTACTACAGCAGCGCCATCGGCACTGAGGCACTCATGGCGGATGTGGTCCTGGATCAGGTGAGTGACTTTAAGACGCGGCATGGGCTAACGAAGGAGACTGCTGCTGGTTCCAATGCATCCTTGCTCAAGCACGGCGAGGCACTTGAATTCCTGCTTTCGCGGGAAGGAGGCTTCCGCATTGGGCAGGTGCAAGTGAATCGGAATGATGATGGCTCATGGCACTGCCACCATGTGGACGACGCCGAGAATCGCGGTGGACTCCAAGCCTTCAAGACCCCGGAAGATGCACGCTCCATCGCGACCTACGATGACGCAGGAAACTTCCGCGCCTTGAAAACCGCCCCCACTCTGCGCCGCGGCTGGATGCTCGAACTTTCCAACACATCCGAATTGCTGCTCGCCCTGGACTTTCTCTACCCGGCAGCGGTGGGACTTTGGGAGCACTGGCTTGGGAATACCCTGGAATCCGTATCGCTCCGCGAAACGCTTGGCCGCCAGACCGGCATGTATCGCTTTGCGAAGAACATCACGGACGAGCAGGCACAGCAGCTGGTCGCAGAAGTCTGCAATCCCACCTCGAAATGCCTTCGAGCCATCAGTTGGTCACTGGACTCGGAACAGCCGCTGACCGCATTGCCAACACTAGAGCAAATGAATTGTAATAGTGAGTGTAAGAGATCGTCATTGCCATCTTTACTCTGCGTGGCTCCATGTGGCCAAGTTATCAGCGCCGCAGCAGAACGATCCCGTTTGTCCAGAACTACATCACGACAATAATCTGTGTCTTTTTTGAAGCAGATCGAAATCCTCATGGCCACGTCCTGGTTTCCAAGCTGTACCAGCGACGCGACGATGTTCGCTAGGAGACATCCCGGTGACGGCGCGGAAGGAGCGGGTGAAGGCACTATGGTCGGCGAAGCCGCACGCCAGCGCGACCTCCGCGATCGAGGAGTCCGTCTCGAGCAGCAGTCGTGAGCCTGCGGTGATGCGCGTCTTGGTGATCAACTGCATGGGGCTGACGCCATGGATTCGCTTGATGATGCGGGCGAATCGACCTGCGCTCATGCCGGCTCGTTTTGCCAGCGTGGACGGGCTCACCGGTTGGTCAAAAGTGCTCTCAAGGTGGCGCAGGGCCTGGGCGACGGCACGTGGCACCTCCTCAGGGCTCACAAGTGCCGTCAGGTCCTTGGAGATGCCGATCAGCCCGGTGACGCGGCCTCGCCCATCCCGGATTGGCAGCTTGGTAGTAAGGCCCCATACGGGGACATTTGGTCGGCGCCAGAAGAGTTCCAGCCTCTCTGTGATGGGCCGGCCCGTGCGGAGTACATGTGCGTCCTGCTCCGTAGGGATGCGGCCGTATTCGCCGGGGCACACATCACAGGGTCTGCGGCCTAGCATTTGTGATTTGTGTTCCAAGCCATGCCGCTCGACGAGGGACTGGTTCACCACGAGGTAGCGCCCGGAGGCATCTTTGATGAAGAACGCGGTGTCATGCATGAAATCCGCGATTTGCTCGACAAGACGCGCGTCGACGACGAGGCTCCCTTTGGTTGAAAGGCTGCCGAGGAGCCCCGTGGCTGTAGTTCTCATGTGAGGAGGAGACATTACGTGGGAGATCCTCACCCGGCTTTCTTGCGGGTGTGCCATTGTGCAGCTTTTGATGCGTTCATTGGCCATCTCGTTCAAGACTCAGGCATGGACCTCCGCCATTGTGACTATCGCCATGTGCTTCTTTTTCCCTCTGACTACCGCCTGGAACATGACGAGGTGTGTTGTCCTGACTCCTCTATACGGCATGATACTCATGAGTGGTTCCCTTTTACCAGCGGCCGAGGATCATCCGGAATGGGAAGCACTCCGCAGCCGCGCTGAAAGTGGCGAGCCACAAGCTCAATTCGAGTTGGTCCATCGCCTCCGAGATGGCAGGGGAGTCCCCAAAGATGAGGCGGAGGCCATGAGGTGGGCACATCGCGCAGCAGACAGCGGCCATCCGGATGCGATGGATTTCGTCGGCTTTGCCTACCTTCGTGGCAGCGTGGTAAAGCGCAGTCCTGAAATTGCCTTTGGCTATTTCAAGGCGTCCGCTCCCCAGTCCGCGCAAGCTGCCTTCAATCTTGGCCAGTGCTACTTTGGCGCGCAGGGCACGGAGCAGGACATCCCTCGGGCACTGGAGTGGTGGAAAAAGGCAGCCCAGCGCGGGCACGGAAGGGCGGCGGCGAGCGCTGCGATGGCCTATTTCTCCGGCGAAGGCGTCGCTCGGGACCTTGTGCAGGCGCGGCTTCTCGCGGAGCGGGCAGCGGAACTGAAGAATCCCTCAGGACTCGTCCTGTTGGGTGAAATGCAGTTTCAGGCCGGAGAACTGGATGCGGCCAGGGTGAGTTGGACAGAGGCCTCCAAACGCCTTCCCACCGGCCCGACCGGCCATCCGGCCCAGCCGTCTGACAATGCTGCCGCGCAGCAGGGAGCCGATCTTTTGAAGCTTGTCGAGTACCGGCGGCGCAAATCCGTACCGGGCGAGTTTACCTTCGTGCCGATGCCTCACATCCATCAGGGCTACAACAACTGCGGTGCCACCGCCTGTGCCACCTTCGCGCGCTTTCAGGGCAGTGAGATTGGCGGTTGGGAGTTCAAAAAGCTGTGCCCGTCTCCCCTCGGCACCGGCACAGATTGGTGGCACCTGCTGGAGGCATCGAAGAAGATTGGGCAGAGCTGGAAACTCGTCACGTTCACTCCGGATGATTCAGGGTTCGCCGAATCAACCAAACTCCTGAAAGGTGAGCTTGATGCCGGCAGACCGGTGGTCGTCGATTTCAAATACATCGGCCCCCAATACCCCGGGGGATTCGCGGGTCACACCCTCAGTGTTTGTGGCTACATAGCCGCGGAGGACCTCTACATCCTCTGCAATCCCGCTGTTGCCACTCCAGGCTTGCAACTCATCACTGCGGAGGACTTGAAGAACTTCTGGCGTTCCGATTATTACGGAGCCCAGGCGAAAGGTGTGCTCTCGCGTCCGGCGTTCGTGATCTCACCACCATGAAGTCTTTCGCGGCCATCGTCATCGGCTCCACGCTGGCCACCTGCGCAGCCGCTGCGCCTCCGCCGGTCATCGGAGGGCTCGAGCGGACTCATGATGAGAAACTCAGAGGTGCCGTGCTCATCAGCGAATTGGGGTGCGTTGCCTGCCACAAGAGCAAGCAGGCCGCATTTGCGCCAAAGTC
This sequence comes from Roseimicrobium gellanilyticum, assembly GCF_003315205.1. NCBI lineage: Bacteria > Pseudomonadati > Verrucomicrobiota > Verrucomicrobiia > Verrucomicrobiales > Verrucomicrobiaceae > Roseimicrobium > Roseimicrobium gellanilyticum. Next base: position 22,198 of record NZ_QNRR01000020.1, on the reverse strand, counting down.
AGGACCTGACTTGTCGGAAGTCGGTGGTCGGGTGCAAGGCATGCATCTGCAGAAATTCATCGCAGATCCTTCGGGCGTGAAGCCCGGCACGACGATGCCGGACGCGCTCGGACACCTGTCTGCTGCGAATCGCGACGAAGTGGCGAAGGCGCTGGCGCATTACCTCGCCACGCTTGGCAAACCCGCCCCCTCGACGATACCTGCAAGCGACGCCATCGAGCGGGGACGCAAACTCTACCACTCAGTGGGGTGCGTGGCCTGTCATTCCCCAGAAAAAGCCCTCGACGGCTCCGTGCCTCTTGGGCCGCTGGCGGACAAATACACGCTCGCGAGTCTCGCCACGTTTCTGAAGGATCCGCTGGCCGTACGGCCCGGCGGGCGGATGCCAGATTGCCACCTTGAGGACGATGAAGCCATGGATCTGGCGAGCTACCTGTTGCGGGAGCAGGCAGCACCGGCAGCGGACTTCCAGCCCGACGCCAAGCTTGCGGCCCGCGGTCGCGTGCTGTTTGCCGAGCACCACTGTCACGCCTGCCATCGCACTGGCGAGACTGCTACAACACCGGAACTCCCCGCACTCGAAAGTTTGCGGCCGGACGCTGGTTGTCTCTCTACGAAGCCTGGTAAGTGGCCACTCTACGCCCTCAGTGACGTGCAGCGCGCATCGCTCCGGAGCGCGCTGGCCGAAGAGCATAAAGCATGGACCCCCGCTGAGCAGGTGCGAGTCACGATCACGCGGTTGAATTGCATCGCCTGCCATCAACGCGATGACCTGGGTGGCGTGACCAGGGAGCGGAACGTCTATTTCACGGGGAGCGAGGAAAGCCTTGGTGAGCAGGGCCGGATGCCGCCGCCCCTCACCGGAGTGGGCGCAAAGTTGAAGGAAGAGTGGTTGCGCCAGGTCGTGTGCAACGGCGCGAGTGCCCGGCCGTCGCTGCATACGCGCATGCCGAAATTTGGTGCAGTCAACACTGAGCCGCTTGTCACGTGGATGAAGCAGCTGGACACCCTGCCGCCCGCGCCTGTGGAGCGCGTTCCGAATTCGGCAAGGCCGCAAAACATCGGGCGCGATCTTGTGGGCGTGAAAGGGCTGAACTGCATCGCCTGCCATAGCTTCCGAGGCCGCAGCGCGGCGATTCGCGGCCCAGAACTCACGACCCTCGCAGAGCGCCTGGAAGAAAACTGGTTTCACCATTTCCTCGCGCATCCTCAGCGCTTCGCCGCGCTCACCGTCATGCCTAGTTACTGGCCGGATGGAAAATCTCCGTTGCCAGACGTTCTCGGCGGAGATCCCCGGCGCCAGCGTGATGCCATTTGGCAGTACCTCGCGCAAGGTCCCGAGGCGCGCGAACCTGAAGGGCTCGTGCTTGCAGCCCTCGTCATTGAGGTCCGCGATGAAGCGGTCATCGTGCGCCGGGCATTTCCAGGCATTGGCAAGCGGGGACTAGGCGTCGGTTATCCTGGAGGCATCAATCTCGCCTTCGACTCGTCTCAGATGCGGCTGGCTTCCCTCTGGAGTGGCGGTTTCATCGAAGCGTCCGGGCTTTGGCGGGGGCAGGGGTCGGGGCAGGCACGGTTGCTCGGGAAAGACCCCGTCCAATTCCCACCGGGTCCCGCGTTCGCCGTGCTGCCCACGCCCGCGACTGCGTGGCCTGAACCCGACACCTCGCCCAGACCATCGCCGTTGGTTTTCAAAGGCTACTCACTGGATGCGCAGCAGAGGCCAACGCTGCGCTATGCGATGGAAGGCTTCATCGTGGAGGACTTCTTCCACGAGCGCCGCGACGATGCTGGTCGCGTATTCTTGGAGCGCACGCTGAGATTCCCGAGTGCACGGCCCTCCGATTTGCACTTTCGCGTGGCCCGCGAGAAGACAATCGAGCCGCATGCCGGGAACCTCTTTGCCGTCGGCACAAAGTTACTCGTCCGCCTTCCTGCCGAGCCGCTTTTGCGGGCAGCCGGAGACGCGAAGGAACTCATCCTTCCCGTTCACGGTGAGGAGCTGAAAATCGAATACCACCTCACGTCCAAGCCATGATCGTGCGTGTCTTGTTCCTGCTTTGCCTGTTCATGCTCCGCGTCCGCGCAGCGGAGAGTTTCGGGGATACCTGGGGCACTGCGGAGCGTGAAGAGGCCTTCTACCGGATTGTAAACGTGCCCATGCCCGACGGAGTGTATCTGGAGGCCGGGAGCTTTGTCTCGCTGCCCGATGGCCGGCTTGCGGTTGGCACGCGTCGCGGTGAGATCCTGCTTTTCAGCGGGATCTCCGAGGAGAAACCGCGTCCGCAGGTGACCACCTTTGCCAGCGGGCTCGATGAAGTGCTCGGACTTGCCTGGCGCGACGGTGCGTTCTTTGCCACACACGCCACCGAGATCTCGCGCATCTCCGACACCAATGGAGACGGTCGCGCCGATCGCTACGACACCGTGAGCGACGCCTGGGGTTTCGGTCATTACCACGAATATGCGCTAGGCTCGAAATTCGATGCTGCAGGCAATCTCTATGTCGCACTGGGTCTCTCGGAGTCCTATCACTCAAAAGCCCTGTTCCGGGGCTGGGCGCTGAAGATTTCGCCAGACGGGAAGACCGTTCCGATCTGCAGCGGCCTGCGCAGTCCCCTCGGAGTCGGCGAGAATGAGCACGGCGAAATGTTTTACGTCGAAAGCCAGGGACCGTGGAACGGCTCGTGCTCGCTCAAGCACCTCAAGCCCGGGGGATTCATGGGGCACCCGGTCAGCTTCAACTGGTATGCCTTCGCCCCGGAGATGGGCCCGGTGCCAGTCATGCCCAATTCTCCCTCGCGCATGGAGACCGAACGGAAGCGGGTGCCGGAACTTGTGCCATACGCGGTGGTCTTTCCCTACAAAAAAATGGGGCGTTCGATTTCCGCATTCGAAGTGTGTCGTGCGGGTGGAAAGTTCGGCCCTTTCGACAACCAGATATTCCTCGGCGACTACACGCTCAGCATGGTGATGCGGGCTACGACTGAGAAGGTGAACGGCGTGTGGCAGGGAGCCTGTTATCCCTTCCGCGAAGGCCTGGGCACCGGCATCCTGGCGGTGCATTTCACGACAGATGGCAAGCTCATCAGTGGCGGCACCAACCGCGGCTGGCCCGTACGCGGCATGAAAGATAACCTGCTTCAACGGATTGACTGGACTGGCAGGACGCCATTTGAGATTCTCGAAATCCGGGCGCAGCCTGACGGCTTCACTGTGCGCTTCACGCGCCCGGTTGATCCCCTGCAGGCTGCGCGTCCTGAGAGCTACGCGCTGCAGACCTATACGCACATCTACCACCAGGGCTATGGAAGCCCTGAGGTCGACCAGACGCGCCCGGTGGTGGCCTCGGCGGAAGTTGCGCCCGACGGCCGGAGTGTGCGCCTCCGCGTGAGGGGGCTCATGCAGGGCCACGTGCATGAATTCCTCCTGCCCGAATTCAAATCCAGCGATGGTGAGTTGCTTTTGCACGACCGCGCCTACTACACGCTGAACGAGATTCCAAAGCCTTGATGTATTGATGTATCCATGAAAATTTCCCGCGTTCTTGCCTACCGTGTTGAACTACCGCTGCGTGAGGGCTCCTACAAGTGGAGTGGCGGCAAGTCCGTGACTGTGTTTGACAGCACGGTCGTGCGCATTGAGACGGACGTCGGCCTTGTGGGTCATGGCGAAGTATGCCCTCTCGGGCCGTTTTATCTGCCAGCATATGCAGAAGGAGTCCGGACAGGCTTGCGTGAACTCGGTCCACACCTCATTGGCGAAGACCCGCGTCAGCTCGTAAAGCTGAACCGCCACATGGACGCCGCTCTCAAGGGGCATCTCTATGTGAAGAGCGGAGTGGACATCGCGTGCTGGGACATCCTGGGCCAGGCGTCTGGACTGCCTGTATGCGAGCTGCTTGGCGGACGCTACGGCGACAAGGTGCAGCTTTACCGTGCCATTTCACAGGAATCGCCGGATGAGATGGCGGCGAAAGTGGCCGGCTACCGGGCGGAAGGCTACCGTCGGTTCCAGCTCAAAGTCGGAGGTGATCCGGACGTGGACATCGAGCGCATTCGCGCCGTTGCCGCGAAGCTCCAAACCGGGGACCGTCTCGTGGCGGATGCGAATACCGGCTGGGTCCAACATGAGGCCATCCGTGTCGCCAAGGCGGTGAAGGACGTGGACGTCTACATTGAGCAGCCGTGTCTCACCTACGAAGAGTGCCTTGCAGTGCGAAGGCAGATTCCACATCCATTCGTGCTCGACGAAAACATCGACGATCTCGGCATCCTGTTGCGCGCAAAGGCAGACCTTGCGATGGACGTGGTGAACTTGAAGATCAGCAAACTTGGCGGACTCACGAAAACCAAACAGGCTCGCGACCTCTGTGTCAGCATGGGCATCGCCATGACGCTGGAGGACTCATGGGGTGGTGACATCGCCACAGCCGCCATCGCGCACCTGGCGCAAAGCACACCTGCGGAGTTCCTGTTCACCACCACGGACTTCAACAGCTATGTCACCGTGAGCACAGCCGAGGGCGCTCCGCAGCGCCTCCACGGCCACATGGGCGCGAGCACGAAGCCAGGTCTCGGCATCACGCCAAAAACGGACGTCTTCGGCCCGCCGGTCCTCTCCTTGCCATGAGAGCGAGATTCTTGATGGTGCTTCTCGTATTTGCATCGCGAGTACCGGCTTATGGCGCTGGTCCCGTGGCCGCTCCCAACGTTCTCCTGATTCTGGCGGACGACCTCGGTTACGGTGACCTCCGCTGCTACAACGACCAGTCGAAGGTGGCCACGCCTCACATCGATCGGCTTGCGAGCGAAGGGATGCGATTCACGGACGCGCACAGTCCGGCCACGGTATGCACGCCCACTCGATACAGCTTGATGACGGGGCAGATGGCGTTTCGTGTGCCAAATGGAGGCACGGTTTTCACCGGTGTCGGCGGACCGTCGCTCATTGCCACGGGAAGGCTCACGCTGCCCGGCATGTTGCGCTCCAAAGGCTACAGCACAGCTTGCATAGGCAAGTGGCACGTCGGCCTCACCTTCTTTGATAACGAGGGACATCCGGTGAACGCCGGCGGTCTCGATGCAGTGAGACGCGTGGACTTCTCGCGCCGCATCCAGGGAGGGCCCGTGGATCACGGGTTCGATTTCTTTTTCGGCACAGCTTGCTGTCCCACCACAGATTGGCTCTATGCCTTCATCGAAAATGACCGGGTGCCCGTGCCACCGACGAGGCTCGTCGACAAAGGGTCTTTGCCGAAGCATGCCTACGCCAACGACTGCCGCCCGGGCCTGATCGCTCCAGATTTCCCGATGGAGGAAGTGGACCTTGTCTTCTTGAAGAGGAGCCGCGAGTTCCTTGAGAAGCACGTCAGCCAGTCACCCGGCAAGCCATTCTTTCTCTTCCATTCCACGCAAGCCGTGCATCTTCCTTCGTTTCCTGCTCCGCAGTTCAAAGGCGCAACCAAGGCAGGACCGCATGGCGACTTCATCCATGAACTCGATTGGATTGTGGGAGAGTTGCTTGCCACTCTCGAAAGACTTCGGATTGCGGAGAATACTGTAGTCATTTTAACCAGCGACAATGGCCCGGAAGTCACTAGCGTGGTCCAAATGCGCTCTGACCACGGTCATGATGGCGCGCGACCCTGGCGCGGCATGAAGCGCGACGCTTGGGAGGGTGGTCATCGTGTTCCCTTGATCGTCCGCTGGCCCGGTAAGGTGAAGCCTGGTACGACGAGCTCGCAGCTTACCGGTCTCACCGATGTGATGGCGACCGTTGCCTCCGTAGTCGGCGCCGACCTTCCGAACCTGGCCGCGGAAGACAGTTTCAACATGCTGCCTGCATGGTTGGGGACAGCAGAAGGCCAAATCCGCCCCTTTCTGATTCAGCAAGCCGGTGGCGGGGCGCGCACGCTTTCCATCAGACGCGGCGATTGGAAGCTGATGGATCACAACGGATCGGGCGGAAATCGATACGACGCCTCCCCTGAGCTCAAGCCCTACTACAGGCCCGACCATGCGCCTGCTGCACTGTACAATCTCGCCGCAGATCCCGGCGAAACGAACAATCTCTTCGACACTCGACCGGACATTGCCAGGGAACTCAAAGCGGTGCTCGAACTGTCCAAGTCCAGCGGACGGAGCGCACCAAAGCCATAGCCACCCATGAAACCAACATTCATCATCATGGCGCTTTCCGCGCTCATTTGCGTTGAGGCTGTCGCGTTGGAAAAGAAGCCGCTGAAAGTGTACATCCTCGCTGGGCAGTCAAATATGGAGGGGCACGCCAAAGTCGAGACCTTTGATTACATCGGCGATGATCCAGCAACCGCGCCGCTGCTGAAGATGATGCGGGGCCCGGATGGGAAACCGGCGGTTTGTGAAGGAACGTGGATTTCGTATCTCACGGGTGTGGGCCAGAACAACGGCGAAGGTGTAGGCAAACTCATGGCTGGCTACGGTTCAAGGAGAAATCCACAGGAGGACGGCGGGAAAATCGGGCCGGAGTTCACCTTCGGGCTCACGATGGACGCGGCGCACACGGAGCCGGTTTTGATCATTAAGACGGCCTGGGGAGGAAAGAGCCTGCATACAGATTTTCGTCCGCCGAGGGCGGGTGTGTACGAGCTCAATGACTACCAGAAAAAACTGTACTATGGCCCGCCTGGACATGGCGTTCCCAAGGACATGAACTTGTGGCTCGCCGAAAAAAGCCGCGATACCGGGCACTATTACCGGTTGATGGTGGACCACGTGAAGAAAGTGCTGGCTGACCCCAAGCGGGCCTGCCCGGCGTATGATCCGGCTCAAGGCTACGAAATTGCAGGTTTTGTCTGGCTGCAAGGCTGGAATGACATGGTTGATGGACACACCTATCCGGCTCGCGGCAAACCTGGTCGCTTCGATCTCTATAGCAATCTCCTAAAGCACTTTATCCGGGATGTGCGCCGTGACCTTGATGCTCCGACCATGCCGTTCGTCATCGGTGTGATGGGCGTGGGAGGCGTGAAGGCAGAGATGGATACGGTGGAGTTTCGCAAGGCGATGGCAGCACCGGCATCACTTCCGGAGTTCAAAGGTAACGTTTTTGCCGTGGAAACCGCACCTTTCTGGTCTGAGGAACTCGACGCGATTGATAAGAAGCATGCCAAAGTCCGTCAGATGCGAGGCCTGCTGGACTCAAAGCACAAAGATTACTCCAACGCCGACGGGACAATGACCGAGGAGCAGAAACGCCAATACATGAAAAACTTCGAAGGGGAACTCATTTCTGAAGCCGAAGTGGCCCTTTGGAATCGTGGAGCATCAAACGCGGGATATCATTACCTCGGATGCGCCAAGACATTTGCATTGATGGGTCGTGCCTTCGCCGAGGCTCTGCTGGCGAACGAGAAGTCAGCACTGTAGATCGCCGCGCGAATCTCGAGCGCAAGTATGAAGAGGGGGGCGGAATTTGTCTCAATGGACTGCTAACAGCTAACTAGGAGGCGTCCGAACCTGGCAGAACGACTTTGAACACGCTCCCTTTGTCCGCTTCCGATCGCAGTTCAATGGAGCCATGCAGCAGGTCAACCAATCTCGCGACAATCCACAGCCCCAGCCCAGAACCCCGAAGCGGGGACTCTTGCTTCACCCGGTAATGCTCTGAGAAGACAAGTTCGCGGTCCGCCGCTGCGATGCCAACCCCAGTATCCTCGACAATAATTGCCATTCCATGATCTCCCAACGCATCGCATCTCAGTACAACGTGTCCTGTGAATGTATATTTGACGGCATTATTCACCAGGTTTTCGATGATCTGGCGAATTTTGAGTTCATCGCTACAGATTGTACCGAGTAACGGGTCTACCGTCATTGTGAAAACAAGACCTTTGCTCTCAGCCATGCGTGCAAAGGATACGCTCAGAAACTGCAGCAGACTGGAAAGGTCGAAGGGTGTAGATTTGATTGCGGTCGATCCGGAAAGGATGTTCGATAGGTCAAGCAGATCGTCAAGAATCGCAGTCATGTGCGCAGTATTCAGACTCAAGCTGCGTTGCATGTGCTCGATAGAATCCTGATCGCCCACATCTAGTAATCCGGAAGCAAGACCTACGGAATTGAGCATGTTGCGCAGCTCGTGTGATACGATGCGAATAATCCGGAGCGTCTCCTCGTTCGCCTTGTGCAGGGCCGCTTTGTTTGACTCAACGTATTGCACAACAGAGTGTGATTCGACTTCGTTGAGAAACTTGTCTATCGCCTCGCATGCCTCGGCATAAATCAAAAGCTGATTTTCTTGAGCGGATGCAAACTCACGTGCTTCTCGAAACAAGACCGCGCGAAGCCAGAACATTTCCAAAAGCAGTTCTCTTAAGCGGTAATGTTGCTGCCACCGCTGTTCCCCATGCTTGTTTGCATTCAGCTTCGCCTCGTCACCATTTCCTGTCGAGCCATATCGAAGTGACTGGATCAGTGAATCGAGTAATTTGGGAACATGGTCCTTCAACTGTGGATCCGAAAGGGCGTCCGCCGCAGTCAGGCGCGGATCGGCTTTGACCTTTTCCATCCACATTTCCACCACGCGGTCCGAGTTCTTCGCTAGGAGGTCGCCGAATTCGGTATAGTGAGGTTTAAACATGGGGTGTAGGATCCGGCTGTCGGCCACGTGGGTTGTGTGTTCAGTTCCAACTATTCACGCTAGTTGCTATCGATTGTGACCCAACGTCCGGCCCTAATTCACTTGGACGGTAAACGCGCGAACAGAACCTTCGCTGATTCCGCCACGCCTTCCGTCGTTTTAGATGGATCGCTCATTGCCTGTCCTCTGACCATTTTAAGCGTTTAATATGAGGAATTTATGTCTTTTTTAGAGCCGACTGGACACGCTGAACTCCCGAATGAAAAGGTAAAGGTTGCACTGGCCCACCAAATGATGTGATCGAACGCTTTTGACATACCGCCTTTGATGCTCCGATGTCGCAGGCTTCCTTATGATGTCCATTATACCCCGTAGAAGCGTCTGCAAGCTTCGTACCTTGCGGCTCCAAGAACGACACCATACTGCCGCGGGACTCGGATGGCGATCCAAACTTGCGAGCGGCCTCTCAAGTGGGGGGGGATTGCCTCGTTTGCTGCATGCCTTGTTCACTCAGTCACCTCGAACTAAAAGTTGCCTTGGCTGCTGCGCCTTCAACAACGATACGTCCCGCGTTCAGAAGAGAAGCTTCACTTCGCAGAGGACCAATCAACTGCAAACTCGTTACCGGCATCCGCTCTTCCTTGAGGGGAACGGGAACAGCGAGCGCGGGATTGCCGGAGTAGTTGACCGCGGTCGTGTTCTGGAGCGTCAATGCCTTGGCCTCAAAAAGTGCGTGGCGACCAATCCACGGTATCTTGTAAGGTTGCTGCTTCAAGGTCGGAAGTGCGATGAAGTCAACCTTTTGAAAAGTCCGATCGAGCATTGCCTGCCAAGCTGGGCGGCGTTTCAACGTCTCTTGATAAATCTTACTTCCACGCTCCAGCCTACCCAGTAGGATGGCGGCCTTCGTTGTAGGAGTAATGCCTTTCTCTGAAAGGAGGTGTTTGTTGGACGCATATCCATCTGCCATGGCGAGGATTCGTCCGTGCCTTTCGGCCTCAAGCCATGCCGCCGTGAAGTCGGGGTTCAAAGGCACCACTGCGAAGTCCGCAGCCTCTAGCGCGTCATCCACGGCCCGGTCGATGGCGGGATCGGTACCAGGTATACGTAAGCGGCCGACCACAATGCGAGGACGCTCCGGCGTCGTCGCGACCGCCTTCTCATACTCGCTGGAAAATCCGGGCTTCAGAAGCTCCATGCCTTCGACCAAGCGTGGAATGTCCTTGGCCATGGGCCCGACGGTGTCGAGGTGCTTCGGCGAAAGCGGATACACGCCCTTCAGCGAAACGAGGCCGAAAGTTGTTTTAAGTCCACATACCCCGCAACAGGCCGCGGGCGTTCGAATCGATCCAGCCGTGTCGGTCCCGATTGCAATGTCTGCCCGGTTGTCAGCCACCGCGACGGCGCAGCCGCTAGAAGAGCCTCCGGGCATCAGGCCAATCCCTTGGTCCAAACTGTTTTTGGGAGTGCCAAAGTATTCATTCACTCCGGAAGTCCCGAGGGCCAATTCGTTGAGGTTGGTTTTGCCCACAAGACAAACGTTTTTCTGCCGCAGGTATTTCAGGCAATCGGCGTCCTGCTTCGCCGGGTGCCCCCATTTTGAAAAGTATTCCGAGCCCACCGTGGTTACTTCGCCACGCAGATCGATGATGTCCTTGACCGCTACCCGCGTCTTGCCCTCCGCCCCGACGGGAGGATCCCAGTATCGGATGAAGGCTCGATCACCCCAATGGTGCCTGGACGGTGAAGTGCAGGCACTTAGGAGGCCCACGACAAAAGCTAAAACAAAAGTCGGCTTACGTTGGCGAAAATTGCTGAGCATAAGTTCCTGACCATTCCTGACCTGCATTTTCCGAAACTGCTCCGGCGTTCGTTCTCCGATGCCGGCTCCCGTTGAGAATCCTCAGTGATGACACTAAAGATGCCGTACAAATGCGCTCCGCCTATGAATTCGCTACGGCATTGGAATCCGAGGCTCCTACCTTGAGATGAACAAACAGCACACAGAAAACATCCACGCCATTCTCCAGAGCCGTATGCGATATCCTCGAAATTGGAGATCGCGAACGGCACTCAGCGTCGTCCGTCACTTTGTATGGAGGCTTCTTCCCAGGAGGTCCTCAGCTGCGCGGCTTCAAGGTTTAGGGCTCCTTGCCGGTCGTCGTTGGACACTTTCAGATGCCAGAGAATGGTTTCTGCGATTTCCACCGGCACTCCTTCTGCACCGTACTCGGTGATGGTGGCATCGCTCAAGGCGGGAATCTGGTCGCTTCCAAGCTCCACCATGTGGTTCGTGAGGATGCGAAAGATCGAGTTGGATCGTTCGTCCTGCGGAATCGAGGCCCATGAGCGCTTCTCGCCGATGCTTCCGAGCTCTTTCTCGGTAGGCAACATCTGACTGACATTGGCTTCCTGTAGGAATTCCCCGATGGGTGCCCGGGCCAGTTTTTTCCGTGCTGCAGACCTGGCGTCATTTGACAGGCTCTCCCAATTGCGGTCTTCACCGATGCCGGCCAGGGCGGATCTTGTTGGTTCCGGCATATTGTGGGATGCCTCGTAAGCCTTGGTCTTGATTTTTTCGGCACTGGCGGCGATTGCCTGCCTCTCTGGTGCTTGGCGGACACACTCGTTTCTCGAGTGAAGCGCGTCTGCACAGAGGGCAATAAATGCCAAGGTTTCATCGATGATTCTTTTAAAATCACTTTCACGACGGTCTCCTGCGACGAGATGCGGAGGAGGTGCAAGAATGTTGGAAGCAACCAAGTGGGCAGCAAGGTTTGCCAATTCAGTAGGAGATAAGCCGACAGACGAAAGATGATTCGAACCGCAAGTCATAAAATCGGAGTTTTAGTGAGCCCTATGATTACACATCATGGGAGATGTATGGATGAGTTCGCCTCCATTTGGCGATTTCTGGAATGAGGGTGCTGCCCTTCACCCACGGAAGGCAGCACCCGCTCATGACGCACAGACTAGTCTTAATGGGTGGTTGCCTTGGGCAGCATCACCACCATCATTCGCTCTTTCTTCTCCACCTTCATCTTCGCGCGGTCTACCGGCCCGGGCAGCGTAATGCGCTGGGTGTACGCAGCTCTGTGAACTCCTCCATCATTGGACTGTTGGCCGGCAGGGCTGCTCTCGCTCCTCGCCTCGATTTGTAGTGTCTGGCCTTCAACCGTGGCAATCACGTTTTCCATGCCTCGGTCGGGAAGGAAGATGCGAACCTCGTAACTGTCGCCCTTGTCTTCCACATTGTAGGTGGATCCGAAGCGGTACTCGTCGAAGATGTCCTTGTAAGTGGGGATAAATTTGAAGGCATTGAAGGAATCCTCGAAAGCGCGGTCCATGTCTCGGCGCATCTGCTCCATCCGCTGCATGATCTCCGTATCACGCGCTAAGTACAAGGGAGGTGTTAGTAAGCCCTTGGATGATGCGGCAGACAATTCCGCCTTGACTGGGGTTTTGGGGATAGTCACCACAAGCATGTTCTGCCCTTGTTTCCGTTCTACCACGGGAATCGCATTGGCCGATACATCTTTGAGGGTGATTGTTTGCTCGTAGCGCTGCGTTCCTCCCTCTTCTGGGGCTGTGACGCGGAGCGTTTCTCCTGTCAGGTTGACCTCGACCTTGTCGAGGGTTCGGTGCGGAAGGTCCAGGCGGAGCATGTAGCTGTCGTTTTGTTCCCGGAAATCCGCAGAGACGGAACCTGCCGGTTTGTTCTGGGTGCCCGCTTTGTCCAGACCTTTGACGGCGTCCCGGAAGGTGTCCGATATTTTTTCCTGCCATTTTTTAAGATGTTCGGCAATGCCGCCGGGTCCTTCTTTTGAGCTTTCTGCACCGAATGCTGATACCGTTGTGAGGGCGAAGGCAAGAACCAAGGCTAGAGTTCTGGCCGCGACGTGGCGGCGGTATATGGATGAAGTTTTTGAGTTCATAGTTTTTGTCTCCTCTCTTCAATCAAAGGCTTAAGGGTTGTTCATGGTTTCAGATTAGGTCAGTGGGATGATGCGGGGCTTGATATGCTCGGCTTTCGGGAGCGTGATGGTGAGCATGCCGTCTTCGAGACGCGCTGTGATCTTCTCCCACACAATGCTTGTAGGGAGGGCGACGGTCCGGCTGAACGGTTGCCCGGCTTCTCCTTCGCCTCGTTTCCAGAAGCGCTGGCCAGAGACCGTCAACATGCGGTCTTTGAGTTCAATGGCGAGATCCTGCCTTTTGATGCCGGGCACCTCCATACAGACGTAGTAGTGATCGGCATCCTCGTGGATGTCGGCTCCCAGGTTTTCTGGACCCGTTGCGGTATGATTGCCGCTTCCGCTCCAATCCAGGTCAGCTGGCAGCATCGCCGGAATGATCCAGGGATTGCTGCTCCAGTTGCTGCGACGAGCATGGGGGGCGAGCGAAGTGTTGCCCGTTGTGCGATTGTGTTTCATGACGTGGTTCCTTTCTTTGTGCGGTTAGATTCGGATGGGATGGTTCGGTTGAAGTGTCTCGTATCGAGTTTCCCGTGGCCCCACTCGTGAGGCCGCGCCTCGAGGTGCGTGTTTTGTCCGAGCGATTTTCGAAGTGTCACGTAACAGCGAGGTCAGTACGACCATGGCGACGAGGACAGGGCAAAGAAGAATGGTGAGTGTCAGCACCAGGGTGCCCAATATCGGTGGAGGCATGAGTCGGAAGAGGTAGGACATGTTGACTGCCAGATGGGATTCTTGTCTCCATGTGCGTGTCGCTGCTTCCATTGCGTAGCGAGCCGGAAGCGGCGCTCGGCTTGTGCTTCAGTCGACCCTTGTGCTTCAGTCGACCTTCACTTCGATCTGGCGAGGAAGGGCCTTCTCATGCTTTGGCACGGTGATTTGCAGCACACCCTCTCTAAAGACAGCGTTCACCTTGGTGGGCTCGGCATCATTGGGGAGGGCGAATGTCCGGAAGAACGCTCCGTAAGGCCTTTCGAGCCTGTGGATTTTGCGGCCCTTCTTTTCCTCGCTCGGTTTGCGTTCTCCGCTGACCGTCAGCCGCCCGTTTTCCAAGGTTATCTTCACATCCTCTTTGGGCACCTGCGGTAGTTCCGTGGTGATGATGTATTCCGATGCGTCCTCCACGATGTCGACCAGGGGCGCCCAGGGCTGGCCTTCGCTTTCGGAGGTTCCGTTGGAGGTACTGGGTGCCAGTGCGTTGAAGACTCGATTCTGAAGACTTTCAATCTCGCGAATTGGATTCCATCGCATAACAGCATTCATAGCTTGAACGTTGAGTTAGGTAGAGTAGGCGCGGGTGGGGGAAGCTGACAGCCGTCCGCGCAATACGACTAGTCAGCTGGACTCCAGGAGGAGCGCCATTTTTCCGCACAACAAAATCTGTACCAGATTGGGCGTGGTTTAAGACGCTCATAATCAGGAATCTACTGTCGAGCCTTTGGAGTGCTCGAAGTGCAAAAATGTCTCAGTTTTGCAAATTTTTCCCAAGGCCCTGTGTCATGATTTCCCGCCAGGAATTCCCCGCTTTCGGATTCTAAGAAGCCGGTTTTATGGAGCGTTTTTTTCAGGCTATGAGCACAGCAAACTACCCCAATAGCTTGCCGCAGCGGTTCGTTGGCGAGCCCAACTCTGAAGCTCGACAGACCGTGCGTGTGGCAGGTGAATCCGAACAGAGGAATTCGCATCCCAACACCTCCGAACAATTCGAAGTCTTCTATGATGACCGCGAGGTATACGGCGGTTACTAAACGACGGTAGAGCGCGCGGAGCCTCAGAGAGGCCCCGCACAGCGTGCGGTATCATTCGACGGGGCCGGGCGAGACATGCATGCCTCCACATCATAATCATTTGAGGCGAGGATTGTATGCCCTCTTGGGGCAGCTGTTTCTGCTAGGTTCCTTGTCGTTGGATGCCCTAACCGTAGGGGTTTCAGCGGGGGGGTGTCTCTGAACAGAAATATCATGGCCATGGCTGCTCCGCCTGAGCGCCTTGAATTGATGGTTGATTCCGCGCACGATAAAAATCTGGAAGACGCTGAGTGCGCGCAAAATGCACGAGGGGGGTGTCTACATCTGACAGGCCGATCTTCCGGGGACGCGAATGCAAAGTTGAGAGTTGATGATTGTTCAGGCGTTTGCTCGCAGAGGAACGTCCACGATGAACTTGGTTCCCTGCCGTAATTCGCTGTCAACCGCGATGGTCCCTCCATGGGCTTCAACGATTGCTTTGCAGATGGCAAGTCCCAGGCCTGTTCCACCCGTTGCACGGGTGCGGGATGCATCGGACCTTCGGAAGCGCTCGAAGATCAGTGGTAGCTGCGCTGCATCGATCCCAGGGCCTGTATCGATGATTGAAAAGCGGGCGGTCTGTTCTCCGGAAGTCGTCAATGTGATCCCTCCTTCAGCTGGTGTGAAATGAATGGCGTTCACGACCAGATTGCTGATGACCTGCTTCAGGCGAACCGAATCCCCATGGCAAGGAGCTGCCTGAAGATCTAGATTCAGTCGCAGGGTTTTACTGTCGGCAAGTAACCGAAGCTGCTCCGTACATTCACGAGTCAGCACCGCAAGGTCACATGGCTCCAGGCGCATCTCCTCGACGTCGGCATCAAAACGGGCGAGATCGAGCAAGGATTCAATCAGCGCTTTCATTCGTTGCGCGGCAAGAACGCAGTCAGTTAGTGCCTCCCTGTAGTCGGCAGGGGTTTGCTCCCGAAGAAGCGCCCCTTGAGCGTGCGCCAAGATGAGCGACACCGGAGTGCGAAGCTCGTGAGAGGCATCCGCGGTAAACTGCTTTTGCCTGGAAAAAGCAGCCTCAAGACGGCTGAAGGTTTCATTGAGGACTTTCACAAGCTCACCAAGTTCGTCATCCGGCCCTGATTTGTTGATGCGCTGGGAAAGGTCACCTGCGGCAATTTGTTTGGCGGTGCGGCTTACTTCTTGGAGTGGCCCTGTCACACTTGAGGCAATCCACCAGGCCAGCGCCAATCCAATCAGCAAAATCGCTGTCCCCGCAACCGCAAGCGAACCGGCATCCGCCTGCATTGCATCAAGGTCCTTGTGAAGATTGCGACCTACAACGAAGCAGCGACCCGTCGGCGTAAAATGGACGAGCTCACGGAATACGCCACGCTCGCGAATTTCCTTTGGATTTGATGTTTGAGCGGGGAGCGAGATCTCTGGGGCGTTTTGCGACCGTGCCTGAATGCTGCCGTCCTTGCGCCACACCACGTAGTAAAAATCCTCACCACTACCATTGGCGAACAATTCACGCGCACGCGGCGAAAGCCGAGGTTCGCTTACTTCATCCACTCTTTGTCCGGCTTCTGGCCTGAAGCCCGAAATGAGGATGTTGAACCTCTCCTCAAGTGCGCGGTCCACTGCGGCAATCCGCGCTACACTCTCGCGGTGCCACGCCATGTAGCCAAAGCCCCCCAGCACGACAAAAAGCAGCAGGCCGATCAGGCCCACCAGTCGCACACGTATCGAACTAAGGCGCTTCATGGTTCAATGCCGATGCCATAGCCATGGCCTCGCCTGGTCAAAATAAACTCCTGTCCGAGTTTACGGCGAAGGTTGGAGACCCGCACATCAAGCAGGTTGGAAAGTGTCGACTCGTTCTCGTCGAAAAGATGGTCGTAAAGAACGGTTCGGGATACTACCTCACCGCGGTGCAGTGCGAGGTACTCAAGCAGTGCGTACTCACTTGGAAGGAGCGGTACGACCTCCCCATTTTTCCAAACACTGCGCTGCGCAGTGTCCAAAATGACCTCCCCCAAATCCAGCCGTGCACTGGCAGCACCTGAGCCGCGCCTGATAAGTGCCCGCACGCGTGCCAGCAACTCAGGCAGGTCGAACGGCTTCATCACGTAATCATCCGCTCCGCTGTCCAGACCACGGACACGGTCGGCACTGGCGTCCCTCGCCGTCAGCATCAGAACAGGTGTCGTTTTCACTTTTCTGAGACGCGCCAGCATTTCCCAGCCATCCAATCCCGGTAGCATCGCATCCAGAAGGATCACGTCGTAATCATTGTCCATGGACTTCTGCAGCCCTTCCGCGCCGTCAGCTGCCGAATCGACCGCGTAGCCTTCCACCCGCAAAATCTTGGCGAGCCTGCGCAGCAAATCAGGTTCATCTTCAACAATCAGCAGCCGCATGTCTGCCAGGATACTGCTAAGAAATTGGAACGGCACCTTTTGATTTCATTAAATCAGCCGCTGCGCGAATTTTTTTGGTCGCATAACCTCCTCAAAAGGTTGGCTGGGCTAAAAAGGGGCCATAGCCATGAAAACTCGCCACCGACTCCTTGTTTTCGCAGCCCTGCTTACAGCGGGCAATCATGCAGTGGCACAATCGACCTTGCGTTCTGACCAGACGGCCTTCTTCGAGTCGAAGATTCGCCCCGTACTCATTGAGTCCTGCTACAAATGCCACTCCGAGACCTCGGCAAAAATTCGTGGCGGGCTTTTGCTCGACTCGCGGGAGGGCACCAGGCGCGGCGGCGACAACGGACCTGCAGTGGTGCCGGGCGATTTGAACAAAAGCCTTCTCATCGAGGCAATTCGTCACACCAACAAAGACACCGCGATGCCGCCGCAAAAGGATGGGGGCAAGCTCCCGGATGCGGTAATAGCTGACTTTGAGCAATGGGTAAAAATGGGAGCTCCCGACCCGCGAGACGGTAAGGCGCCTGTTGCCGTCACCCAGACTGAGTGGAGTCCTGACAAAGCCAAGAAATGGTGGTCGTTCCAGCCGCTTCAGCCGCCGCCGGTGCCACTGGTCGAGGATGCCAGCTGGCCAAGAGGAGACGTTGACCGCTATGTTCTCGCAGGCCTCGAAGCGAAGGGACTGCGGCCCGTGGGCGATGCCGACAAACTCACGTTGCTTCGGCGCTTATGTTTCGACCTGGCAGGCTTGCCGCCTTCCCCAGAAATGGCGAAGCAGTTCCTCGCCAATAAGTCGCCCAATGCCGTGGCGGAACTCGTAGATTCTCTTCTTGAGTCGCGTCAGTTCGGGGAGCGCTGGGGTAGACACTGGCTCGATGTCGCACGCTACGCGGAATCCACAGGCAAAGACCTGAACGTTTCCCTCCCGCACGCATGGCGCTACCGCGATTACGTCATCGCCGCATTCAACAAGGACAAGCCCTACGACCAGTTCATACGCGAGCAGATCGCAGGCGACCTTCTTCCCGCAAAAGATGCGAGGGGACGCGCCGAGCAGCTCATCGCTACCGGTTTTCTTGCCGTCGGGCCTAAGGGGCTGGGGGAACTCACGCCGCGCCAGTATGAGCTCGATCTTGCCGACGAGCAGATAGATGCGACCTCGCAGGCCTTCCTCGGTCTCACGGTAGCTTGCGCCCGTTGCCACGATCACAAATTCGACCCGATCTCGCAGCGGGACTATTATGCGATGGCTGGTATCTTCCTGTCCTCCGAAGTAAGTTACGGAACCTTAAGCGGTCCAAAGAACAACCAGGAACGCGGGCTGATCGCGCTACCCAAAGAAGCGGGAATGCCAGCAGTGATCCCAAGCGTCACACTGAGTGAGCGGGCTCAATTGCAGCAGGAATACAATGACGCGAAGGCTCGTTACGACGGACTGATGGCGCAGCGCAGCAGTCCGGGAGCCGGTTCGGCGGGTGCGCCGCGCAGGGGCAAAGGCGGTGCTATGGGTGGAGGCAGCGGTCCACAGTTCTTCATTCAGGTGCAGATAGCGCTCGGCAAAATGGCGGACCTTGAAAGCCGGTTGAACTCATTCGACGAACAGGGGCACGCAAAAGCATTTTGTATGGGTGTACAGGACCGGCCTGCGGGCACCAGTAAGACAGAGGCAATGCGTCCCACAAAAGTCGTGGAGATCAAAGGCAGTTCCGGCATCCGGCCTCCGAGCGGTTTCGAGACCATCGCCGATAGCCCGCTCTTCATTCGCGGAGAAATGAACGAGCCGGGTGAGCGGGTGCCGCGTGGATTCCCAGCAGCGCTTACAAGCGTATCAGCACCGGTCATCCCGCCAAACACCAGCGGAAGAAAGGAATTAGCCGATTGGATCGCAAGCCCCCGCCATGCCCTCACGGCGCGTGTGATGGCAAACCGTATCTGGCACTGGCTACTAGGCGCCGGTCTCGTGGAGAGTGTGGACAATCTGGGAACACAGGGGACGCCGCCAGCAAATCAGGCGCTTCTCGATCACCTCGCAGTGAGGCTCGTTAGGAACCAATGGTCCATCAAGGCCACAATCCGCGAGGTCGTGCTAAGCCGGACATATCAGCTTGCATCCACGCATGATGCTGCGAGCTACGCCGCCGACCCGGAAAACAAACTGCTTTGGCGGCGAGACAAACAGCGGCTCGATGCCGAGTGCATTCGCGATGCGATGCTCGCCGCAAGCGGCCAGCTTCAGCTTACCCCGATTGTCGGCTCCGAGGTTGCCGTAGCCGGTGATGGCCCGATCGGAAGTACCGGCGGCTTCATCCGCATCAATGAGGACACGCTCGTCAATGCTACAGCCAACTATCGCAGCGTGTACCTGCCGATTGCCCGTGACCTCCTTCCCGATGCCCTCGCAGTTTTTGACTACTCGGACGCCAGTCTCGTCATGGGAGCGCGGGAACAAACCAATGTACCGGCGCAGGCGCTCTATCTGCTCAACAACGACTTCGTGCGTGAGCAGGCCGAAAAGTTCGCAAAGCGGATAACCGCCGGACCAACCTCCAGTACTGACCAGCGAATCATCCAGGCCTACGCCCTTGCGTTGTCTCGCCAACCTTCAATGAAGGAAATGCAAACCGCGAGAACCTTTCTGGACCGTGAGCGTGGCAGCGGCAATTCCGCCGACGAGGCGCTCAGCATCTTTTGCCTGGCCCTCTTTGCCAGCGCTGAATTCCGTTTCCTCAACTGACCGCCATGCGCCACAAAACCATCACCATCATTTCGGCTCTGCTTTGTGTCCTGCAGCTTTCAGCTTTCGCGCAGTCCCCGCGAGGCATGCGACGCGGCGGACCCGAACAGAGTGGCAGTACCCCTGTTTTGAAGCCCAACCAGCCAGAGGCCCCGGCCGGATTTGACACACCCCGCTCGGGTGCTGCGCGTGGGAAGGTCATTCCATTTGAATATGAATCAAAGACCGCGGGAGGCACCTTCAGGGCGACGATCTACGCGCCGCCGGGGTTCTCACCCGGAAAAAAATACCCGGTGCTCTTCCTTCTTCACGGTGCGAGCGGGGATGAAAACAACTGGGTACAGGCCATCCACGCTGATGCCATCCTCGACAATCTTTACGCCGACAAGAGGCTTGTTCCCATGCTCGTCGTGATGCCATCGAGCATCTCGGTTGCAGGCCGCCAGCAAGCTGCCGAAAGCCGGGA
Source organism: Roseimicrobium gellanilyticum (assembly GCF_003315205.1). Taxonomy (NCBI): domain Bacteria; kingdom Pseudomonadati; phylum Verrucomicrobiota; class Verrucomicrobiia; order Verrucomicrobiales; family Verrucomicrobiaceae; genus Roseimicrobium; species Roseimicrobium gellanilyticum. The sequence continues at coordinate 2,234 of NZ_QNRR01000020.1, read as the reverse complement.
TGCAAAGGCGCGTGCGAGCATGACATTCGGTGAGGTGCTGCTGAATGATTTGCTACCATACGTTGAATCCAAATTCCCGGCACTTACCGGTAGAGAAAACCGGGCACTTGCAGGGCTTTCGATGGGAGCTGGCGCTGCCCTTTCCACCGGCACCGCAAACTCCGACAAATTCGCCTGGGTCGGTGCTTTCTCCGGAGCGGGGAGACGCTGGACGGAACCCAACGAAAAGCTCCGCCTCCTGTGGCTCTCTGTCGGCGACCGTGATTCTATGATGGGTGCCGGTATGGTCGCGGCAGATGCATTCTTCACCGAAAAGAACATCCCGCATGTTTTCCGAATCAATGCGGGAGGACATGAACCCAAGGTATGGATGAATGACCTGTATCATTTCGCACCCCTGCTATTTCAACCCTGACTCGTCCGGAATCATGCACACCCAATTTGCGCCGCAAAGATTCTCACGCCGTGCCATGCTGAGGACGGCATCATGTGGTTTTGGCTGGCTCGCCTTCGCGGGCATCGCTCAGCGTGAGGCTCTCGCCGCTGGCAATCCTCTCACCGCCAAGGCAACTCATTTTCCTGGGCGGGCCAAACGTGTGATCTTTATCAGCCTGCGCGGCGGCCCATCGCACGTCGACACTTTTGACTACAAGCCAAAGCTGAACGCATCCACCGGCCAACCCGGTATGCGCCCAGGGACCAAGCTGCTTGGTTCAAAATGGAACTTCTCCCAACATGGGCAGAGCGGTCTGTGGATCTCTGAGCTTTTTCCCTATGTCGCCCAGCATGCCGACGACATCTGCCTCATCCGTTCCATGCAGACGGATTTTCCGGCGCATCCGCAGGCATTTTTACAAATGCACACGGGCACCACGCAATTTGTGCGGCCATCACTCGGTGCATGGGCGGTGTACGGTCTTGGCACACAGAATGAGAATCTCCCGGGTTTCGTGACCATCTCACCACCCAGCGATGTGGGCGGCGCTCAGAACTACGGCAGCGCGTTCTTACCAGCCATCCATCAGGCGACCCGCATCGGCTCCGGCCAACGACCCATCGCCAATGCCACAGTGCGTAATCTCGCTGCAAAGATGCCTGCGGGCGACCAACGCCGTGCTCTCGATCTGATTCAGGCGATGAACCGTGAATCTCTCGCCCGTGACGTCGTGAATCCCGAAGTCGAAGGCGTCATCGAGTCCTTCGAGCTTGCTTTCAAAATGCAGGTGCAGATGCCCGGGGTTCTGGACCTGTCGGGGGAGAGTGCCACTACGAAAGCTCTGTATGGCATCAGCGAGGGTGGCAGTGGTCGCCGGGGCGGCGGCGGTGGGGGAGGTGCGAGGTTCGACAGCAGCCCGGATGATTTTGGCCGCAAATGCCTTCTTGCTCGTCGCTTGAGCGAGGCAGGCGTGCGCTTCGTTGAAATTGCCGGGGGCAACTGGGACCAGCACTTCAATTTGGCAACCGGCCACGAAGCAAACGCCGCGGCCGTGGACCAACCCATCGCGGGATTACTTACTGACCTGAAGCAGCGTGGACTGTTGAAGGACACCCTTGTGGTCTGCACTGGCGAGTTTGGCAGAACCCCGCATGCCCAGGGAGGCGATGGACGTGACCACAACCACAAAGCGTTCACACTCTGGATGGCTGGAGGCGGCGTAAAAGGCGGATACAGTCACGGGGCCACTGATGAGCTGGGCTATGAGGCAGTAGAGAACAAGGTCCACGTTCACGATCTGCATGCCACGATGCTTCATCTCCTCGGACTTGACCACGAACGCCTCACCTATCGCTATGCCGGACGTGATTTTCGCCTGACAGATGTTCATGGTAATGTGGTAAAACAGATTCTGCTCTAACAAAAAGATGGATTCTGTGGCAATGAGCGTAGACGTCGCCCATCGCCGAACCCAGCTTTGCATCGGATCTTCGTTGCGACTTTCATGAGCGGACTATGGCTTCTCTTTGTGTAGTTCGCCGAGCATCTCGATCAAGGCGTCCACCATCTTCACCGAGGCGTCGATCTGTACCTTGTTGACGCCGATCCATGTCTCGTAGCCGCCGAGCTTGTGTTGAGCGGGTGTAGGTAGGTAGCCATGCGAGCCGTTGGCGATGGAAATGTTCATCAGAGGCCGGATCGGGCTGCGCTGCTTCAGCTCCAGGCCGATCTCAGCAAACACCTCGAAAGGCATCGCTGCGACGGCCAGGTCGCCGATACGGTGCGTCTGCACGATGAC
>NZ_QNRR01000019.1 GCF_003315205.1 Roseimicrobium gellanilyticum | reverse complement strand
CGGCCTGACACTGCCTTCCTTCGTTGAGCTTGGCTTCTCATAGCGATGACAAGCGTAACTTCGCCTGCCTTGCTTTTGAAGCACGTCACACTCCACGACGCAAAGCGCACTGATGACTGCCAGACAGGATTCACGAGGCCGCTATCTTGCGACTCACCACGAAAGGATGTGCCTGCGTTGGTTAGTCAAGACACCCAGTTAGAACCTCCAGTTCGCATTCACACTGATCGTGTGATTCGCCTCATCCGTGCGGCCGAATTCGGCATGGTAGAAGAGCCCGCCGAAGAAGGTCTGATCCATCAGCACATTCACGCCACCGCCAAGGTAGAAGGCGTCACGCTCGGGTTCCCTGGTGAGGTAGTCGAAGCCGGGGCCTGAACCTCCGGCGAGCCTCGCGTGAAGCGTCTCACCGTCCTGCAGGAACTCGTGTTGCCAGAAGGCGCGGAGTTCTGGAATGACGGTGACTTCTCCGGGAAGCTTCATGGTGTACGCGACTCTCGCGCCGAGATAGCTGCGCAGGCTGTCCACGTTTGCATCATCGAGGCGCAGGTCGAGACTGTCCGCGCCGCGCTCGGTGAATCCACTGAGACTCTGCCGGGTGTATTGAATCGCAAGGCTCGGTCCAAAGGTGAAATTACCCGCCTGGAAGTCATAGCCCGTGCCGAAGCTGGCAGAGACTTCATGACCATCTGGCTCACTGTGGGTCGCACGGTCCAGAGTAGGCAGCACAATGGCGCGTCGCACTTCATATTCAATTGCGCCACCTTCCACGGCCGCATGCGCATAGAAGTTGCCACGATCATACAGCGCATACGCGCCGAAGGTCACCTTCTCCAGATCCGCCTGGTTGTTCCCGGGATAGTCGCTCTCGCCCATCTGGTAGCCTGCGAAGATGCCCACGGCGAACTCATCACTCAGGGCATAGTCCGCTCCGGCGAGGAAGGTGCCGCTATCGAACTCGCGATCCGGTGTGGTACCCCAACCGGTGTGGGAAAAGAGTCCTGTGGCTTGGGTCCACACCACCCATGGGTCCTCCTCGGGGGGAGTGATTTGATCCTGCACGGCTTTCACGTCTTTGGAATTCTTGGTGCTGGGCGTCCTGGGTGCAGACTTGCGATAGGCTTCCGTGCCCATGCTGCGTATCGAGAGGCGACGTGAGCTGAATTGCTGATGCAGCCCCTGCATCTGGCTGTGGGCGAGTTCGGCGCTGATCTGCAGAGCGGCATCATAGTGTCCGGGCAGGATGGCTTCGAACGCTGCGGGATATTGCTCCTCCCGCAGCATGTCGAGAGCGAGAGTCGTCACGCCGATGTCACCATCTTCGATGCCAATCCATTCATCCAGCGCCCTTGCAAGCCTTGTCTGATTGGGTGTTTCTGCCACCAGCGTGTAGCTCGTGGGCGCGACCAGCAGGATGCCCGTGCCACCGACAGTGAAGAAGCGGCCACGATTCACCGAAGGATGCGGCATGGTGATGCGCGAGAATCGTCCCTTGATACGGCCCGCATGGAGGAAGGGGAATTGGTCGCCATACTCAAGATCGGCGCCGAGCGAACGCACATCCAGCGTGCCGCCAAGATGCGCGGTGCCGCTGACGGACAATTGATCAAACCGGTGCAGACTCGCAATTTCCAACTCCAGTGTGCCGCTGCCTGTCTGCCGGAAATTGCCATGGATGGTGAGTGCACCCACGGAATTCCCCGAAGCCACGGTGCCATGGTTGAGGACATTCCCCACGATGATGCCACTGCCACCCAGGGTACCAGCACGACCCACACGCACGAGCGGAGATCGCAGCACCGTATTCACATACAGGCCACCCTGCTGGATGAGTGTGGCTCCTGCATAGGAAGGTGAGGCCCCTGCGAGAATGAGCCTGCCCGGACCCGACTTGGTGAATGTACCGGTTACAGAAATCGGCGCGGCTATGGTGGCACGCGCGCCTCCCACCACCTGCATTTCCGCATCCCCCAGCGAGTAGAGCTTTTGTCCTGCGGGCGAGACAATGCGATAGCCGCTCACTTGGAAGATGAGCTTCTGGAAGGGGATGTCGCTGCCCAGCGTGACGATGCCCGGTCGCGTGGTGAAGACGCCGGTCTGCCCTGCCCATGGGCCATTGATGTTGCCAGCCTGGTTCGTCCAGTTGGTATCCGTCACATTCCAGATGCCATCGCCGCCATCGATGAATCCATTGGCGCCCGGGTGCGAGCCATCCCAGTACTGCATGCCCGGGCCGGTCTCCACCACCACGAGGTTCACCTCTCCGGCTGTGTCGGTGTCGATGGCGAAGTTCCCCGGATTGAAACCCGCAGGCATACTCTGAATGGTGAGGAGTGCATCCGTGAGCGCACCTCCATACGTCATGAGGTTGTACGCGTCCGCCGTGAAGCCGCCCGCGTCCGTGATGCGCAGCAGGCCGTCCAGCAAGAGGTCCCCATCCACGGCGATGTGGCTGTTGTTCGGATTACCCGGGGCACCAAGGGAATACGCGAGAACCGATGTGTTCCCAAGCGAGAGCGAGCCCACACGCAGCGCGCCGGGATTCGTGGCATCCCCAGGACGGATGATGCCACCAGCGCCAACAGTCACCCCATGCTCCACACGACCGATGCCGCCAAACGTGGCATCGCTGGCCACGGTGACGCTCGATTCCACCAGAGATCCATTCACATACAATGCACCCGCATTCACTGCGGTATCGCCGAGGTAGGAGTGCGCTCCCGTGAGTACCAAGGTGCCGGTGCCGCCCTTTGCAATGCCACCACTGCCGGTGATGGGCGCGTTGATGGTGGCCTGCGCACCCGCATTCACCAGCACGACTGCATCCGTGGCAGTATGGAGTGCATAGAGCTGGGCCAGGTCCTGATTGATGACATAACCACTGGTGACGAACTGCAAACCTTCGAAGTCGATGTCGTCTCCCAGTGTCACTGTACCCGCTGTGCCCTGGAAGATGGCCGTCTTGCTGTTCCATGCCGAGTTGGGGATGCCCACCTCGGTGGTCCAGTTCGCCGAGGTGTTGTTCCAGGTGCCCGTGCCGCCATCCACCACATTGTTGCCAAGGACATTCGGCCCGTCCCAGTACTGCAAATCCGTGAGACTGACGATGAGGTTTACCTGGCCGGTCGTGGCCGTATCGATGGTGTAGTTCAGTCCCAGCGGCACATCACCCAAGCCCAGTCCGAAGTTGTTTGTCAGCGTGGAGTAGTTGATGAGGCGATACGTTCCGATATTGAAACCCGTGAGTGGATCGATGTTCAGCACGCCATCCAAAGTCAGCGCACCATTCACCTGAAGCAGGTCACTATCCGTGCCTGCGATGCCGGGAGGCTGCGGCGGGCCCAGTTCATAGTCCAGAAGCGAGAGATTGTTCAGCAGCAGGTTCCCCACGGACAACGTGCCGGGACTTGCTCCGGGGGCAATCCTGCCGCCGTTGTTGATGGTGGTATTGCCCGTGATGCTTCCCGTACCACCAAGAGTGGCGCCATCGCTCAAGGTCACGGCTGAGAGAGTGATGGAGCCATTCACCCGCAGCGTGCCGGCACTCACCAGCGTGGCTCCGGCATAGCTCGTGGTGCCTGACAAGGTCAGAATCCCCTGGCCTGTCTTCGTCATTCCCCCTGCACCGCCGAGGGGCACACCGATCCCAATGTTGAAGCCATTGCTATCAATGGTGGCTCCACCGCTCTTGAACTCCACGTCGCCGGACTCGAATCCGAAAAGAAAGTCCTGCTCATTCGCGGTGGCTCGCAGGATACCTCCGTCGATGTTGAGCTTGGCGCCGGCCACTCCTTCACTGCCGCCACCGACACCGCATCCACAGGAGAAGCCGCCTTCCCGGATTTGCCTCGTCACGAGTAGGGCGCCGCCACGCACCTCCAGCACGGATGGGAGCGGTGCCTCGCTGCTCACATTGAGGCGGACCTGCCTTGCGGTGACAGTGGCCTGGTTCTCCACGATCACGGTTCCGGTTCCCTGAAATCCTATTTCGAGATCTTCCGTCATCGTCCATGAAGTGCCACTGCCCGAGATGGTGGCATTGCCGATTGCCCCATCCAGATCTCCGACGAAGCCCTGCTTGCTCACCACCGTGGCACCACTGTTCACGGTGAACGTGCCGGTGCCATTGACTCCCACCGCGATGTGTTCCGTGAGATGGATGGCCGACCCCGCGTCACTGACGGTGACTTCGGCCGTGGTACCGGAATTACCCGCGATGGACAGATACCTGCCTGTAAGCTGGCCGCCCTTCTCAAACACGGCCTCGCTGTCGTTGAACAGGCCGACCTCGAGTTCTCCATCGAAGATACCGGCGGTGCCGGTCAGGGTGAGCTTCGAATTGGCCCCGGAGACCAGCAGATGCCCTTCACCATGTACCCCAAGAAAGGAACTACCCATGGTCAGGGTATCGGCGCGAAACTCGCCTCCGTTCAATATGTGCAGTGTGCCATCGCCGCCCTCACCGATGGTGCTCGCGAATCCCGCGAGCGAGGAGGCATCCCACAGCGAGTTCGCACCCGTCACGGTAATTTTTGAGGTGCTGGTGGCCCGCCGGGCCACGTCGACAAAGCTGCTCCTCATCACAGCTCCATTCTCCACGGTCACTGTCGCTGAACCCTGGTCTCCAATCAGCGCCCAGCCAGAGTTGTTCCATACAGTGCCGGAGCCTTGAACCGTAAGATGGTGCACACCTCCCGCGTTGCCAGCCATCTGGAAGGAGGCGACATTCGGCGCGGTGGAGGAAGTGTTGATGGTGGAGCCTTGGGAAATCGTGGTGGTGGTCGTGCCCACACCTGTGATGACCATGCCCCCTTGAGCCGTCCATGAGCCATTGGTGATGGTGACCGTCAATGTGTCTCCGACAGCTGCCAGGAAATTGGTGCTGTTGCTCAGCGCTGCGGGTGCGCCTGTGACTACGGATCCACCGTTCACGACCTGCACCTGCGAGTTCTGCACCACCACGCCAGCTAGCGAGCCGAAGCTGGCGACATCGAGGATTTCCAGCTTGGAGTTGGTGCCGCTGACCGTGAGGTTGAAGTTGGCATTCGCGTTGAAGCGTCCATTCGTGCGCACACGGCCGCCATTCAGAATCGACAACGTGGCACTTCCGCCAGACCCGGGTGACACCGACCCCGTGGTGATGTCTCCGGACAGCAGCCATCTGGAGTTGGCCCCTGTGACGGTCACTTCACCAGTCGAGCCGACGTTCTGGCCGATTCTTCCAAGGGTGCCGTTCACCACCCCGCCATCCGCGATGAGCAGCGTGCCGCGCCCGCTCACACCCACATTCACACTGGCAGCGGTGAGTGTGGTATTCGCATTCTGCACCGTCAGTGAACCCACCGAGACTGCAGTGTTGCCAATGTTGAGTGTGTTGGTCGTCCCCGTGGCGCCTTGGGAAAGCGTTACCGTGCCTTGTGCGTTTTGCCCGATGGAGGTGATGCCACCATTCCACGTCGCCATTGGCCCGGTCACCCGGATTTCCCCGGTGCTGTTCACCGCAGCTCCCACGAACGTAAACACCACTGTACTGCTCGTGGCCGCCGTCGTGCCTGTAATCACCACGAGGCCGCTGGCGCCATTGTCATTGCCTACATTCATCGCGCCATTTCCGGAACTCACGGTCCCGCCTTCCAGCACGTGGAGCTCCCCGTGGCCGCTGCTGCCTACATCACCTTGACTGCTGAAGGTCCACCGGGAGTTCGCACCGGTCACCGTGACCAACCCGTTTGACCCTGCATTGTTGCCAATGCCAGTGATGCCCGTGGAGAGCGTGCCCCCACTGGAAACGGTGACGGTGCCGGAACCAAAATCTCCCACCAGCATGAAGCTGGAGGCGGTGAGTGCTCCGCCTTGCACTTGGAGCGTGCCTGATTGCCCCGCGTTTGCACCGAGAGTCAGCAACTTCACCTGTCCTCCTGTCGTCAGGATCTGTGCTGTGCCGCCATTGTTGATGGATGCATCAATCGCCGAGGTTGGTACCACGCCCGGGGTCCAGTTGCTGGAGGTGAACCAGTTTCCGGTACCGGCATTCCATGTCACCTGGGCGTTTAGAAAAACCGCAGGAGTTAAAAAAATCAGAACGAGCCAGACTGCGCGACGGAAGGCATTCGTCATCATGGGATTGCTGTCGCCGCCACCCACATGACGGTAAATACGCGATCTGGCGTAATTTTCGCTTTCAACTCCCCGGTGCCTTCCCTAGTTTCTCCCCAAGACCATGCAACGAGTCTCACACCTCGACTTGGAAACCGTGAAGCAATGCAGTCATGATCTGCTGGAAGCTTCCAGTCATGAAGACCTGCGTGATCGCCTGATTTTTGGCTGGCTGCCGAAACTCATCGACTCAGAGTTTGTCGCCTGCAATGAGTTCTCCCAAGGTCGTGTGCTGAAGATCACCTCCACGGTGAACAATGCAGAGATCAACAAATATGCGGAGCCCTTTGGTGCGCTCATTCATCAGCATCCCTGCTTCAAGTTGCAGTCGGAACTTGGCATCGCGGCACCACTAAAGATCAGTGACTTCATCACGAGGCGCGAACTTCATGACCTTGGGTTGTATCAAGAGGTATACAAGTATCTCGGCATCGAGCGGCAAATGGCGCTCTCGGTGCATCCTGCGCCGGGTGAGCTCGTGAGCATGGTGCTCTCCAGTTCCACGCGGGATTACACAGAGCGTGACCGTGTGGTGTTGTCGCTGCTACAGCCCGCCATCCAGCGTGCATTCGCCGCGGTGCGTCAGCGCAAGCTGCTGGCTTCGCTATCGTCACGCGAGGCGGAGGTGCTCTCGTGGGTTGCAGAGGCCAAGACGAACAAGGAGATCGCGCTCATCCTCGGCATCAGTGCACGCACGGTGCAGAAGCACTTGGAGGCTATCTTTGCCAAGCTCGGAGTGGAGACGCGAACCGCAGCGGCATTGTGGGCGCAGCAGCTCGACAGGTCATCAAGACTCCGGTAAGACGATGCCGGGTGTGCTGCTCGCCTGCGAGCTCAGCCTCCAAACAATTTGCTGCCGAGCTGCCAGATCATGGTCGCGAAGGTGATCCACACCATGGCCCACAGTACCAGCAAGCCCAGCCACACGGAGATGAACACCACCATAAAGATGCGGCTGCCACGACGCACTGCGGCCTTGTCGCCGCCTTTCCACTGATTGATGAGCTTGAGGTTGCGGGAGTTCGATTTGAACCACGCGGAGAACACGTCACCCACACCGGGAATGGTGCCCACCGCATCGTTGATCAAGATATTCGTGCCCATGCGTATGAGCGCGGACACCGGGACGCGCTGACGCACCCCCTCAGCAAGGGTCACCACTCCAATGCTCGACGCCAGGAAATCACCGACACCTGGAAACAACCCAATGATGGGGTCGAGCCCGATGCGCACATTGGTTCCCGGGATGCGGATGAACTCATCCATCCAGTGCGCAATGATGCGCGCAGCCTCTGAGGAGTTCTCAGCGTCCCTTCCAGACGGAGCCTTCCCTTTGCCATCGGGTGGCAGGACGGCGTCGATATCGACATCGCGGGGTGGAGGCTTGGAGGCGGGCATGGGGAAGGTTTTTGGTTTTCAGTGTCCGATGAGCATACGTCGGAGATGCTCGGCAGTTACTGACTCTTCACGCACAGATTCGTCCAAAAATAGGAACTCGGTTTTAAAAACGGTCAACCTGGGGAGCCGGTCACTTGGCAGTTAGTTTCGCCTGCAGGCATTTGTTGTACTCTGCGGCGTAGTTTTTCGTCAGGGTGAGCAACTGCGCCTGCGCAAAAGAGGTGACGTAATCAGAGGGCGCTACGATGAACTTTGTGTCGCCGGGATTTCCCTCAACGCCTGGCACCACCGAACGCCTGTGAATGGCAATGTAGCGCCTGTCACCTTTACGGAGCGCTTGTTCCACGTCCTCGTTTGGATCCCCCGAGCTCAGCGCCAATATTTGCGATTCAGGAGCGAGTGAGCGGAGATCGTCTCCGTCAAAAGCGACGCGGTGGGTTTGGGGAGTTTTGCTGGTGAGGGTACAGGTGAGGTACCCTCCTGCAAATCCAAGCGCCAGGAGCAGAGTGATCCAGGCGTATTTCATAGGCGCGCCGTGAGAGACGTGATGATGTCCTCACACATTCACCCTGCCCGGAAGCTCGATGAGCATCTGGGAATTGTTCGGAGCGCGCTCCATGAGGGTGATGACACGCTGGATGGCATCGATGGGTTTGTGACCCGCGAGACCGCGGCGCAGCATGTGCACCTTTTCCATCTGGAAGGGGGGCAGCAGCAGTTCCTCACGGCGGGTGCCGGAGCGGAAGATATTCACCGCGGGATAGATGTACTGTTCGGCGATCTTGCGATCGAGCACGAGTTCCAAGTTACCTGTGCCCTTGAACTCCTGGAAGATCGCGTCGTCCATACGGCTGTTTGTTTCAATCAGCGTGGTGGCGAGGATGGTGAGGGAGCCGGCGTCGCGCGTGTTGCGTGCGGCAGCGAAGAGTCGGCGGGGCATTTCCAGAGCACCCACACCGAGACCGCCTGTGGCTGTGGCTCCGCCCTTGTGCGCGTTATTGAAAGCACGCGCCATGCGCGTGATGGAGTCCAGCAGCATGAAAACGTGCTGACCGCTTTCCACAAGGCGCTTCGCGCGCTCGATGGCGAGCACGGCGGTGCGCAGGTGGCTGCGGATATCACTGTCGTTCGAGCTGGCGTGCAGCTCGGCATTCGGCAGCGTGCGGCGGAACTCCGTCACTTCTTCAGGGCGCTCATCCACCAGCAGGATCATCAGATGCATCTGCGGATGATTCTGCGTGATGGCTTCGGCGATGTGCTGCAGCAGAGTGGTCTTACCGGCGCGTGGAGGCGCCACGATCAAGCCGCGCTGACCACGGCCGACGGGTGTGATGAGATCCATCACACGCGTAGTGAGGCGTGTGGGGACCGTTTCAAGCTGGATGCGCTTGCTCGGGTTCACCGCCTTGAGTTCTTCGAAGAGTGGCAGATCGCGCACCTTCTCCGGAGGCAGGCCGTTCACCTCCTTGATCTCCGTGACCTGAGGTCCGCGGTGCCCCATGCGCTCCACACCCTTGATGTACATGCCGGTGCGCAGGCCGAGATTGCGAATCCATTCGGGAGAGACCCACGGGTCTTGCGCGAAGTCCGCCCACTGGCGGCTCTTCTGGCGCAGGAAGCCATAGCCCTTCGGTGTGAGCTCAAGAATGCCCTCGCTGGGCTCCGGCGGGCCAAGCGGGCGCTCGGGCGGGGGAGCCTGCTGCTGCTGGCCTTCGCCGTCGCCTTGGGGCTGACCATCACGATCGCGATGCTTGTCGCGGAAACGTTCACGGAACTTGTTGCGCTTCTCCCACTTGCGACCGCGGCCATGGCCACCGTGCTGGTGCTGGCCTTCTCCGGAGGGGGCGGGAGCATTGGGGCCACCCTGGCCGCCATGCTGCTGGCCACCCGTGTGAGCACGCGGATGCGCATGACCGGAGCCATGCTGCTGCTGCTGTGGTGCTGGCTGGGACGGGGCTTCGCGAACTTCCGCCACAGGTGCGGGAGCGGGCACAGGAGCCGGGGCTGGCGCGGGAGCAGAAATCGGAGCATCGACAGGCGCGGGACGCGCGGCGGGCTCATGGTGCACCACATCGGCTGCGGGCACGCGAGTGACTCCACCATCCTGCACCATCACTTCAGAGGATGTTGCGGCTGCGGGAGCGCTGGCACGTTCTTCACGCTTTGCCGTACCCTTGGTGCTCTTTTTGGCGGCACGCTTCTTGGGAGCGGGCGGGGTGGGCAGTTCAGCCTGTACCTCGGTCTTGGCGGCTGCTTTTTTCGCAGACTTCTTCACCGCCTTTTTGGCTGTCTTTTTCGCAGCGCGTTTGCCGCTGGGAGTCGATCTTGATTCCTCGGGTGCCATGGGAAACAGCGTGGGTGTTGAGGAGCCCGCTTGCAAAGTTGAATGCTCAGTCATCGAGAGATGCGATACAAAAGGTATGTCTTGAGGCGTCAGGAGAGCCTGGCCACCACTTCATCAGCCAGTTCGAAGTTGGCGTGCACGTTCTGCGTGTCGTCGTAGTCGTCCAAAGCGTCGTACAGCTTGAGAAAAGAACGTGCCGTGGATTCATCGTCCAGGGTCACAGTGGTGGATGGCTGGTAGATGAGTTGTTGTGATTTTGGCGTGATGTTCTTCGCCTGGAAGGCGCCGCCCACAGCGAAAAGTTTATCCACCGGGGTGTATACCACCCATTCTTCCTCCTCGCCGATGATGTCATCCGCGCCTGCTTCGAGGGCGATCTCCATCACGGTGTCTTCTTCGAGCGAGGGCTTGTCCAGGCGGATCTCTCCGAGACGGGAAAAAAGATACGAAACGCTGCCGGCATCCGCGAAGGTGCCGCCCAGCTTGCTGAAAATGGTGCGCAGGTCGCTCACGCTGCGATTGCGATTGTCAGTGACCACTTCGATGAGCAGAGCCACGCCACCCTGGCCAATGCCTTCATAGACCACTTCCTCCAGCGCTGCGCCCTGCAGCTCGCCGGTACCCTTCTTGATAGCACGCTCAATGTTGTCATTAGGCACGTTCTGGGCCTTGGCGTTCAAGATGGCAGTGCGCAGCCGGGCATTGGTATCTGGACTTCCGCCCCCATGCTTCGCCGCCAGCGTAATCTCCTTGGCGAGTTTGCTGAATACCTTGCCGCGCTTGGCATCGACTACGGCCTTGATGTGCTTGACCTTCGACCATTTGTTGTGGCCTGCCATGACAGATTCGTTGTGGGGTGGGGAAGCTGGGATGTCGCCCATGGGCGCGAAGTGCTGCCCGTGGGGAAATGAACGTACGAGAAAAGAAAGAAAGGGGTGATCCGTGCAGGAAATTCCAGGCGGGGGTGCCGCACCCGGGCTCGAAACGCTGAGATGCATGCCCGTGAGGGCGCGTTTGAGGCAGGCGGGACCGTTGCGCGGAAGGCAACCTTGGGTCACTCGTGAGGGCATGCAAGCCCGTCAACAGGGTCAATGTGAACACAGTTCCGCAGGCATGCAAGGCTTTTTGTAGGTGAGAGTGGGTGGATGCGAACCTCGTCAGTTGGGGATCTGACGCATTTTTCACCTTGATTCTTCAAGCATCGGTGGAACTTGTCCGCCCTCTTTTACAAACACTGCATCCATCCTCATGGGACAACAATCCAACAAGATCATCAAGCGTCGCCGCCGCGCCGCTTACCTGAAGCGCAAGAAGGAACTCGCCAAGCAGGGCATCAGCCGCAAGGTGAGCCGTCCCGCGAAGGCCGCCTCGGATGCTGACAAGAAGGCCGCTGCTGCCAAGAAGCCCGCCGTGAAGAAGGCTGCCAAGGCCCCCGCCGCGAAGAAGGCTGATGCTGCTCCTGCTCAGGACGCTGCTCCCGCTGCCGAGGAAAACTCCTAGTCGGGCAAAAAGCCTCATTACTTTTTCCACCAAGAGCGAAGCGTTCTGCTTCGCTCTTTTTTGTGCATACAGAATGGCGAGAGCCTGGCAATTCCGAGATTATTTCCGAAATGCAGGTGCCAAGTGCGATGAATCTCGATGGTGGACCTTCCACCGCGTGCTGCGCAAGCAGGGTGGCAGAGCCGGAGCCAAACGGATCAGCTCACCACCGGTGGAGCTGAGCGAAGAGCCCTGTAGAGTACGAACGTGAAAACCTGGACGAGGAGCAACGGGGTGGAGAGAATTGTCAGTATCACTGCATCCAACAGCCAGTGGCTCAGCGTGGGCACGAACTGCACAACCACCTGGTAGATGAAAACAAGGACGGTGAGGGGGAGCGTTACTGCGATGAAATAAAGGAACAGCAGCCAGAACCTCCCGCGGGCGAGATCCGCACTCCTCTCCACAGCGGGCCAGGCAGAGCGGCCCTCATCCATGACAATGCAAATCGTGAATGCCAGCCACACCGACGCGAGGAAGCCGGGAACAAGGCAAAGGAAGAAGCCCGCCATGACGAGGATGAGCACAAAGATGCTGGCCAGCACCACATTGCCCAATCGTGCCATGGTCACGAACCACGCGTTTCCATAAGTGGGCACCTTGCCCATCCAGATGCGGGACATGGCTGCAAAGATTGCCGCGTGACCCACACTGATGAAGATGCCATTGACGGAAATGGAGAAGAAAAGAAGCCGCATCCCACCCTCCACAGGATCCACCTGGGTGCTGACATAGCCCTCCAGAATGCTCACGGGAAGTGCGACAGTGACATTGATGAGGAAGAACAGCAGCCAGTGCTGCCGGAAGATGTCCCACGCCTTCGTCACCAGGGGCATGAGGCGCACGGGGGGCGCCTGCATGTCCTTGCCCGGAGGATCGAACTCATTGCCCTGCTGGAGGAACTGCACGGCCGCATCCTTGTACTCTGCGACCACGTAGTGCGGCCCGATGCGCACCATCTGCGATTGCGGGCGGCGTTCGCCCGTGTATGCGCAGGTGCGGATGGGATCCTCTTCTTCGTGCGGCTCGGGGGCTTGGTCCTCCATGCGTCAGCGATTGCAAGCGGGTGCTGCCAACGACTACGCACGGCTCCATGCCAGCGCGTCCTGCGCGGCGCGGGCAATGGCGGCCTGCTTGTCCGCATCCAGCTCGCTGAGCAGCGGAAGCTGCGGGCCGGTCTCAGCGATGCCGGCGAGCTTCACCGCGTGGTGCAGCACCTGGATGGGGCTGTAGGCATTGCGCAGATCTTCGAGCGGAAGGAAGCGTTCACGAAGGGACTCGGCCTTGTCGAACTCACCTGCCTGCAGGGCGAGCAGCAGTTCCTGGGAGCGATTCGGGGCCACGCACACGCAACCGGCGGTGAAGGCCTGCACGCCAAACTTCTTCCAGTGAATGATGGCAGGTTGCTCACCGATGCCGCTCACGAGCAGTTCGCGAGGCACCTCATTCGAGATGGCTTCGAGCAGCGGGTCCACGGCGGGATCCTGGCGCACCACGGCGTACTTGATCCAGGAGACGGCACCTGCGGCCACGAGGCTCTTCACGACTTCCAGGTTTACATAGCCTTCGTCCTTCACGTACAGCACGATGGGCCGGCCGAGTTTTTCGACAATCCGCAGCACCGCCTCACGCACGCCTTCCGGCTTGGAGACTGCCAGGGTGGGGAGCAGCATGGCGGTGGGATACCTGGTCCCCTTGAGGATCTCCACCTGATCCATCGCCGTGCCGAAGAAGGGGCCGATGGCCGGGATGATCAGCGTGTCCTTCGCCGCTACCTCTTCAAGCTGGGCCAGCACGCTGCCGTACTCGGAGAGGCTGATGTTGTAGAAGTTCGCATTGCCGCCGTAGAGCAGGATGTTCACGCCACCGGCTTCGATGTGCTTGATAAGCTTCGCGTTTTCAGCGGCGCTCGACTTGAAGTTCGCATCACGGCAGAGCGGGGGCACGGCGATGACGGAGCGGCGGAGGTCGGCGGGAGAGAAGGTGGTTTGCATGGGAGAGGAATGATGCGCCTGGCTGGAAACGAACTTTACGGAGTATCCGATTCATTAAAGTAGTCTGCGGTGATGTCACGCGCAGAATGAAGCACCCTAATCAGTATGATGCCATCTTCGAAGGGCTGGTAAAAGATGACATAGTTCCCTTCAGGATAGCTGCGCAGGTCTTCCGCAAGTTCAGGACGACGGCGCCCCATCAGGTTATTTTCTGATAAAACTTGCAACCGGGCATCCAGCTTGCGCAGCAGATTTGCTGCATGCTTGGGACTATCCGCAGCAATATATGAATAGATGTCGTTGTAGTCCTGCTTGGAAGCCTGCGTGCGAAGGATTCGGGGCATGCTTTTTCCGTTAGCGGGCAGCATTTCCGGCAATGATGCTCTCGGCATCGTACTCGACAAACTCACCTCGGGCTGCTTGTTCCAGCCCCAGGTTTACGTCCTGTCTCAGAGCGGCGAGGCGACTGGCACGTGTTTCTTGGTCTGCCTGAAGGTTTCGCAGAGCGACAGCCACTACCTCGCTCGCACTATGGAACGACCCTGAACTGACGGATGCGTCCACAAACCGCTGGAGAGAAGGATCGAGATGAATGGCGACCGTGCTCATACGGGAAGATACCGGCTGCCGGTGGGCTCGCAAGAAGTAACCATCGAGTTGATGCTAGTGGATTCTCGGCTCCGGCGTGGGCGTGCCGGTGTAGTGGAGGAATCGGAAGTCACAGCCCTCATCGGCCTGGGTCACCTCATTGAGGAAGAGGTGCAGGTAGCCGCGGTCCACCTTGCGCGCAGCAGGCTTCCAGGCGGCCTTGCGCTTGGCGAGTTCTTCGTTGGAGACTTCCAGGGTGAGCGTGCGGTTGGGCACATCCAGTGCGATGATGTCTCCATCCTGGACGAGGGCGAAGGGGCCGCCCACGGCGCTCTCGGGAGCGATGTGCAGCACGCAGGCGCCATAGCTGGTGCCGCTCATGCGGGCATCGCTGAGACGCAGAAGGTCGCGGACACCCGCTTCAAGGAGACGCTTGGGCAGGGGGAGCATGCCCCACTCCGGCATGCCCGGAGCTCCGAGAGGGCCGGCGCTTTGCAGCACCATCACAGAATCGCCGGTGATGGGTACATTGGGGTCATCGAGACGTGCGGCGAGATCTTCGTAGTCCTTGAAAACGACAGCCGGTCCGCGATGCGTCCAGTATTTTTGCTCCATCGCGCTGTGTTTCACCACGGCGCCGTTCGGGCAGATGTTGCCACGCAGCACGGCGGTGCCGCCTTCGGTGGAGAGGGGATTGTCGCGCGTGCGAATGACCTCGGTGTTCCAGATTTTCGCATCGGCGATGTTCTCAGACAGCGTGTGTCCATTCACCGTCATGCAGTCACCTGCGAGGATGTCCTCCACTTGCTTCAGCAGCGCGGGCAGGCCACCGGCGAAATAGAAATCCTCCATGAGGAAGCGGCCGGCGGGGCGCAGGTCGGCGAGGCGCGGCGTCTTGCGCGAAATGGTGTCGAAGTCTTCCAGCGGCAGCTTGATGCCCGCGCGGCCTGCCATGGCGATGAGGTGCACGATCGCATTGGTGCTGCCACCCACGGCCATGTCTGCCACGATGGCGTTTTCAAACGCGGCCTTGTTCAGGAACTGGGAGGGGTTCAGGTTGTTCCACACGTTCTCCACAATCTGACGGCCGGAGGACGCGGCCATGCGCCAGTGACGCGCGTCGCTCGCGGGAATGCTGGAAGCACCCGGAAGCGTGAGGCCGAGTGTTTCCGTGATCGCTGTCATCGTGGAGGCCGTGCCCATGGTCATGCAGTGACCGTGCGAGCGCGCGATCCCGTCCTCGATGTCGCACCAGTCTTCCTGAGTGATGTTCCCTGCGCGCAGCTCGGCCCAGTATTTCCAGGCATCCGTGCCGCTGCCCAGCGTCTGGTCGCGCCACTGACCGCGCAGCATGGGACCACCGGGGACAAAGATGAAGGGAAGGCCCGCACTCACCGCGCCCATGATGAGGGCGGGGGTTGTCTTGTCGCACGCGCCCAGCAGCACGGCGCCATCCACCGGGTGGCAGCGCAGCATCTCCTCCGCTTCCATCGCGAGGAAATTGCGATAGAGCATGGTGGTGGGCTTCATGAAGTTCTCACTCAGCGACATCACCGGAATCTCCAGTGGCATGCCTCCGGCCTGCAGGACGCCTTTCTTCACGTTCTCCGCGAGCACCTTGAAGTGCAGGTGACAGGGATTGATGTCCGACCAGGTGTTCAGAATCGCGATGACCGGCTTGCCCTGCCAGTCTTCCGGGCCCAGACCAAGCTGCCTTGCCCGCGAGCGATGGCCAAAGGAGCGGAGGTCATTCGGACCAAACCAGCGGTGGGAACGGAGTTCTTCGGGAGCGAGGCGGGTGGGCATGGGAGGGTGAAAAGGCAGTGAATCGAGCGGAAAGCAAACTGGCAGTGGGAGCCGCAGCTATCAAGGACAGAGAGGATTTTGCGAAATCGAGCCGGAGGGGTGGGTTGGCAGGGTGCGAAGCAGTTGCGCGGACGCCGGATTGCGGTATCCGCAACGCTTGAGCATTCACGTTTCCAACCTCCCGATTGAAGCCCTGCGCCAGCCGATTGTGCACTGGTTTGCCCAGGCTGGTGTGCGCAATGCCGTGGTGCGCTCGCCCACGGGTTCCGGCAAGTCCACCCAGGTGCCGCAGATGCTGCTGGACCATGGCATCGCGGGGGACAAGCGCATCGTGGTGCTCCAGCCCCGCCGCATTGCTGCCCGCATGCTGGCCGCCCGCGTGGCGAAGGAGCGCGGAGCCCAGCTCGGGGACGAAGTGGGCTATCAGGTGCGCTTTGAAAATGTCTCCAGCAGCAAGACGCGCATCCTCTTTGTCACGGAGGGGGTGATGCTGCGTTACATGCTCGACGATCCGGCGCTGAAGAACGTGGGCTGCATCGTCATCGACGAATTCCACGAGCGGCATCTGGATGGCGACCTGTGCCTCGCTTGGGCGCGTGCCGTGCAGGCGGAGCAGCGACCGGACCTGCGCATCATCGTGATGTCTGCCACCATCGCGCCGGACCCGCTGAAGGCCTTCCTCCAGCCGTGTGAAATCTTTGATTCCGCGGGGCGCAACTTCCCTGTGGAGGTTGGCTACCGAATACCGATGAGGGACAAGGCGGGCTATCCCGAAGCGGTGTGGGATCAAGCTGCGCTCGCGGCGGAGGAACTCATCGCGCGGCGTGGTCTGGATGGAGACCTTCTGGTCTTCATGCCGGGTGGCCATGAGATTCGCAAGACCATCGCTGCCATGAGCGGCCGTGGCTTCTCCCGTGGCTTCCGCATCCTGCCACTGCATGGTGAACTCACCCCTGCGCAGCAGGATGAAGTGCTGCAACCCGGCGGCTCACGCCGCATCATCGTAAGCACGAATGTGGCGGAGACCTCGCTCACCATCGAAGGCGTGCGTGCTGTGATCGATAGTGGCCTGGCACGCGTCGCAGCACATGACGTGCGGCGTGGCATCAATACGCTTACGGTACAAAAGATCAGCCGCGCGAGCGCAGATCAGCGTGCGGGTCGCGCGGGGCGTCTTGGCCCCGGTGTGTGCGTACGGTTGTGGCCAGAGCGCGAGCATTTGCATCGCGCCGAGAGCGAGTTGCCAGAGATTCGCCGATTGGATCTCAGCGAAGCGTTGCTGACCCTGGAAGTGGTCGCGGAGCGTGCGGGCATGACGTTTGATTGGTTTGAAGCACCTGCGCCCGAGGCGCAGCAACTTGCGCGCACCATGCTGGAGTCGCTCGGTGCGATGGATCGCGAGACAAAGTCCATCACCTCGCTGGGCAGGAAGATGTCTTCCTTCCCACTGCACCCGCGCTTCTCACGCATGCTGCTCACGGCAATGAATCTCGATTGCATGGAGGACGCCGCGTTGTGCGCGGCCATCGCGCAGGGGCGCGACATCCTGCTGAAACCCACCGAGCAGACGAAGCGCAAGCGTGAAGAATTCTTCCATCGCGAGGATATCAGCGAGTTTCAGCCACTCATGCGCGCGTGGGACAAGGCGAAGTCCGTGAACTTCAATCCGGATGCGTGTGCGCCGTATGGCATCCATGCTCGTGCGGCGCAGGAGGCCATGCGTAGTGCGGATCAATTGCTGCGACTGTGCCGCAGGGCAGGGGATTCACCCAAGCTGCAAATCACTGCGGAGACACACGACATTGCGCTGGCGAAGTGTGTGCTCGCGGCGTTCTCAGACCACCTCGGTGTGGAGACCTCCAGTGGCTCGCGTGTGTATTCACTGGCTGCGGGCTACAAGGGGCATCTGGAAAAGGATGCCCATCTCAAGCCGCCACCCATGCTCGTAGCTGCCGAAGTGGCGGAGATTCAGGGCAAGGCGCTTCAGGTGAAGCTGAACCTCACGACCAAGGTCGAAGAGGCCTGGCTGGATGAGCTTTTCCCCGGGGACATCTCCACCGGCAAACGTGCGGTGTACGACAGCGTGAACAAGCGCGTGACGAATCGCGAAGAGAAGCGCTTCCGCGATCTTGCGCTGCACTCGCGCGAGCGTGGGGAACCCGATGCCGGTCTCGCAGCGTCCATCCTTGCGGATGAGATTATCGCGGGCCGCCTGGAGATGCCGAATTGGACCGAGCGCCATGACCAGTGGATCACCCGGTTGAATAGTCTCGCAACGTGGATGCCGGAACTGGAGATGCCTTCGATTGGAGATGAGGAAAAACGCCTTCTCATCGAGCAGATGTGCCTCGGTGCTACAGCAGCACGGCAGCTTCGCGAAATCACTCCAGACGGCGCACTCAATGCCTGGCTGTCACATTCCCAACGGGAGCTTCTGGACCGCTACGCGCCCGAGCGGGTGAAGCTCGCAAACGGCAAGATGGTGAGGGTGGAGTACCGAGACAAGGCGACACCGCAGATCAGCGTGATCCTGCAGCAGCTCTATGACACGAATGAGAATCCACGCATCGCCGGAGGCAAGGTGGTGGTCTCCGTGAACATCCTCGCCCCCAGCCAGCGGCCCGTACAGACCACCGGTGATTTGGCGAACTTCTGGAAGACCAGCTACCAGGCCGTGAAGACGCAGTTGAAGGGACGATACCCCCGGCACGAGTGGAGGTGAGCGAGAAGGAGGTTGGACTTTCCAGTCCGACAGTGGGCGTCAGGCCTTCTGGCCTGACGGTTGCCTGGCGAGAGATCATGACTGTCAGGCCGGAGGCCTAACATCCGCTGTCAGGCGGGGACGCCTAACCTCCGTTTGATAGCGATGCGCCATCGCATTTGTCGCGAGGCGTGGCATGATGTTCACGTATCCTCTTCTCTGAAGATATCGTCGCACTTCCCGCATGATTGTTCTCCCCATCATCCTGCTCGTGATCGCCATCGGCATCTCGAGGTTTGCCCTGCAACGTTATGAGCAAGGGGTGACACTTGGCGCGAGACAGACAGTCCCGGGAGCGCTGACCGCCGCGGAGGCCGCACGCCAGTTTCTGGACGAAAACGAGGCTTCCGACGTGAAGATTGTGGAGCACAACGCGATGGTGTCGGACTACTTCGATCCGGGGCGCCGGGTGCTGTTTCTGAACAAGGCGGTCATGCAGGGCACGGATGCGGCGTCGTGGTCCGTTGCATTGCATGAGGCGGCGCATGCCACGCAGCAGGGCGAGGAGAAGAAAGCGCTGCTGTGGCGGCTGGGGAATATCCGCCTGGCCCGCTATGCGCCTACCGTCATCGGGATTGCGGCCATCATTCTCGCGTTCGTGAAGCGCGCACCACGTCCGGCATTGTTTGCCTGTGGAGTTGCGTTCTTCCTGATTGCCATGGTGAATGCGATGAGCATGGCCGTGGAGTACAATGCCTCTCAGCGAGTCACGGCCTGGCTGGAGCGCAAGCTGCGCCGGCATTCGGAAATGCTGGATCTCTTCCGGCAGATCCTGCCCCGTGTGGCATGGCGTGATACCGGAGCGCTGATTCGCTCGCCGATGTACCTGCTTTTCGGGGTGCTTCCCGTGGGGGGAAGACTGAGGCCGAAGTGATGGCTTGAGGTTGGCGGGTTCACGCCGAATGGACGATTCGGGTTAACCGCAGAGGGGCAGAGTGGCAAAGGACGCAGAGGAGTGAGGGGGGGTGCTGATGGGAGGGTGTATGTCGAGGGTGTGGTAGCGCCTCGTAGCAGAGGAGGCGGAGACGCGCAGGGATCGTGTGCTCGCGGAGATGGTGGGTGAGGAAGGGGAAGCCGGAGTTGGTGGCCCGGCATTGTGTGAAGGGTCATTCCAACGTCAGGTCCGTTTTTCGTCCGCGACGCCGGCCAGAGGCCAGCGCTCCCAGGGCCGGCATGGCGATGCACGTTCAAGGTGATTCACTGTGCTGCACGCAGGCAAACGGCACGCTTTTTCTACGCGTCCCTGCCTTCTTTGCCTCTCTGCATCTTTGCGATTAACGCGAATCGTCCCTGCGGCATGAATCTCGCTGTGTGCAAAAAATTGCGCCTCCCAGTCAGACCTTGGAGGTCGTGACATGGGAGGCGCAGGGGAATGCTTGCCTGATGAGACGAAAACTTACTTGGCGCTCACGCGGCCGTTGGTCTCCCAGCCACCGCCCAAGGACTTGTAGATGGCAACCAGGGCCACGGCGGTGAGGGTTTCGCTTTCGGCCTGGCGGCTTTCGGCTTCCAGCATCACGCGTTCGGCGTCGAGCACCGTGAGGAAGTCGGCCACACCGTTCTGGTAGCGTTCGCGGGCGAGCTTTGCGGCTTGCTGCGAGGCGGCGGAAGCTTCGCGGAGGAAGTCACGACGGGCGCGCTGGCGTCCAAAGGACGTCATGGCGTTCTCTGTTTCTTCAAGCGCACCCAGCACGGTCTGTTCGTATTGAGCGATGCTCTGCACGTTGCGGGCCTTGCTGGCATCGATCTGGGCCTTTACACGGCCAAGGTCAAAGGCGGCCCAGGAAATGCTGGGACCGAAGCTGTAGGCGTCCGCACCGGACTTCGCGAGGCCGGAGAAGGACTCTGCCTGCAGGGCCACACGACCATTGAAGGTCACGCGCGGGAAGAGATCCGCGGTGGCCACACCCACACGAGCGGTAGCGGCCTCAATCTGGAACTCCGCAGCGCGGATATCCGGACGGCGGCGCAGAAGCTCGGCGGGGCTGCCCACCCGTACAATGCTGGGCAGGGTCGGCATGGGCTTGCTCTTGAGGAGCTCATCGAGCAGCACCTGGGGCTGTTGACCCGTGAGCACGCTGATGCGGTGGATGTTCCTGCGAATGGCACTCTCGATCACGGGGATGGCCGCGAGGGTCGAGTTCAACTGGGCGCGGGCACGGGAGGTATCGAGCTCAGTGCCACGTCCGCCCTGGAGAAGGCTTTCCGTCAGCTTGAGGGTGTCACGCTGGTTGGTGGCGTTGCGCTGGGCCACGGCGAGTTCGTTCTGCAGTCCACGCAATTGCATGTAGTTGCTGGCCACGTCAGAGGCGAGGAGCACCAGGGCGTCGCGGCGCAGAGCTTCGGCGGTGCCGAGTTCGGCCAGAGCGGCCTTGTTGTTGTTCCTCACGCGGCCCCAGAAGTCGACTTCATAGAAACCATCGAGACCCACTTCATAGAGCTCCAGGTTGCGGCTGCGGCCAAAACCACTCTGCGCAATGCTGCTGCGTTGGTTGAGATAGCTCGCGTCAGAAGTGACGGTTGGGAAGTAGTCAAAACGCGCGGCAGAATGCAGGGCACGGGCTTCATCCACACGCGCAGCGGCAATGCGGAGATCCGGACTGTTGGCAAAGGCTCGCTCGATCAGGCTGTTCAGCTTCGAGTCGTTGAACTTCCTCCACCACGTGGCCACTTCATTGTCCGCGCTGAAGGAGCCTTCTCGCTTGCTGCTGGCGAACCGGGCGTCGGTTTTGGTCTCGGGGCTGGTAAATTTGGGGCCGACATTGCACCCGGCAAGCAGGGCGGGCAGAAGGGATAGCGACAGAAGGTGACTGGTCTTCATGCAGAGTGGACTGACTGTGGGAGGATTTTGACTGGCATCAAGCAATAGAATCGAGGCCTGCGCCTGAACGTGTATTGCGGGGATGGAGGATACGACTCAGGCGGGCTCAGGGGAGTGAGAAGTTGTGACTGAGGTGGATTGGGCATCGTGGCCCGGGGTGGGGGGTGCGTCTTCCGCGGCTTGCTTCTTGCGACTGAAGAGCTTCCGAATCACCACGTAGAACACCGGGGTCAGAATCAGGCCGAAGAATGTGACGCCCACCATGCCGGCGAAGACGGCCGTACCGAGCGCCTGGCGCATTTCCGCCCCGGCACCCTCGGCGAGCACGAGCGGGAGCACCCCGAGGATGAAGGCGAAGCTGGTCATCAAGATAGGACGCAAACGGAGGCGTGCTGCTTCAATGGCTGCCTCGGTAATCGACTTGCCCTGGTCTTCGAGTTGTTTGGCGAATTCCACGATCAGGATGGCGTTCTTCGAGGCGAGGCCCACCAGCACCACCAGCCCGATCTGGGTGAAGATATTGTTGTCCATGCCGCGCAGCATCACACCCACGAGCGCGGAGAGGATGCACATCGGCACAATCAGGATGATGGCCAGAGGCAGCGTCCAGCTCTCATACTGGGCCGCCAGCGCGAGGAAGACGAAGATCACGCACAAGGGGAAGATATAGAGTGCGCTGTTCCCTGCGAGAATCTCCTGAAGGTAGAGCTCCGTCCACTCGATGGTGAACCCCTGGGGCAACTCATCCTTGGCGAGCTTCTCCAACATGGCGATGGCCTGGCCAGAGGATACGCCCGGCAGGGTGGAACCTTGAAGGTCTGCCGTGGAAGCGGTGTTGTAGCGCTTGGCAAGGTCCAGGCCCGTGGTTTCGGTCACCTTCACCAGCGTGCCCAGAGGCACCATTTCGCCCTGGTCATTGCGGACCTTCAATCGGGTGATGTCACTGGGGGCCAGGCGATACTGGGCATCCGCCTGGGCGGTGACCTGATACGTGCGGCCGAAGCGGTTGAAGTCATTCACGTAGAGTGAGCCCAGGCAGATCTGCAGGGTGTCGAACACATCCGCGAGTTTCACGCCCATGCTCTTGGCCTTCGTACGATCCACCTCCACGTAGATCTGCGGCACGTTGGGCCGGATGGTGGTGATGACACTGGTGAGGCCGGGGAGGCTGTTGGCCTTCATCATCATGTTGAAGGCAGCGCCCGCCAGCGCGTCCTTGCCCTGTCCTGTGTTATCCTTGATCTGGAGCTTGAATCCGCCCGCCATGCCGATGCCGTCCACCGGTGGTGTGGGGAAACTCAGGCAGTAGGCCTCCTGAATCTGGGAGTATTCCGCCATCATCTTGCCCAGGATGGCATTCAAACTCTTGGAGGGATCGCCCACGCGTTTGTCATAGTCCTCCAGCCCGATGAAGATGGAGCCGTGGTTGGGCATGTTGCCACCTGCCACCAGGGAGAAGCCGGGGAATTCCACCGTGTTCACCACTCCGGGGATTTTACGGGCCGCTTCGCCCATCTTGAGAATGACTTCACGCGTGCGCTCCAGCGAGGCACCATCCGGCAGGGCGGCGAAGGCAATGAGGAAGCCCTTGTCTGCGTTGGGCACGAAACCAGAAGGCACCTTCTTGAAGATGCTCCCCGTCATGTAGAGCAGGCCTCCGTAGAGGACGAGGGCGATGACGGAGAGTCGCAGCGTGCGACGCACAAAGCCCGCGTAACCACCTGAGAAGCGCTCGAAGAACCAGTTGAAGCTCTTGAAGAACCAGCCAAACAGCAAATTGATGGAGCGCTGGAACCAGTCAGGCTTGGCGTGGTGCGGCTTCAGCAGAATGGCGCTCAACGCAGGCGAGAGCGTGAGGGAGTTGAACGCGGAGATGATTGTCGAGACTGCAATTGTCAGCGCGAACTGCCGGTAGAACTGTCCCGTCAGGCCGGACATGAACGCGGTGGGCACGAACACCGCCGTGAGTACCACGGCCACCGCGATGACCGGTCCGCTCACTTCCTCCATCGCTCTTCTTGCCGCGGCCAGCGGCGACAGGCCGAGCGCCATGTTGCGTTCCACGTTTTCCACCACCACGATGGCGTCATCCACCACGATACCGATGGCGAGCACGAGGCCAAAGAGGGTCAGATTGTTCAGCGAGAAGCCGAACATTTTCATCACCAGGAAGGTGCCCACGATGGACACCGGCACCGCGAGAAGAGGAATGAGCGAGGCGCGCCACGATTGCAGGAAGACAATCACCACGAGCACCACGAGAAGGAGCGCTTCGATGAAGGTGTGAATCACCGCATCAATCGACTTCTGGGTGAAGATCGTGGTGTCATACACGATGTCGTACTTCAGGCCTGGAGGGAAGTTTTTGGCCAGTTCATCCATCTTGGCACCGACCGCGTGACGGGTTTCGAGCGAGTTGGAACCGGGAAGCTGGAAGAGCACGAGCGCCGCGGCGGGTTTCCCGTTCAGGTAGGAGTCCAGGTTGTAGTCGCGTGCGGCGAGTTCCACGCGAGCCACGTCCTTTACACGGGTCACCTGGCCGTTTTCACCACGCTTGATGATGATGTTCTCGAACTCTGAGGACTCAATGAGACGACCCTGGGTCGTGACGGTCAGTTGATACTGGGTTCCAGGAGGCGAGGGTTGTGCGCCCAGCACGCCGGCCGCCACCTGCACGTTCTGCTCGCGAATGGCGTTCACCACGTCGCTTGCAGTCATGTTGCGTGAAGCAATGCGATCCGGATCCAGCCAGACGCGCATGGAGTAGTCGCGCGCTCCGAAGACCTGCACTGAGCCCACCCCCGGAAGACGTGCCAGGTGGTCCTTCACGTTCAGGAAGGCGTAGTTCCCCACGTACAGGCTGTCATAGGTGTCATCCGGCGAAAGCAGGTGCACCACCATCGCGAGACTCGGAGACTGCTTCACGGTGGTCACACCGATACGGCGTACCTCCTCAGGCAGCTTGGCAAGGGCGATGGATACGCGGTTCTGTACCTGCACCTGGGCCATGTCCAGATTCGTGCCCAGCTTGAAGGTGATGGTCACCGTACAGACGCCGTCCGCCGTACAGGCGGAGGACATGTAAAGCATGTTCTCCACTCCATTGATTTCCTGCTCGATAGGGTTGGCCACCGTCTCGGAAACCACCTGAGGGTTGGCACCCGGGTAGGTGGCAGTTACCACCACAGTGGGCGGAGCCACCTCGGGATATTGCTCCACCGGCAGGGAGATGAGTGCGATCGCCCCGGTGAGGGTGATCACAATGGAAAGCACCGCGGCAAAGATGGGCCGGTCGATGAAGAACTTCGCAAAATTCATGGCGTGGGGGGATATGCCGAGAGGTGATGAACCAAGAACCGCGTGCGACTCAGTTGGTTTGAGAGCCAGGGGCTCCGTTCTGTGCGGTTTGTTGCGCCTTCGCGGCTTCTGCCTCGGTCATCGGAGCGACGGGCATGCCCGGTCCGATTTTTGCCATGCCATTGACGATCACACGATCCTTTTCAGTAAGGCCGGCGCGCACCACGCGCTTGCCATTGATCACCGGGCCCACATCGATGGGGCGGGGCATGACAATGTTCTTGTCATCCACCACATACACAATCTTCTGGGCCTGGTCGGACTGCACCGCCTTGTCATCGATTACGAAAGCCTCATAGTCACTGCCACCAGGGACACGCACGCGGGCGAAGTAGCCCGGCTGCAGGGCACGCTGGCCGCGCTCGGGCATGGGATTCTCAAACACTGCGCGCACCTGGATGGTGCCGGTGGTGGGATCCAGACGGTTGTCCACGAAGTCGATCACGCCCTTGTAGGGGAAGCCCGTGTCATTCGCGAGCGCCATCTCACAGGGGATCTGATCATCCCGGGGACTGGCGGTTTTGTTTTCGCGATTGAGCTTCTGATAGCGCAGTACGGTCATCTCATCCGCATCGATGTAGCAATGGATGGGATCCAGGCTCACGATGCTGGTGAGTGCTGTCGCACCCATGGGGCCGCCAACCACGAGTCCACCCACATCCATCAGTTTGCGACCAAGGCGTCCGTCGAGTGGCGCTTTGATTTGTGTGTACTCGACATCGAGCTTCGCCTTGTCCACCGCTGCCTGTGTCACGCGCAGGCCGGCTTCGGCCTCGCGCACCGCCTTGCTGCGTGTGTCATAGTCCTCAGCGGAAATGGCCTTGGAATCGAGGAGCTTCGAGGCGCGGTCGTATTCGGAACGCGAGAGCTCCAACTTTACCTTCGCCTGCTCATGTTGGGCGAGAGCCTGGTCGAGCACGGCCTGGAAGGGGCGCGGATCGATCTGGAAGAGCAAAGTCCCCTTCTTCACCTCGGAGCCGTCCTTGAAGTGGATGCTCATGAGGTAACCGGTGACCTGGGAGTACAGCACGACGGACTCGGCAGCATCGATGCGGCCGGTGAATTCATCCCACTCCTTCACCTTTTGCTTCACCGGAGCGGCGACGGTCACGGCTGTGGGAGGGGGTGGCTGCATCTGGGGGGCTTCCGGCTGGCAGGCGGCCAGGACCAGCGCGGAAAGAAGACAGAGTGGGGGCAGGGGAGATTTCATCTGCTCAAGGGGGGTGCAGTGCAGAAGGTGTGCTGCGGTGATTGTCAGTAATGCTGATGATTCTCCCCGCTGTCAAGTTCCCGGCGGGGGCTATTTCTGGAAAAAAGCCTGCCAGGATTGGGGAGGTGCAGGCCTTTTTCGGGGTAGTCATACATACGTTTGAAAAAACACATGGATGCCTGACCTCAAGATTTTTATAGGGGTCGGGTCGGGATGATCCGGCGTTGCGGGCCGCTGCTCGGCATGGCCGCAAAAGAACACAAAGGGTTGGCTGCTGGTGCTTGTCATATGGGCATAGGTGATCTCAAGGATGGTGGGTGAATCCGTCCCGAGGCTCCGGTTCTTGATTCCTTTGCGTTCTTTTGCGCCATTTCGAGCGGGCTGCTAGGCGTCGAACCTGCTGTGGCCATCCCGCGCTTGCACTCGCGGCTCCATGCTCCATGCTGGACCCTCCCATGTCCCAAGACGCTGAATCCTTCTACACCGCCTCTTCCACCCACAAGCACGCCGAGCCGCCGAAGGGCCATACCTACAAGCAGGCCGGAGTGGACATCCGTGAGGCTGCGGCGCTGGTGGGAGACATTGGCCAGCTCGTGAAGCGCACCCAGAAGCAGCGCCAGCTTGCCGGGGCCTTCGGCCTCTTTGCCGCAGCGTATGACCTCAGTGCTTACAAGCACCCGGTGATTGTGACTGGCTGCGACGGCGTGGGCACCAAGCTGGAGCTCCTGCTCAAGCATGACCTGCTGGAGAACGCTGGCAAGGACCTCGTGGCCATGAATGTGAATGACGTGCTCACCACGGGCGCGGACCCCATCCTTTTCCTGGATTACGTGGGCGTGGGCAAGCTGGCGAAGGACAAGATCACCCGCTGCATCGCCGGCATGGTGGAGTATCTCGAAGCCTGCGGCTGCATCCTGGCTGGCGGGGAAACGGCGGAGATGCCCGGTATGGTGCAGGAAGGCGTGATCGAGCTCAGCGGCTTTGCGATTGGCGCAGCGGAGAAGGGGAGTCTGATTGACCCTACGACCATCCAGCGCGGCGATGTGCTGGTGGGTTTCCCGAGCGCCGGTTTCCATGCGAATGGTTTCAGCCTCGTTCGCCGTGTGATTGAAGCGGAGAAGCTCGAGCTGACCGACGAAGAATACCGCACCCTCCTTCTTCCGACCCGCCTGTATCATGAAGAAGCGGCCGCTCTGCGGAAGAATGTGCCGAGCCTGCGTGCCATGTCCCACGTCACGGGCGGTGGCCTGCCGGAAAATCTTGGACGCCTGATGGTCTTTGGTGGTCACGGTGCGCACCTGCGTGTGCCGCGCTGGCAGAATGCCGTGGTGCAGAAGATTCTTGCGCACGCGGACGAGAAGGATGCGTTTGACACCTTCAACATGGGCTTCGGATGGGTTGCCATCGTGGCCAAGGAGGATGCGGACAAGGCGCTGGCCTGCGGTCAGGGCGCTGTGGTGCTCGGCGAGATCGATGGCAGCGGTGAGGTGACCGTGGAGCTGGTGTAAGGCGACACGCGCTCCGAGTAAAGCTTAGTGGACCTACCCAGATGGGCGTCAGGGCATCTTGTCCTGACGCTTCTTTTTTGGAATGCAGGTCGGGATCAATCCGTGCGCAAGATATGCGGGGCAAAACTCAGCAATGGCGCAATTCAGGATCATTGTGATACGTTCTACCTTCGAATCATCATCGTGGTGGTTCGTGAACATCAGATCCCATTTGTGCCCCTCTCCTAGTAGCCACTTCCATGAAAACACTTCTATCAGTGCTTGCTGCTTCCTTCGTGCTCTCCACCGCTGCGTTCGCCGTGGAACCGGTGAACGCCCAGTGCCCGGTCTGTAGTAAGAATGTGAGGCTCATCTTCCACAGCACTTTCAAGGGCCAGCGTGTGGCCTTCGCAACTGCAGAGTGCAAGGACAAGTTCGACAAGTCGCCCACCAAGTTTTCGGTGAAGCCGAAATAGTGGATTGAAGATAAATTTTCGAGAGAAACCAGCCGGGTAATCGTTTGCTAATCAGGCCGCCCTGACTTTTCCAAGGTCGGGGCGGTGCGCTTCCTGAACAACGACAACCAAACTCTGCTTAGCTCCATGAAGACTCTTCTGACCATCGCTGCATTTGCTTTTGCCATCTCCGCCTCCGCTGCAGATCCCGTCAACAAGGATTGCCCCGTCTCGGGCAAGCCCATCAAGGACGGCATCACCGCCAAGCATGATGGCAAGACCGTTGGTCTGTGCTGCAACAACTGCAAAGGCAAGTTCGAGAAGGACCCTGCCAAGTACGCCGGCAAGATCAAGTAACTGGCAGTTTCTGCTGGAGACTCACGCGAAGAAGGAGGTGGAAAACGCCTCCTTCTTTTTTGCTGTTTGCTGATAAAATATTGTCGCCAGCAGCTTCTACTCCCTTAGAATTGTTGAATACAAATCCGGCCTGTTACGCCGAATGCCACTACCCTCTACAAACACCCTGCACCTAACATGAAGAAACTGCTCTGCCTCGCCTTTGCCATCTCCGGTGTCGCCTATGCCGCCCCTGCGAACAAGACCTGCCCCGTAGGTTCCCGCCCGGCCCGCGCTGACATCACCAGCACCTACAACGGCAAGGAAATCGCCTTCTGCTGCAACAACTGCAAAAAGAAGTTCGATGCGGATCCTGCCAAGTACGCTGGCAACGTGAAGTAAGCCACCTGCGGGCATACCTGCATACCTGATTTCCCAAGGCGGAAGCGTGAAGGCGCTTCCGCCTTTTCATGTCCAGGTACCGAGGCTCATGGCAATGGAAGTCGAGCATCAATTTCCACGAGATTTGTCGAGGATCCTTCTGTCTGGAGTCGTTGTTCTGTTCCCTCCATCCCCGGCACACACTTTCAGGCATGTCTAATCGGAACATCCTCCCTGCGCTCGCCCAGTTGTCATTCGTCTCCGCAGTCTTGCTGTTGTTCAGTTCCTGCCGCACCCCGGATCCCATCTGGAATGGGGACGGTCATACGATGACAGACCTGAGGACGCTGCGCGACCGGAGCCGCGCGAGTGTGGAGCTGGACCGTGGGGTGAAATTGTACGCGGACCAGATCACCTACTCGGACAAGAGTCGCCGTACGGGAGAGGCGCAGGGCCGCGTGTTCCTGGATGTCGAGCCCTCTGCCCGATACAAGTGGATGGTGGAGCACGGCCATGCCCAGCGGGCCTCCTTTGACCGGCGTGCCAGTGAGCTGATGCTGGCTGGGATGCCCATGCTGGAGCGGCAGGAAATGACCATGATCGCCACCCGGGACTACACCACCATGCACCTCCAGTGGTTCGGAACCGTGGCGCAGGTCCATGTCAAGGGGCCCACCCGGACGGACTTTGCAAAGTCCAATCCCATTCCTCCCGGAGCCCTGTCTGTGCCGGGGACGGCACCGGCGCCCATAACTCCGACTGGTGAGAGCAAGAAGTAGGTGAAGCGGTACGGGAAGGGGTGGGGAGCGCAAGGGTGCGGAGGAAATGTTTCATTTTGCCAGCCAGGAATCTCCGAGGCTTCGTATCCCACTGTCCCCGTGTTGACTTCCACGAGTTCCCAAATTCCCCCCACCGGACGCCGCTCCTTGCGGTCCCGGTACCCGGTCTGGATGTGCAATTGGCTGCCAGGCTGGCGATTGGGAAGCAGTAAAGAAGTTGTTTCCAGCCTTGCCAGCGGGGGAATCTGCGGCATGGTTCACGCCCCCGTTCCCCCAGCATGAGCGACCCTATCCGGCACGAGTGCGGCCTTGCCGTTGTGCGGCTCCTGAAGCCGCTGGCCTACTACGAGCAAAAATACAAGAGCCCTCTCTGGGGGCTAGACCGACTGCACGGGCTGATGCTCAAGCAGCGCAACCGTGGCCAGGACGGCATGGGCATCGGCTGTTGCAAGCTGAATATGCAGCCCGGCCAGCCCTACATGTTCCGCGTGCGCTCCAGCAAGAGCAATTCACTGGAGGAGGTCTTTGGCGAGGTGATGGATGACTACAAGGACATCGCCCGCAAGGTCAACAAACAGCGCAAGACGGCGGCCGAGGACGGGATGAGCCGGAGCAATGGGAAGCCCGAGTACGTCAAATTTGAGCACGACCCGAAGGCCATCAAAGAGCAGTTCGAGTTTGGTGGTGAGGTGCTGATAGGCCACCTGCGATACGGCACCAGCGGCAGTTTTGGCAAGGCCTCCTGCCACCCCTACTTGCGCCGCAGCAACTGGCCCACGCGCAGCCTGATGGTGCTGGGGAACTTCAACATGACCAACGTCCGCGAGCTGAACGATCTCATGCGTGAGCGCGGACAGCATCCGGTGGTGGATACGGATACCCAGACGGTGCTGGAAGAGATTGGCTTCCACCTGGATGAGGCGCACACCGACCTCTACCGCGAGCTCCGCGAGTCCCTTACGGGTGTGGAGATTCCCGCGGAAATCAGCAAGCGCCTGGATGTGGCGCAGGTCATCAGTGACTCCGCCGCTGGCTGGGATGGTGGCTATGCCATCGCCGGCGTGATCGGCAATGGTGATTCCTTTGTGATGCGTGACCCGCACGCCATCCGTCCCTGCTTCTACGTGAAGACGGATGAGTACATCGCTTTCGCCAGCGAGCGCGCGGCCTTGCGCTCCGTGTTTGAACTTGGCGAAGACGAGACCCACGAACTCCCCGCGGCGCATGTGGCCGTGATCAAGAGTGACGGTGAGTTCTCCATCCAGCCCTTCACGCAGCCGCTGGAGCCGCGTCCGTGCTCGTTTGAGCGCATTTACTTCTCGAGAGGGAACGACTCGAGCATCTACCACGACCGCAAGGCGCTGGGAGAGGTGCTCGTGCCGCAGCTTCTGGATGCCGTGGGCCATGACCTGAAGCACACCGTGGTGAGCTTCATCCCGAACACGGCGGAAACCGCCTTCTACGGATTCATGGATGGCTTGCGCAAACAGCGCCGTCTCCAGGTGAAGCGCGAACTCATGGAGATGTGGGCCAGTGGGCATCTCGATGAAAACCGGATCGATGATCTCATTCTGAAGAACTGGCCGCGCAGCGAAAAGATCGCGCACAAGGACATCAAGAGCCGCACGTTCATCGCCCAGGAGGAAGGTCGCGATCTGCTGGTCTCCTCTGTGTATGACATCACCTACGGGGTGGTGGAGCCCACGGACAACCTCGTGGTGCTGGATGACTCCATCGTGCGCGGCACGACGCTGAAGCAGAGCATCCTGCGTATCCTCTCCCGTACCAATCCCAAGCGCGTCCTTGTCGTCTCCACGGCGCCGCAGATTCGCTATCCGGATTGTTATGGCATCGACATGAGCGAGCTGGGCAAGTTCATCGCCTTCCAGGCGGCCATCGCCCTGCTGCAGGACAACCTCCAGCACGATGTCATCGAGCGCACCTACGACCTCTGCCTGAAGGAAGTGAAGAAGCCGGCGGCTGAGCAGGTGAATCACGTGAAGGACATCTACAAGAACTTCACGAACGAGCAGATCTCCGCGAAGATCGCCGAGTTGGTGAGCCCCAAGGGCAACGGCTGGCACGGTGAGGTGAAGATCATCTACCAGAGCATCGAGAATCTTCATCTCGCTCTCGGTCCCAATGCCGGTGACTGGTACTTCTCCGGCGACTACCCCACTCCCGGGGGCAATGCCATCGCCAATGAGGCCTACATCCGCTACAAGCGCGGTCAGGGCGGGCGCCCCACTGATTTGTTTACCACGGAACCATGAAGATACTCGTCACTGGAAAAGGCGGTCGCGAACATGCGATCATCACCGCCCTTCGGGAAAGCGCCCCGGATACGAAGATTTTTGCCTATCCCGGCAGCGATGCGATTTCCGAGATTGCCACACGCGTGGAGGCAAAGGATCTCCTGGATCTCGTGGCCTTCATGCAGCGTGAGAAGGTCGACCTCTGCGTGGCTGGTGAAGAAGCCTACTTGGTGAAGGATCGTGGTCTTGCAAACCTCTGCGCCGAAGCGGGCATTCCCTGCTGGGGTCCGGTGAAAGAGGCCGCCCAGCTCGAAGCCAGCAAGGCTTTCGCAAAGCATTTCCTCAAGCGGCACAACATCCCCACCGCCGCCTTCAGCATCGCGCACACGAAGCATGAAGCGCTGCGTGCCATCACCACCTACCCGGTCGTGCTGAAGTTCGACGGTCTCGCGGCTGGCAAGGGCGTGGCCGTGTGCCAGACGGAGGCGGAAGCCGTGGCCTTCCTGGATGAAGTCTTCACTTCGCGCACGTTCGGTGAAGGAGACATGATTGTGGAAGAGTGCCTCACGGGACCGGAGATTTCCATCTTCGCCAGTGTGTGTGATGGAAGCTATCACATCCTGATGCCGGCGCGTGACTACAAGCGCATCGGAGACAACGACCAGGGTGCCAACACTGGCGGCATGGGAGCAGTGGCTTCCCGCCAGCTCGCGGATGCGGCACTGCTCGAGCAGATTGAAGAGACCATCGTAAAGCCCACGGTGGCCGGTCTGCAGAAGGACGGGCTCAAGTACCGTGGTTTCCTCTACTTCGGCATCATGCTGACTCCCACGGGGCCGCAGGTGCTGGAGTACAACTGCCGCTTCGGTGACCCCGAGGCGGAGGCCGTGCTGCCGATGGTGCGCGGTGACTTCGCCTACTACCTGCTCGCCGGCGCGCAGGGCACGCTGAAGCGCGACCTCGTTCATTTCGTGGATGGATGGAGCGTGTGCGTCATCCTCGCCAGCGCGGGCTATCCTGCCAGCTCACGGAACGGGGATGTGATCTCCGGACTTGATGGCGTGAATGGCGCCCGTGTTTTCCACTGCGGCACACGCAAGGGCGAGATCGGCTTCGAGACCAACGGTGGCCGCGTGCTCGCCGTGGTCTCCCAGGGCGCAACCCGTGAGGAAGCTCGCGGCAAGGCGTATGAAGCAGCGCAAGGGATCTCCTTTGATGGACTGCAGCGCCGCAGTGATATCGCGAAAATGCATTTCGAATAAGCGGGGCTTCGCACCCTCGTTCGATTCCCTCCCCAACAACAACCAACCACCCTACCACCACACCCTCGTGAAGATCGTCATCATCTACGGAAGCGCCAACGACCAGGCATTCATGCAGCCCGGCCGCGATTACATGGACAAGGAAAAGGTCGCGTATGAAGAGCGCGTGCTTTCCGCCCACCGCAATCACGCTGAGCTCGCTGAGTACCTCAAGCAGCTGAACGCGAGCGGCGAGAAGATCGTGATTGTCGCGGTGGCAGGTCTCTCCGCTGCGCTTCCTGGCGTGGTGGCCGTGCAGACCGAGTATCCCGTGGTGGGCGTGCCCGTCCCCGGAGGTCCGCTCAATGGCATCGACGCTCTGCTTTCCATCTGCCAGG
This sequence comes from Roseimicrobium gellanilyticum, assembly GCF_003315205.1. NCBI lineage: Bacteria > Pseudomonadati > Verrucomicrobiota > Verrucomicrobiia > Verrucomicrobiales > Verrucomicrobiaceae > Roseimicrobium > Roseimicrobium gellanilyticum. The sequence continues at coordinate 75,873 of NZ_QNRR01000019.1, read as the reverse complement.
TTCCCGGACAGGTGCCGCTCGGCACGGTGGGTCTGCACAGCAAGGCAGGTCTGAATGCGTGCATGTTCGCGCATCGCATCCTGAAGCTGGCGCAGTAGTCGGATTGAGTCTTCTAAGAGCTGGTCTCCGACCAGTCAGTGGATGGCAGGTTTTCGAACCTGCCATTTTTTTGTGTAAACAGGATGTAAAGCGACTCGCTGCGATTTGGTTTGTTTTCAGGCGGGTGGTTGGGTACAACGAAGACGCGTGCCTATTGAGTGGGCATCGCTCTCAATCCTTGACTTCCGTGTCATGAAACCCGCGTCGACCGGTCATCCAGTCATCCTTCGCATAGGAGCTGTCGCATTTGCCTTCTCCATGATGGGAGGTTTCGTCTGGTACTCACATGTCAGAGCCCAACCTCAGGCTGGGGTGCAGGCAGTTGGAGAGCCGACGCCTGCGACCATTCTTCCGGGGTCGAAGCGCGCGAATGTGACTGTCACTCCCAATGATATCCGCCCGCGCGAAGATGGGACGATTGACCTGAATCTTGAGTCTGCCGCAGGGGACAGCGGAACACCTCTGAAGGCCGGGGAACGAGCGATCCTGCCGAGCAGCAAGCTGGGTGTCTTCAGGGATGTCGTGAGCAGTCCGGGCTCTGCGCCTGCGTCTGCGACGGGAGGCCAGCCTGTGCCGCCACCTTTGCCAGCGCAGGCCGATGCTTCTCCTCAGCCGCCACCGCAACCGGCTCCTGTGATATTGTTCTCAGGGTCCAAGACTTTTGCAGGGCCGGTGATCACCGCTCCGAGTGGAATCCTCACGATTGGCAAGGGATCAAAAGAGGGGGCGTCGTTGTCGCTGCCAGCCGAGGTTGCTTCCAAGCAGGCGCCACCTCCATCTCGGGTCATGATGGCAGGCTCCAAAAGCATGTCGACTCCGTCCGTGAACCCGGAAATTATTCGGAAGTTGACGGAGAAGGGAGCGTTGCCGCCTGTAAAATTTCACGACGGTAATACGCCTGATCCCGCTTGGAACCAGAATGCTCCCATCTTCACGAGCAGCAAGTCAGGGACGATCTTCCGCCCCGAGCCTCCATCCCCGCCGGCTGCTGCCCAGACACAGGCTCCCGTGCCAAACGCGCCGCCCGCAGCAGCGAAGACGGAAAAGCCCGTGATCCAGCCCCAGGCTGAAACGTCCGCCCCGGCATCGCCATGAACATCTCCGGTCTGATTCTCTCCACCGGGCTGAGCATTCTCTTCCTCGCGCTGGTATTCCGTCCGTTGGAGAAGCTCTTCCCTGCAAAGGAGCAGAAGTTCTTCCGCCCGGAGTGGTGGACGGATCTCTTCTTCCTGCTGGGGCAGTACCTGCTGTGGAGCGGACTGGTGTTTTCGGCGCTCTATGTGTGCCGGGGATGGCTACACGCCATCGTCCCGGAGTCGTTCCGCATGGGCGTGGCGGCGCAGCCGTGGTGGCTGCAGGCGATTGAGGTGGTGGTGCTGAGTGATTTCCTCATCTACTGGGGGCACCGCCTGCAGCACAAGGTGGGCTTCCTGTGGCGCTTCCACTCCATCCACCACAGTGCCGAGCATCTGGACTGGCTGGCGGCGCACCGGGAGCACCCGGTGGATTCCATCTACACCATCGGCCTCATCAATCTTCCGGCCTTCATCTTGGGATTCCCGCTGGAAACGCTGGCGGGTTTCATCGCCTTCCGGGGCATCTGGGCCATCTACATCCACTCGAATGTCCGCCTGCCCATTGGTCCGCTGCGTATGTTCATCGGGGCTCCGGAGCTGCATCACTGGCATCATGACAAGGCGCGTGATGCGGGGAACTACGCGAACATCTCGCCGCTCATGGACATCCTTTTCGGTACCTACCGCTGCCCGGACCATGAGCCTGAGTCCTTTGGCATTCACGAGCCGATCCCCCGGAGCTATCTGGGGCAGATGCTACACCCCTTCCGCCGGAGGAAGCGCACGGAATAACGGTGCGCACTTCCGCTTGCATCCGGTGACAGACGCGACACACTTGGCTTTTAATGCCGGACAAAGAGCCGATCCTCACGAAGCAAGACATCGCCCAGCGCATTGAGCGCATTGCTTCCGCCATTGAGGAAAAAAAGCCGGGCAAGAATCTAGCCCTTGTGGGGATTCACCGTCGCGGTGTGCCGCTGTCTGAGCGTGTGTATGCCCTTCTCAAGCCGAAGCTTCCAGACCTGCGCATCGGGCGCGTGGACATCTCGCTCTATCGCGATGACCTGAAGTCGCTGGAGATCATGCCGAAGCTGGTGGGCTCGGACATCCCCTTTGACCTGGATGGCATGCACGTCATCCTCTTCGATGAAGTGATGCACACGGGCCGTACCTCACGCGCGGCTCTGGAGGAGTTGCTCGACCATGGCCGTCCCGGCAAGATTGAGCTGGCCGTATTGATTGACCGAGGCGGCCGGGAACTGCCGATGTGTGCGGACTATGTAGGCCAGGGCGTGGAAGTGGCGGATGGCCAGCGTGTTTCCGTACGATTTGAAGAAGTGGATGGCGAAGACGCCGTGTATGTGACAGAAGGAGGCCGTCGATGACCCCTCGTAAAGACCTGCTGGATATCCAAAGCCTCACGGATGAAGAACTGGACTTCATCCTCACCAACGCTGTTCCGTTCAAGAATCTCTTCAAGCGCAGCGTGAAGAAGGTCCCCACGCTGCGTGGTCGCACGGTGCTGACCCTCTTCTACGAGCCGAGCACACGCACGCGCTCTTCCTTTGAAGTGGCAGCGAGCCGTCTCTCGGCGGACGTGGTGAACTTCTCCGTGAGCACATCCTCAGTCGTGAAAGGGGAGAGCGTGCTGGATACCATCTCCACGCTGGAAGCCATGCGCACGGACTATGTGGTGGTGCGCCACAGCAACTCGGGCATTCCCAATCTCATCGCGAAAAACACCACGGCCTCGGTCATCAATGCGGGTGATGGATTCCATGCCCATCCCACTCAGGCGCTGCTGGATGTGTTCACCTTGAAGGAGGTCTTCGGCGGAGATGTGCGCGGGGCGCGTATCGCCTTCATTGGCGACATCCAGCACTCGCGCGTGGCCCGGTCCACGAATCTCCTATGCCGCCGCATGGGCATGCATACGGCCATGTTGGCGCCGAGTTCGCTCATTCCGCGCGACCTGCCGCAGGACATCGCGGTCTTCGGCTCGTGGGCGGAGCTCTACGCGTGGAAGCCGGATGTCATCTACCTCCTGCGCGTGCAGATGGAGCGGCAGAATGTGCCTTTCTTCCCGAGCCTCGGTGAGTACCATCGCCAGTTTGGCATGACAGACGACCGTCTCGCACGTGTCCGTGATGCTGGAGTCTGGGTCATGCACCCCGGCCCCGTGAACCGCGGTGTGGAACTGACGGACAACGTGATGACCTACGAGCGCTGCCTGATTGATCAGCAGGTGGAAAATGGGATTGCGGTGAGAATGAGTGTGTTATACTGGTTGAAGCCGGGGAGTGCGACGGAGGAGGCTGTTGTATGAAGAGATTGTTCCAACACGCCGAGATCGCCAGCGAAGACAGCCCCAAGCTCACCCGTGCGGATGTGCTGGTGGAGGATGGCAAGATCGTGCAGGTGGCACCTTCGATTGCCGCGGGAGAGGGTGTCGAGGTCATCGACTGCTCCGGCAAGATTCTGCTGCCGGGATTGTTCGATGTGCATGTACACGCACGCGAGCCTGGACAGGACCAGAAGGAAAACATCCGCACATGCAGCGAGGCGGCTATCAATGGTGGTGTGACCGGCTTCGTGATGATGCCGAACACGTCGCCCGCCATCGACACTGCAGGCGTGATCAAGACGGTGCTGGAGTCTGCGCGCAAGTGCCGCATTCCCATCTACACCAGTGGTGCGATCACGAAAGGACGCGAGGGCAAGGAGCTCGCAGCCATCGGTGCCATGCACGCGGCTGGCGCGGTGATGATCACCGATGACGGCTATCCGGTGGGCAATCCCGTGGTGCTGCGTCGCGCGATGGAGTATGCGAAGAATTTTGGTCTCATCGTGGCAAGCCATTGCGAGACCATGGAACTCAGTGGCAAGGGCTCGATGCATGAAGGCAGCAAGAGCTACAGCCTCGGCCTCGAAGGTATCCCTGCCATCAGCGAGGAGATCTGCCTGGATCGTGATATCCGCATCGCGCAGTACACCGGCACGCATGTGCACATCCAACACGTGACTACGGCGCGTGGCATGAATACCATCCGCCGCTTCAAGGAAGAGGGGGTGAAGGTCACCTGCGAAGTCGCGCCGCATCACCTCATCTTCAATCACGAGGATGTGGGCGAGTATGACACGAACTACAAGATGAACCCGCCACTCCGTACGAAGGAGGACAATGCGGCGCTGCTGCAGGGGCTTATCGATGGGGTGTTTGATGTCATCGCCACGGACCACGCACCGCACACCGAGTTCGAGAAGAATAGCGACTTTGGCAGTGCGCCCTTCGGAATCACGGGTCTGGAGACGGCACTGCCTTCGTTGTATCACTACTTCATCAAGGACGGGAAGTTCGGCTGGGACCTCGTGGTGAAGCGCTACTCTGCGGAGCCACGCCGCCTGCTGGGACACGCGCCTGTGCCCATCGAGGAGGGTGGTACTGCGGAGTTCATCGTGTTCAATCCGGGCGCGACGAGCACTTTTTCCCGCGACTTCATGAAGTCGAAGAGCATCAACACCCCCTTCATCAACAAGACGCTTCAGGGCCGCGTGGATACCGTGGTGCTGGGGAATGAAGTGCTGCTTTCGAGGTAGTCGGCGGAGTGGAGAACTGGTAGACTGCTTTTTTGCGCGCCGATGCGCAGAAATTACCGGCCTCCGTTCCCAATCATGTTCCCTGAGAACCTCCGCCGTTTCATCGCCACGGTGATCTGTGCTCTCGGCGCGGGCACCATGGTGTTTGGCGCGTCGATTGTCTGTGAGGCGTTCGACTGCCACGTTGAGGAGCTGATTGGAGATCGGAGGAAGTTGCCTCCGATTACGACGTGGATGCTTGAGTCGGTGCCGCACGATGTGGAGGATCTGGGCATCACCTTGTTGGGAACTCTGGGAGTGACCCTGGGCTATGCCTGGCTTGCATGGGCCTATCGAGCGACGGCATTTCAGGCGGCATTTCATGCCATCGTGGGACTGTTCGCCACCGTGGTGTGGGCTTCGTGTTTGCCTTTCGTCGAAATCATGGTGGGCAATGAGGAGAAAGGACCTGCAACGGCGTCCGATTTCTGGTTGGAGCACTCCCCGTTCATTCCATGGATGATTCTTTGTGCTGCACCGCTGGTGGTGGCGGCACTTTTGAGGTGGAAGCAGGCACAAATGAGTGATGTGAGCGAGCCTCTGTGAGCCGTTCTGGATGGAAGGCATTTGCTTCCATCTCCAGTCATGATTGTTCGACGCACCTTTCTTCCACTTCTCGCTGCGGCATCGGTGTCATGGGCGGCATTTTCGTCAGAAGCACAGGCCGGTGAATTCCGCGTCGGCGCAGCACAGGTCGACATCACACCGAAGGAAGGCGCGCCCCTGGCAGGATATTATCAGTTCCGTGCTGCCAAGGGAGCACTGGATCCCATCTATTCCAGGGCGGTGGTGGTCGAGCAGGATGGAGAGTTGGCGGCATTCGTGGTGCTGGACTTGATCAGCACCACGCGGGCGATGGTCGATTCTTCGCGAAAACTGATCGCGGAGCAGCACGGGATACCCAGTGAGCGTGTGATGATTTCCGCCACGCACACCCATACAGGGCCCCAGCTCATCCGTGGCTCCATGATGGATGACCTCACCAAGGTGAACACCCCTCCGGGACAAGAGTACAACGGCGGCCTGCCGGCCCTTGTGTCCCAGTCGGTGGGCGAGGCCAAGACAAAACTGGCTGCCGCCAAGGCCTCGGCGACGGTGGGAAAAGCTGAGGGCATCAGCTTCAACCGCCGTGCTATCGGGAAGGATGGCAGTCTGATTTGGCAGCCGGGGAAGCTGGATCCCCGGGTGCTGAAGCCTGCCGGTCCCATCGACCCGGATCTGGGTTTGCTTGTCTTCGAGGCCAAGGAATCACGCCCTGCTCCCCTGGCCGCGTATGTGAATTTTGCCATGCATCCGACTTCGATCGGAGGTGGCACGCGCATTTCCGCGGACTATCCCGGTGCGCTCTGCCGCATTCTCAGTGAGCGGAGGGGGAAGGAGATGATCACCATCTTCGCCAATGGATGCTGTGGGAATATCAATCACAACAACTACATGACGGACACGCCAAGGCAGTCCGGCGTGGCTGAGGCGAACCGTCTTGGAAGTGTGCTCGCGGATGTGGCAGAGAAGTCCTGGCCTGACTTGAAAGCACTGACGCTACGTGCGCCACGCTCCAAGTCTGTGAGGGTCGTTCTTCCGCGACGTTCTTTTACGGAGGAGCAGATTGCGAAGGCAAGGGATGTGGTCGCGAGGATGGCCACGGAAAAGCTCGGCACTGTACCCATGGCGGAGGCTTTTTGTACGCTGGATACCGTGAACCTGAAGGACAAGCCTCTCGAAGCGGAGGTGCAGGTGATCACGTTCAGCGATGAGCTCGCCATCGTGTCTTTGCCCGGGGAGATTTTTGTCGAGTTGGGGCTGGCCATCAAGGCGGCGTCTCCCTACAAGCACACCTTCATCGCGGAGCTGGCGAATGGCAGCATCGGCTACATCCCGAACCGTGAAGCCTATCCGCAAGGAAACTACGAAGTCGTGAGCGCTCGCTGTGAAGTCGGCTCTGGGGAGAAGCTGGTGGAGACGGCCCTGAGCCTGCTGAAAGAACTGCATGGTGGTGGGTCCTGACCGCTTGACCTCGGGCCTCATGGCGGGCATGCATGAATCTGCCCATGACCTACCTCGAAAAGCTCCAGGCCCGCATCACCAAGTCCAACAGCAATCTCTGCGTGGGGCTCGACGTCCGCGCGGACAAGGCGGATGACACGACGCGGAAGTTCCTCCTGGATGTCATCGAGCAGACTGCGCCTTTCGCCGCGGCCTTCAAGCCGAACGCGGCCTACTTCGAGGCCATGGGGTGGGAGGGCATGAAGCTTCTGGAAGAGATCATCGAAGCCATCCCCAGTGACATCCCGGTCGTGCTGGATGTGAAGCGCGGTGACATCGGCGAAACGCAGCGCTACTACGCAAAGGCCTGCTTCGATGTGTTGAAGGCTGATGCGGTCACGCTGAATCCCTTCATGGGGCGCGACACTCTGGAGCCGTTCCTTGCCTATCAGGAGAAGGGTTTCTACCTGCTCGCCGTGACTTCTAATGTGGGAGCGAAGGACATCGAACTCCTCAAGGACGAACACGGTCGCCACATCTTCCAGCATGTGACTGAGATGGCGGGCTTGTCCACGCAAGGCGGACTCGTGGTGGGCCTCACCAATGCGGTCCACATCCTGCCGCTCATCCCGGATGTTCCTCTCCTCATCCCCGGCCTCGGTGCGCAGGGTGGAGATGTCGCAGCGCTGAAGGGCAGCGAACGCAAAGCGCCCTTGCTCATCAATGTCTCGCGAGGGGTGCTCTATGACAAACCCGAGTTGAGCTTCGCCGAAAAAGCAGAGGCGTGGGCGAGGGTGATCAGGGGAGAGTAGTACTGATTTTTTCGCCGCAAAAAGACGCAAAAAATTCGATGGGTATTGTGATTGCCGGTCGGCAGTGTGGGGATTAAGCCTCGCTGCATGATGACCGTCCGGGAACTGTGCGATGTGGTACGCTCGACCGCGTTTGCGATTCATGTGTACCATGGGAGTGGGCATCTTGAGAAAGTCTACGAGAACGGATTGGCGCATCGCCTGCGGAAACTGGGGTTGGATGTCCAGCAGCAGCAACCCATCCCGGTTTTGGATCAAGATGGTACGGTCTTGGGAGACTACTATGCGGACCTGGTCGTGGAGGGTGTAGTGTTAGTGGAACTGAAGGCGGTTAAAACGTTGCTTCAGGTCCACGTCGCTCAGGTCCTTGGCTACCTGAAATCCACCCGTATGGAGCACGGCCTCCTCATGAACTTCGGAGCTCCGAAGTTTCAGATTCGGAAGTACGCCTACAGCCAGCACGCTTCAGAAATGACTCCGGACTATTGAGTCAGCCACGCCTGTAGATTCTGCCAGACCTAGCAGCCCATTTTTGTGACTTTTTGCGTCTTTTTGCGGCGGAAAAATCAGGCTTTCCACCCCTGACACCACCATTCTCCAGTCGCTCCTTGCGTTCCTGCCGGTCCCGGCTTTGATGACGGTCCCCACTACCTCATTTACTCCCTCTCATGAAGTCACCCATCACTGTCGCTGTCACTGGAGCCGCTGGCCAGATTGGCTACTCTCTTCTTTTCCGCATTGCCTCTGGCTCCATGTTCGGCCCGGACCAGCCCGTGGCGCTGCGACTCATTGAAATTGAGCCCGGCATGGCGGCTCTCGGCGGCGTGGTGATGGAAATCGACGACTGCGCTTTCCCCCTGGTGCACAGCATCACTCCCACCAGCGACATCAACGAAGGCTTCAAGGGCGTGAACTGGGCGCTGCTGGTCGGCTCCGTGCCCCGCAAGGCCGGGATGGAGCGCAAGGACTTGCTGAACATCAACGGCAAGATCTTCACCGGCCAGGGCCAGGCGATTGCCAAGAACGCCGCGTCCGACGTGCGTGTGCTCGTGGTGGGCAACCCCTGCAACACGAACTGTCTCATCGCGATGAACAACGCCAAGGACGTGCCGGCAGACCGCTGGTTCGCCATGACGCGCCTTGATGAAAACCGCGCCAAGTCGCAGCTCGCCGCCAAGGCGGGCGTGCATGTGAGCGAAGTGAGCAATGTGGCCATCTGGGGCAACCACTCCGCCACGCAGTATCCTGACTTCTACAACGCCAAGATTGGCGGCAAGGCAGCAACGGATGTCATCAAGGACGAAGCGTGGCTGCAGGGTGAGTTCATCAGCACCGTGCAGCAGCGCGGCGCAGCCATCATCAAGGCCCGTGGCTCCTCCTCCGCCGCCTCCGCCGCGAATGCCGTGGTGGACACCGTGCGCTCCCTGACCACCCCGACGCCGGCAGGCGACTGGACCAGCGTGGCCGTGTGCTCCGACGGCAGCTACGGCGTGGAGAAGGACATCATCACCAGCTTCCCCATCCGCAGCAACGGCTCCAAGTGGGAAATCGTGCAGGGTGTGCCGGTGAATGAATTCAGCCAGGGCAAGATCAACGCCACCATCCAGGAGCTCAAGGAAGAGCGTGATGCGGTGAAGGAACTTGGCCTGATTTAATTCACGCTACTTCAACTTTCGAGGGCCTGCGGCGCGCTGCGTCGCAGGCCTTTTTTGAATCAAGAACTCTTGCTTGAGGCAGGGCCGTCATTGCAACATTGCCCGCCGCCCCTCCGTTTTTTCTCGCCCTTTTGCTCCCACCCGTATGATGAAGTTCAAATCACTCCTCGCCGGCGCGTTGCTCCTGCCGCTGCCTCTTTCCCTTTCGGCTGCTCCCCAGTGGATCTGGACCGCCAAGAAGGCCTCGGACGGACAGAAGGCGACCTTCAAGAAGACCTTTACCATTGATGGTGAAGTGAAGTCTGCCACGCTGAGTGTCTCGTGTGACAATGGCGCGGACGCGATCCTCAATGGCAAGAAGGTCTTCACCAATCCGGACTGGATGGAAGCGACCAAGGCGGATGTGAAGGCTGCGCTGAAGGCTGGGGAGAATGAACTGCGCTTCGATGCGCGCAATCAGGGCGGCACAGCAGCGCTCATTGCGAAGCTGGAGATCGAGACTGCCGATGGCAAGAAGACCACCGTGGAAACGGGAGAAGGTTGGCAGGGCACCGACACAGGGAAGGAAGAGTGGGCGACTGCCAAAGTGCTCGCGCCGCTGGGTGCAGGTCCATGGGGCGATGTCTTCTCGGGCAACCGCGCCAAGGGCAACAACAAGAAGAACGATGGCCCCGCCACCGCTACCCCTGCGGAGGAGATTGCCGTGCTGCCGGGATTCAAGGCGGAGCTGCTGTACACCGTGCCAAAAGCGGAGCAGGGCTCATGGGTCAGCATGACGGTGGACCCGAAGGGGCGTCTGCTCGTGGGTGACCAGTATGGTGGTCTCTACCGTGTCACCGTGCCGCCCGTGGGTAGCAAGGAGCAGGCAAAGGTGGAGCCGCTGCCGGTGAAGATTGGAGGCGCGCATGGCCTCCTGTATGCCTTCGACAGCCTGTATGTGATGATCAATGAGATGAGCGCACCGCAGAATGCCGGACGCTCTGGCGGCATCTGGAGGCTGAAGGACAATGGTGATGGCACCTTCGGTGAGCCGGAGCAGCTCCGTAAGATCGCCGGCGGTGGTGAGCACGGCACGCACAGCATGGTGGTGAGCCCGGATGGCAAGAGCATCATCTTCAACAGCGGCAACCACACGAAGCTGCCGGAGAACATGGAGCTCTCCCGCCCCGCTCGTGCCTGGAATGAGGATCACATCCTGCCCCGCATGTGGGATGCGAACGGCCATGCGCGTGGCGTGCTCGCTCCCGGTGGATACATCTGCAAGATGGACCCCGATGGCAAAAAGGTGGAGCTCTTCTGCTACGGTTTCCGCAACCAGTTCGACATCACCTTCAACAGCGCCGGTGAGCTCTTCACGTTCGATGCGGACATGGAGTGGGATATGGGTGCGCCGTGGTACCGCCCCACGCGCATCAATCATTGCGTGAGCGGCGCGGACTACGGCTGGCGCAGCGGGTCCGGCAAGTGGCCCACGTTCTACCCGGACAGCCTTCCCGCTACGGCAGACATTGGTCCTGGCAGCCCCACGGGCGTGGTCAGTGGCACGGGGGCGAAGTTCCCCGCGAAGTATCAGCGTGCGGTCTATGCCGCGGACTGGACGTACGGCACGATGTACGTGATTCACAGCACGCCGAAAGGTGGCACGTATGAAAGCGTGAAGGAGGAATTTGTCTCCGGGAAGCCGCTGCCTCTCACGGACATGATCATCCATCCCCAAGATGGCGCGATGTACTTCGCCGTGGGTGGGCGTCGGACGCAGAGTGCGCTGTATCGTGTGACGTATGTGGGCAGCGAAGCCACGGGTGCTGCGGAACCGCTGGCCTTGACGCCGGAGATGAAGCTGCGCCATGACTTGGAGAAGCTTCATGAGGACGGCACGGGTGAGGATGCCATTGCGAAGGCGTGGCCACATCTCTCCAGCCCGGACCGCTTTGTGCGCTACGCCGCGCGCGTGGCCATCGAGCGCCAACCAGTGAAGGCGTGGAAGGACAAGGCGCTCGCGGAGCAGAACCCGCAGGCTCTCATTGAAGCGTCCATCGCGCTCGCTCGCATTGGCGCTGTAGGCAGCCCGGTGCCGCTGCCGGAAGGCAAGCCGAAGGCTGGCGCTTCCTCGGGTGCGGTGGGTGAGACTTCACCTGAGAATGTGGAACTGCAAACTGCGCTGCTGGCGGCGCTTGATCGCATCGATTTTGATTCGCTGGATCTCGATCACCAGTTGCAGCTTCTGCGGGCGTATGAGCTGGTCTTCACCCGTCTGGGCAAGCCCACGCCGGACAAGTGCGCGGATCTCGCGGAGAAGCTCGACAGCGTGTATCCCGTGAAAAACAACGCAGCGAACTTGGAGCTGGCGCAGCTCCTCATCTTCCTGGAGTCGAAGCGTGTGGTGGCCAAGACGCTCGGCCTGATGGCAACAGCGAAGGACGACAGCGAGGCGCTGGCAAGCGATGCACTTCTGGCTCGCAATACCGGCTATGCCCGTGCTGCGGATGAAGTGCATCGCAGCCAGCCGAACCGCCAGCAGATCTCGTACATGTTCGCATTGAGAAACGCCACGGCCGGTTGGACGAAGGAGTCCCGTGAGACTTACTTTTCATGGTTCCCACGCGCACGTCAGTGGAAGGGTGGCAACAGCTTCAAGGGATTCATTGAAAACACCCGCCAGGAGGCGTTGGCCAACTTTGCTCCTGAAGAAGAACGCGCCGCTCTGGATGCACTCTCCGCGAAGAATGATGCTGTTCAGGTGGCGAACTTCGTGGCGCCGAAAGGGCCGGGCCGCGCCTACACTATCGATGAAGTGCTGAAGCTCGCTGAGGGTGGCTTGAAGAACCGCAACTTCGAAAACGGCAAGGCCATGTTCACTTCCACGCTGTGCCTCACCTGCCACCGCTTCGGTGGAGATGGTGGCAGCATCGGACCGGACGTGACCGGCGCTGGCAGCCGCTATACCCTGCGCGACTTGATGGAGAACATCATTGAGCCCAGCAAGGTGATCTCGGACCAGTACGACAGCCACCAGATCGAAAAGAAGGATGGCAGCCTCGTCATCGGCCGCATCGTGGCGGAGGAGAATGGTGATCTCATGGTGATGATGAACCCCTTTGCTCCCACCTCGCTCACGAAAGTGGCCGCGGATGAAGTGAAGAGCAAAAAGACCCAGCCTGTGAGCATGATGCCGCCGGGCCTTATCAATACGCTGAACCAGGATGAACTGCTCGACCTCATCGCCTACATCCTCTCCGCGGGGAATCCGCAGGATGCGAGGTTTACGAAGTAGCTAAGAGCGACCGTCTTGGAACATTGTTTGAGCCCCTCACCGAAAGGTGTGGGGCTCTTTTTTTTGGCCGAAGCCTCCTGTGCCCGCTTGGTGGGAATGCAAAATGCAGTGCGCCTTGTGGGGTGATGAAAACTGCAATTGCGGGCACAATGTTTCCTTGCGTTGATTCGATAGTGCCTCCAAACAGGGTGTACTCATGATCCTGACATCGCCCACTCTGTCCTGCTTCAGCCGTCGTCACTGCCTGCATTTCCTGGCCATCAGTTTCACCATCCTGCTATCTGCGTGTTCTGCCTCTGCCGGGCCAGATATCAGCGGCACCTGGTACTTCGCCACTGGACAGACAGGCGGCTCCACCACGGCAGTGTATGGCACGCTCAAGCTGGAGCCTTCCGGCAGCTATGAAGACAGCCATCGCATCGCGGGCATTCTTACGTATTCCAAGGGAACCTACACGGTGAATGGCGATACGTTGAGTCTCGTACCTGAGGCAGGAAAGGGCAAGCCCATGACCTATACGTTCACGCTTGGTCAGCATCAGGACAAGGAAGGCAAGCCCTTCACCGGTCTTACTCTGAAAGGTGCCAGTGATCTGACCTTCCTCCTCACCAAAGAGAAAAAGAAGTAGTAGCGGCGCATCTGCGGAAGACGCCTTCGCGATGCGCTGGAAAATGCGTCGTTCACAGGTCCTGAGGGCTTGCCTCAGCCGATACTTTGAACGGCATGTCTCTCACCGCGACCGATTCACGATCCCACTTTGGTCCCACCGCGCTACTGGCATTAGTGGGATGGGTGTTGCTCAGTTTCACTGCGGCGCTGCCCGGCCTGTGGTTTCCTCCAGACTCGTGGTATGCACATCTGGAGAAGCCCTCGTGGCATCCGCCTGACTGGCTCTTTGGTCCGGTGTGGTCAGTGCTCTACCTGAGCATGGGCATCAGTGCGTGGATTGTGTGGAGGAAGGATGGCTTCGCCCGTGCCGGCGGGGCGCTGACGTTGTTCCTGGCGCAACTCGGTCTCAATGCGCTGTGGACGCCGGTGTTCTTCGGCATGAAGCGGCCGGACCTGGCGTTGTTCGTGATCGTGGCGCTGTTGATCGTTATCGCCGCCACGCGCAAGGCATTCCGCAGGCATGACCGGTTCGCCGCGTGGCTGTTGGTGCCCTACCTGTTGTGGGTGGGTTTTGCCACGGCTCTGAATGCGGCGCTATGGCGGTTGAATTGACTACCGCATCACCTCACCTGGTACGGGCCGGTCTTTGATGCCGAGTGCCTGCTCAAGCTTCTGCTCAATGTAGAGCGCCTGATCCCGATCCAGGGAGACGCCCAGTATCTTGCGTGACGTTCCATCCCGCAATACTGCCCATACTTCGTAGGTGTAGTGCACGCCATTCTTGACGCGATTGACCTTTTCCTTGCAGAAGAGTTGGTCGAGGCTGCTGGCATCGATGTCCTGATTGCCCCGCCACGGCAGGGGACCATGACGGACGCGCATGAGGCCGCTTTCCAGGCTGATGCGGGTGCTGTTCATCAAGGTGGCCAGGGTGAAGTAAGTCATGCCCACACCCGCAGCCACATGGGCGATGGGGAACACAACCACGATCCACGGCACGTCTCCGCCCTTGGAAAGCACGCCTGTGAACCAGAAGACCAGGAAGCTGTCCCAGGCGATGCAGAATGGAATCAGGAAAAGCACAATCCAACTGAACCAGCGGCGCTTGATGTTCAAGCCAAGTGCTCCTTCTTCGATCTGGAGTCCCGGAGGAAGCGGGACCGGAGGGCGGGCAACGAAGGCATTGCCGGGAGCGCCAGCGGAGGCGGCGGCAGTAGGCACCGTCGAGAGAGCTCTGCAGTAGCTGCATTTGATGATCCCGGTGGCGGTGTCCCAGTCTTCCGCCTTGAGCGGCGAGGCACAATTGGGACACTTGAAGGCGACGGGTGCAGACATGTTCTGTCGGGCTGATGATCTCGTTATCGTGCGAGGGGAGGAGGAATTTTTCCGTCAGAAGGCAGGTGAGCCCACGCTTGTGACATTCGCGCGGAGACTTCCACCATAGTTGCGGGAGTCAAGGATGCGGCTATGAAAGCGTTTCGGTGTCGGATCTCCGTCACAACTGGCGGACTTTGCACCAGTATGGGTTTCATCTTCACTTCAACATATGACACCGATCTCTCCTGAAAACATCCTCAAGACCGGTCTTGCCTTCTGGCCTGCCAAGACCCTGCTCAGCGCCGTGGAGCTCGAAGTCTTCACGCTTCTGGCGAAGGCACCTCAGGATGCGGCCACCCTGCAGCGGGCGCTGGGGCTGCACACGCGAGGCACGTTGGATTTTCTGGATACGCTGGTGGCCCTGGGGTTTCTCCAGCGGGAAGAGGGGCTGTACCGCAATGCACCGGAAACGGACCTGTTCCTGGACAAGGCCAAGCCCTCCTACATTGGCGGCATCCTGGAGATGGCAAACAACCGGCTCTATCCCTTCTGGGGAAATCTCACCACGGCGTTGCGCACGGGTGAGCGGCAGAATGAGAAGCTGGAGGGCAAGGACCTCTTCGCGGAACTGTACAAGGACCCCGCCAGGCTGGCTGAGTTCCTCCGTGCCATGTCTGGTGTGAGTCGTGGAGCGAACATGGCCATCGCGAAACAATTCCCCTGGCTGGACTACAAAACGTACGTGGATGTGGGAACTGCGCAGGGAGATCTGGCCGTCCAGATTGCGTTGAAAAATCCGCATCTCCGGGGCATTGGCTTTGACCTGCCTGAGGTGGGTCCCATTTTCTCAGACTACGTGGCGCTGAATGGCCTGAAGGAACGCGTGACTTTTGCGGGAGGCAGCTTCTTCACAGACGCACTGCCGCAGGCGGATGTGGTGCTGATGGGCCACATCCTCCATGACTGGGATCTGGAGACAAAGAAGATGCTCCTGAAAAAATCCTATGACGCCCTGCCTGCCGGTGGTGCGGTGGTGGTGTACGAGTCCATCATTGATGATGAACGCTCCCAGAATGCCTTCGGCCTGATGATGAGCCTGAATATGCTCGTGGAGACGGATGGCGGCTTCGACTTCACCGGAGCCGATTGCATCGGCTGGATGCGGGAGGTGGGCTTCCGTGACATGCGCGTGGAGCATCTGGTGGGGCCGGAGTCGATGGTGGTGGGGATTAAGTGATGGGGTGGGGGAGTTGATAGTTGAGGGTTGATAGTTGATAGCCTGAGGGAGCTTCATGGGAAGCTTCCGAGTCGGGTCGTCGGCTGTCAGGCTATCAACTATCAACCATAGACCATCAACTCCGGCGAGTTCCGCGAGCCACCCTGTCCGATTCGGCACAAAAAATGTCCGTGCAAAAACTGGCTCGGCAGCGTTTGATCGTGCGCGCATTTCGCCGCTTCAACCCATGAGCAAAAAACTCAACATCGCCGTCGTCGGCCTCGGATTCGGGGCGGAGTTCATTCCCATCTGGCAGCGCCATCCACATACGAACTGCTATGCGATCTGCCAGCGCAACGAAGCAAAGCTCAAGGAATGCGGTGACTATTGGAAGGTGGATGTGCGCTACACGGACTATGAGGATCTGCTCAAGGACCCGAACGTGGATGCGGTGCACATCAACTCGCCGATTCCGGATCACGGCTGGATGAGCATCGCGGCGCTGAAGGCAGGCAAGCATGTGGCCTGCACGGTACCCATGGCCACCAGCGTGGAGGAGTGCCTGGAGATCATCAAGCTCACCCAGGAGACCGGTCTCACCTACATGATGATGGAGACGGTGGTGTATGCTCGTGAGTACCTTTTCATGAAGGAGCTGGCGGACAAGGGTGAACTCGGAAAACTGCAGTTCATCCAGGCGAGCCACCAGCAGGACATGGATGGATGGCCGAACTACTGGCCAGGTCTGCCTCCCATGCACTACGCCACGCACTGTGTGGGCCCTGTGCTCGGCCTCGCCGGTGGTGAGGCGGAATATGTGAGCTGCTTTGGCTCAGGCACGATTCGTGAAGAACTCATCAAGCACTACAACTCACCCTTCGCCGTGGAGACGGCGCATGTGAAGGTGCACAAGTCTGACCTCAGCGTGCGCATCATCCGCTCACTCTTTGATACCGCGCGGCAGTACCGGGAGAGCATTGACGTGTATGGCAGCCAGAAGTCGGTGGAGTGGCCGCTCATCGAGCACGAACCGCTCGTGCTGCACACGGCGAAGAAACCCGAGCAGGAGATTCCCGAGAAGGTCAAGTGCCCCGACTTCGCCAGCCGTCTGCCGGAGCCCATTCAGCGCTATACCACGAAGGGCGTGTATGACGATGATGCGAATACGCACCTGAGCTTCACACAGGGTGCGGGACATGGGGGCAGCCATCCGCACCTCGCCCATGAGTTTGCCATGGCGCTGGTGGAGAAGCGTGAGCCCTTCCCGAATGCCAAGCAGAGCGCCAACTGGACCTGCACCGGCATCCTTGCACATGAGAGCGCGATGGATGGCGGGGCGATTAAGAAGCTGCCTGTGGAAACGCTGAGCTAGGACAGTTCTGCATGCATCTGCCACCGGATGGAAGCGCCACGTGCGATTCCATCCGGGGAGGTGCATATGCTGTTTCGAGACCGCATTGACGCTGGGCGGCAACTGGCACAACGCCTGTCCGCATACGCAGGACGTGCTGATGTGGTGATTGTGGGGTTGCCTCGAGGTGGAGTACCTGTGGCTGCAGAAGTGGCAAAGGCGCTGCATGTGCCGCTGGACATCATGGTGGTGCGCAAGCTGGGGGTGCCAGGGCATGAAGAACTGGCACTTGGAGCCATCGCGCCAGGCGATGCGCTGGTGGTGAATCCCGGGGTCATGGCCCAATTGCGTGAGCCGGAGGTGGCTCTGCATGAGGCGATGGCGCGGGAGACGAAGGAACTGGAGCGGCGTGAGCAGGAGTACCGGGTCGCGAGGCCGTCCATCGATCTGAGAGGCAAGACAGCCCTCGTGGTGGATGATGGCCTGGCCACGGGAGCGACGATGCATGCCGCGGTGGAAGCGCTGAGGCGTCGCGGTGTCATGCAGTGTGTGGTGGCCGTGCCGGTGGCAGCGTGGGAATCACGCCGGAGTTTTGAGGATGCCGGCATCGAGGTCGTCTTCGTATTCGAACCCCAGGAATTCCATGCCGTGGGGCGTCATTACGAGGACTTCACGCAGACGACGGATGAAGAGGTGCTGCAGGTGTTGCGCGAAGTTCTTGAAGGTACTCAAGACTCTTGTCGATCATTCACGATAATCCCACCACAGCTTCAAAAGGGAGAGTGAGATGAGAACGAAAAGTGCCCCATTGGAGTAGAAGAGGACGCAACTTGCGGCCCGCCGCACATGACCGGCGACCATGCCGCGATAGCCCCAGCATGCCAGCAGGGCCAAGAATGCGAGACCTATCCAGAAAGGCAGCTTATCCATGGAGGCCAGGTGACCGCCCAAGACGTCGGAGGCCACCGCAAAGCCTACTAGCGCCATCCCCTCAAGAGTTGCTGGCAGGACAGCCCAGTTAGCGAGAAAGGCATTCTTGGGATCCTGTGGTGATGGTATCAGCCAGTAATACCAGCCGCTCTTTTGCTTCTCCCGCTTGTAGCATTCGGGAGTGCTTTGAACACGCTCGATGGGAGGAACGGGTATTGCCAGGGTTTTCATGGCAGTGGGGTTGGCAGGAGCAATGTGGTGATTACCTTCCTATTTCCAGCTTGAGCGGCCTGCCGTTCATGCTCCCCTGCGTGCTGATCACCCAAGGCACAGCATCGCGATTGAGCATGAGAGCTTTGCCTTCAAAAGAGTCGACGGCGCCTTTCATTTCACCATTCAGGTGGCCTTCATCCGGAGGTTGCAGCACGGCGAATAGCATGATGTGCAGGGTCTGCGTTTCAAACTGCTTCCGCATCGCACCTTCGAATGCCGGGAGGGTGTTCTTCAGCACCTGGCCTGCATCCACCAGGCTGGCATGCATCTCCTTCAGGTCGGCCTGGTAGTCCTTCCATGGCTTGGTGCTGGCAGCCTCGGCCCGCGCCTGGAGTTCGCGACCTTGTTCCGCATTCTTCTTCCATTCCTCCATGGAGGCGAGGGCTTGCTTCGCGGCGGCGGATTTGGAGCTGTCTGCATCCTGGCTTTGCGCATTGAGGAGGGACTGGGCCACGTCGAGCATGGCTTGCTCGTTTTCAGGAGAGTTCTGGATGCCCAGCACCATGTGCCGCATCCAGTCGGCCATGGCATGCTCACCCGTCAGGGCCTCGCGCACGGTGTGCAGTGGAGGCATGGCTTTCATATCGCCGATGATTGCCTGACCGTGATCTGTATCCAGGCTCAGCGCATGTCTGGCCGTGGTGCGGATGGCCTGCTGCTCGACACCCTGCTGGGTGATGGTGGTGATGAGCAGTGGCTCCGCGGCGAGGTGTCGTGCCGCGGCATGCACGTGCTTCGTCCAGGTCCATGCTTTCTCCAATTCACCGGAGGCATAGTGCGCCTCCACCTGCACCAGCGCGAGACGGCACATCTGCTGAAGCTTGGTCAGGTGTGGCATGGGGGCGAAGGGGCCCTCATCAAGAGTGGTACCCCACACACACGGCTGGGTGCCACGGGCCGCACGGGCAAAACGCTCCAGAGCACGCCGTGTGGAGCCGAGCAACGTGCCCACGGAAGGATCTGAGGCAGACAAGCGGCCCTCCAGGACCTCAGTGATGATCTTGAGCTGTGGCTGCTTCAGTTCGGGCAGCAGGGCAAAGGCCTGCCAGTAGAGCAGCGCGGGATTCGAGTCGGTGAATTTTTCCTTCTTTGCTGGAGGCGGAACGGGCGTGGCACCGGCACCACCTGCTGATGATGCAGCGGGCCCTTGTGCACCCAGCGAGGGGGCAACGAGAGCGATGCCGGCGAGGACGGCGATTTTCAGCATGCCACCAAGGTAGCAGAGACGCCGCCCGGTGCGAAACAGGCAAAGTGGGCAATTCTCTTCGCGAACTCCGGGTGCTGGGTTTTGCGATGGAGTCATCGTCAAACCAGCGACTCGATATTTCCAAGAAACGTGACTGCGCACTTATCGAGCCTTTTTATCAAATCCGCACGGCAGGCAGCGCTCCTCAATCAAGCCGTAGGCGTCGGCAGCACATAGAGCAGAACCGCCAGGAAATGGCAGATGCTGCCAGCCAGCACGAAGGTATGCCAGATGGCGTGGTGGTAGCGAAGCCGGTGCCAGCGGTAGAAGATGATGCCCGAGCTGTAGCAGATGCCGCCTGCAACGAGCAGCCAGGTGCCACCGCTGGGCAGGGCGGCGACGAGTGGCTTGATGGCCACGAGCACAAGCCAACCAGCAAATAGGTAGGCGAAGACAGAGGCGAAGCGGTGCACCTTCCGTGGCACGAGCTGCATCACCGCGCCTGTGACGCAGAGTGTCCAGATGACGCCGAAGAGCGTCCAGCCCAGTGGGCCCCTCAGCACCGTGAGGAGGAAGGGGGTGTAGGTGCCCGCAATGAGCAGAAAGATGGCGGCGTGGTCGAGCTTCTTGAAGAGCAGCTTCAGCTGTGGGCCGCGGATGGCATGATAGGCCGTGGATGCGGAGTAGAGGCCCACCAGTGTGGTCCCATACACAGCAAAGCTGACCATGTGCCACGCGGTGCCGTGCAGGATGGCATCAATCATGAGCAGCACCAGAGCCGCTGTACTGAGGAGCAGGCCGATGCCGTGGGTGATCCAGTTGGCGGCTTCTTCACCCGGGGTGAAGTGACGCGCGTCTTCCACCGGAGAGGGGCGCATGCCTGACGCTGGGAGGGGGAGTTGCCTTGCCATTGGGGAGGGACCGGCTGGGAGGTTTGATACGCTCAGGACATGGCACAATGCCCGTTGCGCGCGATGCACCGTATCATCGCAACTTCATGAAAACGGGTCAATCGAAAGGACCACAGCCCCTCTGATTTTTCCTTTCATTTAGCACGATACATCTGGAACGAACGGCACGCGGCATTGGATGCGCCTGGGATTGTGCCATGTCATTGAATGAGTGCTGTGGTGGCCGCGACTAACTCCAATAGCCAAAACCAACCCCCAAACAGAAATCGTGAATATGAAAATGATGTCCTTCCTTTGCACCTCCCTGCTGCTCGGCGCATCACTCGCACAGGGCCAGAGCACGCCCACACCGCCTGCTGCCCCCACGGCTCCCTCGACAACCCCGAGCGCCTCCGGGTCTGTAGCATCTGGCACCTCAGATGCCGACAAGGCCAAAAACAAAGCGAAACGTGAGAAGCAGTTCTCCCGACTCGACAAGAACAGCGACGCTTTCGTGGATCGTGAGGAATTCAAGAATGCAAAGTTCGCGCAGAAGAAACCTCAACGCGCCGAGAAGCGTTTTGCCCGCGTGGACAAGAACAACGATGACAAGCTCTCCAAGGAAGAGTGGCTGGCCGCTCCGGCGCGTGGAAAGAAGAAGGTGTAGTCCCGCCTTCAGAGCTGAATGCTTCTCGCATCGCAGCGCGGTTTTGCATCCGCGTTGCGATGTTTGTTTTTAGCGGGTCAGTTCCGGGTCAAGCCAGAGCCCCCAGTCAGAGCGGTCGTCGTCACCGGCATTCTCCACCACGAGCTCCAGCTGACGGATGCCGGTGACGGTGAGGTCGAAGGTGACTACGTCCTCCTTGATGGTCTTGGAGCGCCAGAGTTCTTTGCCATCGCCCTTGATGACAAAGACGACGCTGCCGTCATGCTCGCGAGCGAGGCCGCAAGTGCCTTTGAACTTCGACCACGTACCGCCGAGATCATAGACGTGTTGCGCGGGAGCATGGGCGTAGATGCCTCTCTCAAAGATGCTGCTGCTGGATGCAGGGTAGAAGGGCTCCTCTGCCAGTCGATCCACCGCGGGGCTGCCCCAGCCGACCTTTTGTGACTTGGGCAGGGTGTCGCACAAGCTGACGCTCTTCACGTCTACTGTGATGTCCGCAGGCGATTGCGTGGCTTTAGGTCCAGGCAGGAGGAAACGCTTTGCGACCTTGCGAGCCAGCTTCGCTCCGGCGCTCTGGGATTCGGGAGGGAGAGTCGCGAGGATTTGATCGGGTGTCATGTTGGCCCACTGCTTCTTGGCGACCACACCATCCAGAAGCAACTTCGCCTCCACGGTGCTTACATCCGGGGTGCCATCAGCGGAGACGGTGTAGTGAAAGCCGCGACGTTCTACGGTGAGTCCATTGGCATGGCAGGTGATGAAGCGCAGCTCTCCTGTTTTCGCTGGCTCCAAGGCATCGAAGGTGACGGTGAAGGTCCCATCCTTCGCCGGGATGGTGCTGATGGAGGCTTGATTGTAGTCGCTGTATCCCACCAGGGCGTAGGCGGGTGGTGTGGCTTCCAATTTGCCGGTAACGGTGATGGTCTTGCCTGTGGTGGTGATAGAAAGGTCTCCCACCTCGGATTTCAATTTTTCATCAAGGCCCTTGCTGCTCCCTGTGAAAAGCGGGTGGCTGGCCAGCCGCATGGCGTGCGCGAGTGTGAGGAAGCTGCCCTTGCCCTCACCTCGCAGGTCTTCGCCGTAGGTGCGATTGCCGCTGCCCATGAGTGCCGTGCCAAAGAGGGCGGCTTCGTCCGGGCGTTCCTTGTTATGAGGCAACCCGAGGGCATGGCCCAGTTCATGAATCACGCCGCCTACGAAGATGGAATTGTACCTGCCGACGGAGATGTCGCCGTACTGGCCGTCTTTGAGCCGCTGGTCCTTCACGGCGAGCAGGGCAGGATCGAGCAGAGGGGAGTCCACCTGCCATGCCGTTCCGCTGCGCGCGCTGCCACCGGCGTAGTAGGGACTGTTCTGCCGCATGGTGCGCTTCTCCGCGTCCCACACGGACATGTTGCAGAAGATGACGATGGTCTCGCTATCTCCTGAGAGGTCCTTGATGACACCTGCCTTGCGCAGGGTGGGGAGGCATTCGCGGCGAATCTCGGAACCGCTCTTCACATCATAGTGCGCATAAGGTTGCTCGCCTTTCACAAGATGAATCTTCAGCAGGCCATCGGCATCGTGGTCGAGCGGGATGCGGCGTACGGGGAAGCCCATGCGCTTCATCTCCTTTTCATAGAAGTCAGCCGTAGTCTCCATGACGCGACTCAGGCGCTCGCGCCACAGGGGCTGGGGTTCGCGGTCTGCTGGTGTCCAGTAGATGACGTGCAGCTTGCGCTCCAGCTCGCCGGGCAGGTCGCCATGGTAGGCCTTCAGGGTGGCCACTGCTGGAGGCACCTGCTCTGCGATGTCTGCCTTGGGGTCGCGGGCGTGGGCAGTGATGAGGGGCAGTGCGGCTGCGAGAATGACACTCAGGCGTCGAAGGAGGAAGTGGGAGCGTGCTTGCACGGAGGGAGGATGTTGGGCTTCGGAACGCAGGAGGCGCTAGCGGGCCGGAGAGGGCGGTAGAGTCAACACCCTGCGCAGGTGGGGCTCAAGCCCACGCGCGTACAGAAACATGCCATAGGTATTCGCATGACGCGCATCGGACAGGGCATCGGCCTGATCCGGAGAGATGAGGCTGAAGCCATCCACGAAGTGGATGTTGGCATCGCCGGCGGCCCGGCGCTGCTCCACAAACTTCGGGGCAAACTTCCGCTTCGCCACCTGGTACTCGCCCATGCGTGAACCGAAGGCCTCGGAGGGATTGTAGTAGGGACTCGGGACGAGGATGGGCGTGGTGGGATGCTTCGCGCGGATGATGTCCACGAAGCCCGGCAGGGTGGTGCTGTACTCCGTGGGTGTGGGATTTGCCCAGTAGTCGAGCACGAAGCAGGCGGCATCGATTTCAGCGACTGCATGGGCGAGAGCGGGCTCACCCTTTCCATTGCCGGAGAAGCCGAGGTTTATGAAGTCCATGTCCAGCCAGCGACCCAGCACACAGGGGAAGGCCATGCCGGGATTGGAGGTCTGCGCCCCCTGGGTGATGCTGGAGCCGTAGTAGACAATGGGCTTCGGATGCGAGTATGGAGGCGCAAGCTCCACCTTTGCGCCGGGGTCGAGTGTGATGGATTGTATCAGGGTGGGTGTACCAATGGGCAGGTACAGCGTGATGTCCCGCATCTCGACTCTCTTGCCGGTATCCCACGTCTTCTTGATGAGGCCATCCTCTTTTTCAGGGAGCGTGCTGCCATGGTAGCGGCCATTCACATAGAGGTCGATGCCGATAAGGCCGAGTGCAGGCGAGGGCGCGACCTTGTAGGTGCCCGTCTTCGCCTCCAGCGTGAGATGCACCGAGTCCGTGCGAAGGCGGACGCGTACACCCGCGGGTATCTGCGCGAGCCGCCACACCTTGGGTGGAATGGTGGGCTTCAACCGCTCCGGCAGGCGTTGGAGGGAGGGTTGCGTCTCCTTCCACCAGCCAAGGCCGTCCACCGTGAGGCGCGGGTCAGGGAAGGGGATGCGGACAGGCTCGGACTGCGCTGCGAGTGTGAGTGGCAGAAGCAGGAAGCAAAGGACGACGGCGGTACAGCGAGGCATGGAGGACTGGGGACGGAGCGACAGTTCAACGCCGAGGCTCGGAGATGATGGGAAAGGGACGCGTATTTATTTCGGTGCAGGAGCGAGCCAGAGGAACGTGGGGTCCGTGCTGAGTGTGAGTGAGAGCTTGCCTTCCGCTCCAGAAACTTCGATGGCGGTGGAGGCATCTTTGGCCAGGGGCATGCGCTCCGCTTTTTGCAGGGACATGTCCTTGGTATCGAGGCTCGCGGTGACATCGTTTTTGGTGGGATGCCACACTGCCCAGATGACGGGCGCGCCTTCTTTCTCCGGGGTGAACTCGTAGATGTAGCCCTCCTCAAGCGACGCTTTGATGGTACGGGCATAGCGGTAGTCTTCGAGTGATTTCAGCATCCATGCGATGGCGTGATATGCGGGCTTGGGTTCGAAGTTGCGCGTGATGCCTGAGGCGTGGTGCAGGCGGGCTTCGTCCGAGTCATTGAAGAAGTAGACGAATGCCTTGTCGATGTTCATGCCGGAGAAGAGGAGGAAGGAACGGACGAGCCAGCGGGCCTGGTCTTCGTCCGTGGAGTCCTCCCACCTGGCCCATTCACCCTTGGGGTCAGGCTTCTTTTCCGCAGCATCCCAACCGAACTCGGAAACCCACACGGGCTTGCCAGGGGTATTGGCATCGCGCCAGTGCACAAGTTCCTGAATGCGGCTGAGGTAGGGCACCGCTGGGTCTTCTGGATAGCTGCGGCTCCACACGGGCCATTGCTTGGCAATCGCATAGCGGTGGACGCGCAGTACGTCGTACAGGTCTTCGAGACCCTTGATGCTGTCTGTACCCTTCCAGTAGCGTTCGCTCTTGCCGGTCTCGATGTTGCACGTGGCAATCTTCATCTTCGGATTTCCCTCGCGTATGCCGCGGGCCATGGCTTCGAAGATGGTGCGGTAGGATGGGTCATCATAGAGGCCGGGTTCGTTGCCGAGCTCCACGTATTCCACGTAAGGCCACTTGCCACCGGGGCCGAAATTCTCGGCAAAGCTCTTCGCGTACGCATGCGCGTCGGCAGTCATGTTCTTCCAGTCCTTCTGCATGTTGTCGATTTGGAAGCACACCGAGATGCGCAGGCCTTTCGCATGCCATGAGCCGTAGATCTTCTCCCAGGAGACTTTGTTCTTCGCGAAGGGCCAGTCCGGAAGCTTGCTGGTGTCGTCCCCCAAGTCCCAGGGGACGGGATGGTAGTCACGCACCCAGCGACATACAGGATAGTAGAGGTCCGGTTTGAAATTCACCGTGTGACCACAGAGGCCTACGAAGTCACGGAAGAGGGGGGCCGGTTTGGCGTCTGGCTTGGCAGGCTCCGCAGCATGAAGGGCAGCAGCGAGGGCGAAGAGGCAGGGGATGAAGCGGAGCATGGGCGTGCGAGTTGCGAGCGGGAATGGGGAGCTATGCGCGATGTGCGCCGATGATCAGGACGTTCTCTGGATGTTATTTATCGCGGTCATCGTACAAAAGCCTGCCGTCCCGGTGCAAACGTTGAATTTCGGCTTATCGATGATTTCGATATACACGCTAGTTAATTCGGCCTTCGTTGCTTTTTGCTCGACATTGCATGGCGGTTTTCGCTAGTTTTTCTCGCAGCACCCCTCCCTAGGTTATGACGAGATACCCCCTCCTCGCCACCGCTGCGCTGGCGATTGTTGCCACTACTGCTTCCGGGCAGGCCCCTGCCGATACCGCTTCCAAGCTGGCAGGTTTCCATACCGTCACCGCACGCGCGTCGTCCACCACGCTGGTAGGTGTGAACTATGTACGACCTGCACTGGCCACGGGTATCATTGATGCCAAGGCGGCGAATTCATTGACCGACAATGACGTGAACTTTGCGACGGTGCTTGCCGGCCAGTCCAATCTTTGGATTGAGGTCACGAGTGGCGCGAACAAGGGCATTGCCACTTCTCTCTCCGCCGTGGGACAGAATGCACTCACCACAGAAGACGACCTCTCATCGCTGGTGGAAGTCGGAGACACCTATGTGGTGCGCACCGCCCAGACCGTTGCCACGCTCTTTGGCGCGACGAATCAGGCCGGGCTGCGCACCAGTAATTCACCGAACTCCGAAGGGGGGGCAGACCTTGTGCATATTCCAGATGGGAACGGCGGCTTCAGGGTGGTCTACTATTCGGCAAAAAAGAATGGCTGGCGTGAGGTGGGCAACAGTACGGCGGATGCGAGCGGCATTCCCGTTTATCATGTGGATGCCATCAAGGTTCAGCGGAATCAGGGCAGCAATCTGGCGCTGCGGTTTGCTGGTCTGCTCCGGACTTCGCCGACGTACTTCTTTGCCGCGACTGGCATCAAGACGGACGTGAACACGAACTATCCTTCTGGATCGACGCTCAGCAACAGCGGGCTGAAGGACTACGTGCAACATGGTTCGGAAACCACCGGTGACCTCCTCTGGTTCCAGGACAGCAATGGCGTGTGGAATCAGTACTACTACGCGGATGCTGCCGCGCCTCTCACGGAGGGGTGGAAGCAGGTGGGCCAGGGAGATGCAGACAAAGGGAGCACGACGTTTCCTTCCGCATTCTCCATTGAGCGCCGTGGCGCTTCGGGCCTGCTGAAAATGGTGCCGTCCCCGGACTACGAAGGACTCTAGGAGGGCAACAAGGATTTCCCTTGAGTTGGGCTTTGGCAGGACCGTCTTCCTGCGTCGTCAGGAAGATGGGTTCTGCTGGAGGTCCCGTGCCAGAGCGTGAAGAAAGCGCATCTGGGGAAAGGTCTCGACGGCACCGGGGCGCAGCTTGCGGACTTGGGTGATGGCTTCGTCCGGTCCCATGCCGTTGCAGATGAGATGCCCAGCGAGCATGGTGCCCGTGCGACCGATGCCAGCGACGCAGTGCACGGCCACTGCCCGGCCCTGTGCATGCTGCTCGCGGGTGAAATCCATGAAGGTGCGGAACTGCTCCACGCTTGGTGCGAGTCCATCTGTGATGGGCAGGCAGAGATAGGAGAAGCCCGCGGCCGTGTAGGCGGACTCCGCGGAGCGCATGTTCAGCAGGGAGACCACGGCACGGATGCCCGCCTCCCACAGTGCGGGCAATTCGTCCGGGAAGGCTTCGAGCGTGGAGCTGGGAGACTCATGCCGGTCTGGATGCACGAAGGGCATTGATGTGCCCGCGAGTGAGCCGGGGATGACCCACCAGAGATCTGTTTGGGCAGGAGATGGCATGGCGCGTGGATTTGATGGTACCCCAAGCAGGGAAGATGCGCATCAGGTGTCTATGGTGTTGTCATCGGAATGTGCATCAAATGAACGAGTAGGCCGAAAGCGTTCCACAAAGGCGCCGATGGTGTAGCGCAGCATCCATCTCCACCGGCCACCTTTCTGTGGAACTTTTTCAGAGTTCGTACAGTTCCCGTACCCACCCAAGGTGGCGACTGCTTCGCAGGCTGACCTTGGGCTAGGGCAATGTACAACGCCTTCGGCGTAAAAACGGCTGCAGTTCGATTGAAGCCACTTTACTTCACCATCTTCAGCACGCGGTTGTTGTAGCTGTCGGTGATGTAGAGTTCACCGGTCTTCGGGTGGATGGTGACGCCGTGCGGACGGGCGAGTTCGATCTTGAGCGGGTCGCCACCTTCACCGGCATTGCCTTTCTTGCCCGTGCCGGCCACGCGTTGGATGCTGCCGTCCTTGGGCACGTAGCGGCGGATGAGGTGATTCTCCGCATCGGCGATGAGCACGGAGTTGTCGCGGTCCACGCAGATGTGCTTGGGGCCATTCATGGTGGCATCGATGGCGGCGGCGCCATCACCGGTCGCGCCCTTCTTGCCGGAGGCATTCACCACGGTGCGGATGCGTCCGTCCTTTTCCACCACGCGCAGGGCATTGCCGTTGCGTTCGAGGATGTAGATGCGGCCCTCGTGATCCACGGCGACAGCGCGGGGGTCCACCAGCGGTGCTTCGGTGGCGAGAGCGCCATCCTGGGGTATGCCTTTCTGTCCATTGCCTGCCACGACTTTGAGATTGCCCGTGGTGAGGTCGAGTTCCTGAATCTGGCGCAGATTCGCGATGTAGAGCTTCGTGCCCGTGAAGTTGAGAGTGATGCAATAAGGGCCGGAGCCTTTGGCTTTGTCGAGCGGAGTGGCATAGCCCTTGAGCGGAGCGACACGGCCTGCTTTCACATCCACTTCACGTACGAGACCATTCCATGTGTCGCCGATGAGGATGTTCCCATTCGGCAGCACGGCGAGATTGTGCGGACCATTGAACTGAGCATCGATGGCCGGGCCGCCGTCACCGGAGAAGCCCGGCTTCAACTGACCGGCCACGTGCGAGAGTTTGCCAGTGGAGTCCACCTTGAGCAGGCGATTGCCGGAGACCATCTCCACGATCCACATGTTGCCTTCCGCATCGAACTCGGTGCCGAAGGGTTCTTTGAGGACGGCGTCGACGGCGGGAATGTTCACCGCGTCTTTGCTGCCACCGGCGACGAGGACGAGCTTGTCAGCAAAGGCTGACGTCGCCGCCGTGAACGCGAACGCGGTGGCGAGGATGAGGGAGTGTCGGGGGGAAATGCGAAGCATGACGGGTAGTCTGTGAAATCTCTATCTAATGCGAATGACCAGTGACCAATGACTTGCTCTCACTTCTTTTTCATCACGCGCACGCGATGCGCCTCGCTGTCGCCGATGTAAACGGAGCCGTCCTTATCCACGTAGATGCCGTGGAGGCGGGCCATGGCGCACTTGAGTGGGTCGCCATCGGGGCCGTCGCCTTTTTGGCCGGTGCCTGCCATGAGGAGGAGTTTGCCGGTCTTTGCTTCCACCATGCGCACGCTGTGGCTTTCGGTATCGGCGAGCCAGGCGTTGCCTTCGGCATCAAGCGCAATGCCCTTGGGACCGAAGAGGGAGGCCTCCTTGGCGGGGCCACCGTTGCCGGTGAACCCCTTCTGACCGTTGCCAGCGATGTGGTGAATCTTGCCTTCCTTCAGGTCGAACTTGAAGACCTGGTTTCCTTCACGCGTGGCAAGCCAGAGATTTCCCTGAGGGTCGAAGTCCATGGAGCGCGGTCCCTTGAGCGGCGTGCCTGCGATGGGTGAGCCATCGGGAGTGGGACCAGGCTTGCCAGTACCGGCGAAGGTGGAGATGTTCCCCGTCTTCATGTCCACCTTGCGGATGACGTTGTTGCCGATGTCGCAAATGTAGAGGTCACCGGCGAGATCGAACTGGATGCTGTGTGGCTGCTTGAGCTGCGCCTTGTTTGCAGGACCACCATCGCCGCTGTAGCCTGCGGTGCCGGTGCCCGCGAAGGTGGTGATGATGCCGGTCTTGCCATCGACCTTGCGGATGGCGTGATTGGCCATGTCGGCGAGATAGTAGTTGCCGTCTTTATCAAAGCGAATCTCGTGTGGGAGATTCAGCGTGGCTTCGAGTGCGGGACCGCCATCGCCGGTGTGGCCTTTCTTGCCGGTGCCAGCCATGGTGTGAATCTTGCCGTCGGGTGTCACTTTGCGAATCTTGTGACCGGTGTATTCCGTGTACCAGAGGGCGCCATCGGGTCCGCGCACGACGCCGAAGGGATTGTCCATCTTCGCCTTCGTGGCCGGGCCACCATCTCCGCTGAAGCCCTGCTCACCTGTACCGGCGAAGGTGTCGATGGTCCACTCGGCAGCGGAGACGTGGGCTGGAAGTGAGGCAGCGACGAGGCAGGCGAGAAGGACGTGGGAGAGTCGGAGTTTCATGGGAGGAAAATCAAACGGGGGATGCAGAGCAAGAAATTACAAGGCGGGAGAGGAAAACAGAAGCAGAAAGGCAGTGCTTTCACCCAGGGTGAAAATGACATCTGTCTGCGGGGGGAGGCTCGGTGAAATGTCACATTCTGGCATGCGGGGACATGCAGGGAGTGCCCTTCACTCGATCCCTGAATGAACATGAAGACTGCATCCCGATTTGGCTTGGCTTCGCTCGTCATTGTGACCTGCGGCCTGTTTGCGGCAGTGCTCAGGGCCCAGGTGCCGGACGTGCCGGAGACTTTCCCCAACGGTGTGGTGTATGGACCCAAGGCAGCATTTGCCATTGCGGCGCCCAATGGCTGGGTGCTGGACAACAAGTCGGGTGCGGCGGATGGCCTTCCATGCGTGCTCTACCCGAAGGACGCCACGTGGCATACTGCGCCGGTGGTGATGTACGCGAAGATTGCCAGCACGACGCATGAAGATGCGAAGGAGTTTGTGAAAGTGGCAATCGAGCACATGACGAAGCAGCGTGCTGGCTTCACGCATCGTCTGGTGGCGTCGGGCAAGACGAATGAGGGGCTGGAGTGGTTCATCAATGAATATCCCGCCACGGAGTCGTATCCGCGTGTGGAGCGAGTGGCCTATGTGCAGATGCCGAAGGCGGTGGCGTTCATGGTGATGAGCGCCGAGAGTGCGGATGTGAGTGCACGCTATGCGGTGGCGCTGGAGGACGTGGTGGCGTCGTTCAAGTACAAGGAGGAGTTCATCGGGTATGTGCCGCCGAAGGTGGGAGAGAAGGGGAAGTAGTCAGTAGTCAGTAGTCAGTAGTCAGTAGTCAGTAGTCAGTAGTCAGTAGTCAGTAGTCAGTAGTCAGTAGTCAGTAGTCAGTAGTCAGTAGGTTTGGTGGGTTTTTGATCCATGTGTTTGCAATGTCAGGGATTCGGGTGTGAGGCGTTCCTGGTCCTTGGGACAGTGGCGATGTCGAAGGAATGTCGTGAAAAAAGAGCCCGCCGGATGTCCAGCGGGCTCTCTTGAGTGATTGATATCTGAGTTGAAAAAGACTGCGTTTACTGCACTGCTTCCACCTTGAGGGTGTGCTTCACGGGCACGAGGAGCTTGCGGGCTTCGGTGTCGAGAGTCTGCTGCTTGGTGGTCATCTTCTTCTTGAGCACTTCGAGGGCGCTGGCGAATTCCTTGTCCTCCTTCACATCACCGGCGAAGGAGCGGAAGTGGGTGATGAGGTTCTTGATCATCACGGTTTCCTGGGACTGCTTGGCACCCACAGCACTGGAGAACTTGGAGAAGGCACCATCGAAAGGTGTGCTGGTGAATTCCGCGGCGAGGTTGATGCCGGAGGCGAGTTGTTCCTTGGTGAACTCCTTCGTTTCCTTGCCCCAGGTGACCTTGGCCTTGGGAGCGGAGAGGTTCTTCACCTGGAGGGTGTAGCGATTCAGCTTCTCGTTGAAGTCGCAGAAGGACAGGATGCTGCGGGTGCCGCCCTTGGCATCGCCTTCGAAGCAGAAGGGCCAGCGGGTGCTTTCGAGTTCTGCGCTGCCGTTGGCGCTGCTCAGGACCTTGTGTCCTTCGGTGGCAGTGGCGCTGCCCTTCAGGTCCACGGTGATGGTGCCGATGTTGCCATCGAGGCCCAGCGACTTCAGGAAGGCGAGGGCCATGAGGAGCTGGCCGTTGGAGTTCGGGTGCACGCCATCGCGACCGCACACGTCGTAGTCCACTCCGAGCTTGGCCTTGGCCTTGGTCATGGCGTTGATCATCTCGTCGTGGACGTTGGCAAAGCCGGTCTTGAATTCGGCGGCGAGCTTCGCGTCGATGTCGCGCAGGTGGGCGAGGTTGTCGTTGTAGACATCGGGGCCGGTGGACTTGTTCGCGTAGTACTTGGTGTCCACCGCGCCCGGGGAACCTGCCACAATGTTCTTCACGCCGAGTTGTGCAGCCTTCGTGAGGATGGCGCGCATGTTCTTCTCATACTCGTTGCCGATGTTTGGGCTGTAGGCCACGTAGCTGCCGTCGTTCATGCCGTAGCACAGCGTCATGGCGGTGGGCTGGAAGGTGGAGAGGTCATTCTCCATGCGCGCTGCAAAGCCGCCCGCGCGCTCGCCGCTCCAGCCGTACTGGAAGACCTTGATGTCTTGGCGTCCCGCGCTGGCGAGCAGGTAGACCTCGATGAACTTCGAGTACTGCTTCTGCTCGGTGATGGAGTCACCCACGATGGCGAGCTTGGCATTCTGAGGAAGCGTGGTGCTCACGCCCTGCGGGACGGCTTTCGTTTCGCCGAAGGCGGGGAGGGAGACGGTGGCGAGGAGACCTGCGAAGAGGATGGGACGGAGTCGAGGGATCATGGGAGGGGATGTGGGAGACATCATACAGAGGTGGGAGGTGGGGAATTTCACCGAGGTGAATCAGAGCAATCATTTTTGGCGTGCCCGAAGTCGTACGCCGAAGGCGTTGTACATCCCCAGCCCAAGGTCAGCCTGCGAAGCGGGCGCCACCTTGGGTTGCGGGAAGCTTGGGCCCGAACTCTGTAAGAGTTCTACAAGCTGTGGAATCGCAAAGGGGGTGGAACGTCAGCAGTCAGGCACCCTTTTGTGGAACGCTTTCAGCGTACAGAACTCAACGGGTCGCACCCAAGGTGGCGCTTACCGCTTCGCGGTGACGCTTACCTTGGGCTATACAATGTGCAACGCCCTCGGCGTAAGAATGCAACTGTCGAATCAACATTTGCAATAAGTGTTTTGAGCGTGGCTACTTTCAGCCCTCTTCGCCGGAACTGTGCGGCGACTTTATTCTTGTTTGCGCTTCTTGCCGAATTTCCAGAAGAACGGAGGTGTTGTACTCACGATGAGGTGAACGCATTCCCTCAAGGAGGGCGCATTCGAGAGTTCCCTGTTCGTGGGGTTTCAGTTCCTCATGGAGAGGAGCAGTATGAAAGTTGTCTTCTGCGTCCATAGGGAAGTTCATTGTCGACTCGCCATTTGAGTATTCGACCCTACCGCTGACCCACCGTATCGATGGCACTTTCGAATCCCGGGCCACCAGCACCGACATAGCCATGGCTGGCACCGGTGGTTTCAGGGCTGACCCAGAAGGCGTAGAGCTTCCCATCGGTGAGGTGGAAGCGGAAGCGTACGGGTTTGCCTTGCAGAGTGGACAAGCCTTGAGCGTCCTTCCATCGGACAGGCTGGCAGGTGTGATCTGACTTGAGCGGGGCACAGTTTTCTTTCGTGAAAGGAGCGATGACCTTTCCTGCTTCATTCAAAATCTCGACCTGCAGCGAGCCTTCTGGAGCATCCATGTTGACGAAGAGGTGACTGCCCTGGAAGCGCACGGGCACGGTGGTCAGCGTGCCGCCGTTCCCGTCCGCATTCATGGAGGCGAATCCGTCCCGTCGCAGCGTGGCGAGTCCGGTGGAGGCTTTGGCGTACATGCCGGTCCAGATGCCCTTGCCTGCAGGTGCATCCGCGGCCTTCAGCGTTTCGTCGCCTTCAAAGGCACCGTAGTAGAAGTGCAGCCTGTCTCCCACGATGAGACAGCACCCGCCGGTGGAGGTCACGTAGGCGCGCTCCCAATTACCTGGCTTGCGCGAAGCGGTGATGAAGGATTTCCGCTGCTGGCGGTCCCAGTGGAATCCATCCCGGCTGAAGGCGACCTGAAGCTCGGTGATCTTGGGATAGCCGTCCTGCGCACAGGTGTTGTTGTGCGGACCGTAGAGCACCTCAAAGAGGCCGAGCATCACGCTCTCATACGCCACGGCATCGATTTTGTAGAGCTGGGGACGAATGCTCAAGCCTGCGGGGTCGGGTTTGTCAGCATCGTCAGAGCGAGCCCAGAAGACGGGTGGTGCTTTCTTCCACGCATCACCCTGCGCCTCATAAAAGTCTTTGTGTTCCGTGTAGCCGCGCGTGCGGGCGGAGGTGCCTTCCAGGTTGTGATTGGTCCGGTGGCTGAAGACCCACACCTTGCGGAAGGGATTGTAGAAGAAGGTGGTGTTGTCCCCGGTGCTGCCGGTCGCGCCACGCATGGTCCAGTGAATGCCATCGGGCGAACTGTGCAGGGTGCCGCCCGGGGCATTGCTGAGCTCGCCGCCCAGATCGCCGGACCGAGCGTAGAGAAACATCTTGTAGCGTTCCTCCGGTTTCTGCGTGTCGTGGTCCAGCCAGATGGATACTCCATCCCGCCGCCACTGGGGCTCGCCTTTCACCACAAGGTTGGTGCCGGGGACCACATCGTAATGCTGGCGGTCCCACTTCAGTCCGTCCACACTGGTGGCGAGCGCGGTCCCATCGAACCATCCCGCCATGTGCCAGAGTTGGAAGCGCTGGGTGGTTGGATTGAAGAATGCGCCATCACTAAAGGGCGCGGCCATGGGCTGGCGTGTCTTGCCAATCTCCCACGGCTCCTCAGGTGCGAGCAGCGGATTGCCCACGTGCTTCACGGGTTGGTGAAATTCCCGGGTGAGCGTGCTCTTCGCGATGAGGAAGTCATCCACAAAGAGCTGCCGACCGACATCAATGGGAATGCACTCCGGACGCTGCGTGAGGTAGGGCGGCGGCTGGGGAGTCTGGGCTGCGGCGGGGGCCAACAGCGGAGGCCACTGCTGCGGAAGGCGGATGCCATTGTAGAGCACCTCGCCTTCTTCCTTCGCTTGAGCTTTGCATGGCGTGGTCCATGACCCTGTGAGAAGGAGCGTCAGCACGCTCCCACGCAGCATCAGCCTGTGGAGGCGCACCTGCACACTCATATGTGTGCTTGGGAGTTCGCGACGACATTACGTGCGCCTTGCAGCGCTTTCTGAAATCCGCTGCGAATCAGCGCAAGGTCGGAGTCCATGGCGAGGCACGTGAAGCCCATCTCCAAGAGAGCGGGAAGGTCAGACGCCTTGCGCACGAGGATGCCGGATTCCTTGCCAGCGGCGTGAGCGATGGTGACGACGTGCTTCAGGCATTCGTCGTAGCCCTCGGCGATTTCATTCGGGCGGGCACGAAGGTCGAACTGCAAGTCGGCGGGGCCTACGAAGAGGACGTCCACGCCATCCACGGCAGCAATGGAAGCGGCATTGACCACGCCATCGATGGTCTCAATCTGCGCCATGAAGACGGGCGGCGGTGGCGAGGCATCGGGCACATTCAAGCCGTAGCCATACACGCGCGCGGAGCGGGAGATGCCGCGCTTCCCCACGGGTGGGTAGTGCATGGCCTCCACGCATTCTTGAGCGGCCTCGGCACTATTCACATGTGGGACCATGATGCCACGGGCACCCCAGTCGAGCACGCGACCGATGAGGTCCGGGTGCGGTGCACCCACGCGCACGATGGCGGAGGTATTCGAGCCGCGCAGAGCGCGAAGCTGCGAAGGGATGGCAGCCTCCGATTCACAGCCGTGCTCCAGGTCCATGAGCACCCAGTCATAGCCTACACCCGCAGCGAGCTCGGCAATCACGGGGGAGCCGATGGAAAGCCAGGTGCCAAGACGGATGCGGTGGGCGGCGGAAGGGTCGCTCATAGTTGGGAGACTTCTAGGTCCTCCCGGAGTCCATGCAAGGCGCGGAACAATCGTTCTCTCGTGAACTCCCGCAGGTCAGCTCCTGAGCTGCCGGAGCTGATGAGGAAGAATCCGTCCGTCCGCTTGAAGTAACCGGCACCCACGCGGATGACGGACTTCACGAGCATGTTCCGCAGCAGGTGCATCCAGAAGCGTCGGCGATGCTCCGAGGGCAGGGGGCGCACGGAGGCGTAGCCGAGCAGGGCCGCTTCAATGATGTCGCCCTCGTGGAAACAGGCGAGCAGGGAGAGGTCATCCATGGCATCGCCGGAGACGGCGTCGTCCCAATCGATGTAGGCCTCGATCTGGGTCTCGGTGCCGAGGATGTTCCAAAGGGCAAGGTCCTTGTGCACCAGGCAGCCTTGTTTCAGGTCGAGCAGCTTCTCGTGTTTCTCGATTTCCTTGCGGATGTCACGCGCTTCCCCAAGGCTGAGGAATTCCTGCTCCACGAGGTAGTGCAGGTGGCGGTCCAGGCGCATGAGGAAGTAGTCCGCATACTCCGCGTGGAAGCCCGTCAGCTCATCGATGTCGCGGAGAGATTGGGGATTGAAGGGGCCGAAGCCAGAAGGTGTCAGTGTCTGCCACTTCGCCACGGCGGCGCCGATGGATGCGGCGGTCTGGCGCAGGTCCAGCGTGCCCTGCTTGTGCCAGTGATTGAGGTCCGGATGCGGAATGTGATCCATGACCTGCCAGGCAAAGGGCACGTCGGTGCGGGTGGCATCCACAATGTGCACCTGCGGGGCGCGGATGCCGAGGAAGCGCACCTCCTGCAGCACGCGGGACTCCACTTCGATGTAGTCGTCCCGGTCCGGTCCGTCCTCCACGCGGATGAAGAAGCTGCGGGCCTCTGTCTCCAGCAACCACGTGAGGTGATTTCCCTGACTGCCGGAGGGTTTGAGCGAAAGGTGCTTCCCGATGGCGTGGGGGCGCAGCACGTCCAGGAGCTGCTGCTCCAGCGCGGCATGGTCCCGCGTCTCCTGGGTACCGTGAAATGCCGCCGGGCGGTCACATTTCCAGTAGTGGATGTGACTGCGAGGATGGGAGAGGAGAGGAGAGCGTCTCACTGAAGCTTTAACGATCATCAGGCGCTTCGCTTTGAAGAAGTTTCAACAGTTTTAACCTCGGGGGTGACGGGATGTTTCCGCCACCAGGCGGCGGCGAGGCTGCCGACGATGTTTTGCACCACGCTGCTGAAGACGGCGGGGACGGCGGCGAGCGGCTCCATGGTGAAGTTTTTCTTGGCCAGCGCGGCGGCGAGCCCGCCGTTTTGCATGCCGACTTCGATGGAAACGGTGCGGGCCACCAGTTCCGGATAGCGGAGAACGCGGGCCACGAGGTAGCCGAGCACGAAGCCGATGACATGGAGCAGCACGGCGGCGAGGAGGAGCTTGCCTGCATTGGCCATCACGGCGGCCGCGTTGTTGGAGACAATGCCGCAGGTGATGAGCACGAGGGCGACGACCGAAACGACCGGGCCGAAACGTGAGACTTTTGCCACCTGCCGGGGGAAGAGCCAATTGCTCAGTACCCCGATGAGCACGGGAGCCACGACAATCTGCAGCGTAGAGAGGCACAGGCCCCAGGCATCCACGGGCACACGATGACCCACCAGCCACTGGCACCACAGCGGTGTGGCAATGAAAGCCAGCAGGGTGGACGTGAGTGTGACGGAGACGGCGAGTGCCACATCCGCCTTTGCCAGGTAGCTGATGACATTCGATGCCGTGCCGGAGGGACACGCAGCCACGAGGATGAGGCCAACAGCGAAGCCTTTCTCCAATCCGAGGAGATGTGCGAGGCCCCAGCCCGTGAGCGGCATGATGGTGTAGTGCGCGAGGAATCCCAACGTGAGGCAGCCGGGCATGCGGAAGAGGCGCTTGAAGTCCTCAATCGTGAGCGTGAAGCCCATTCCGAGCATCACGATGGTGAGCGCCCAGACAATCCATTGTCCGGTGAACCACGTGAAGGCTGAAGGGTACAGGAGCGAGAGCAGCGCTCCGCCCACGAGCCAGACGGGGTAGAGATTGGTGAAGCGGGTCATGGGGAAAGGAGAGTGAACAGTAGTCAGTGTTCAGTAATCAGTAGGTAGTGAGTAGTGAGTAGTGAGTAGGGGACGTGTCAGTGATTTTGCGGCCCTGGGAGCTCTGGTCTCTGGCCGGCGGTGTTGGTGCTGGGGTTGGTTCGGGTGCGGATGGGTGTGGTCGTGTGCAGTGGCTTCAACACAGAGACACGGAGACGCAGAGGAAACTTCGGAGACTGAGGTCGGGGGCAGTCTTGAGTGTTGAGGTGGGGTGGGAGTTTGTGCGGGTGGTGTGAGCGATGTTCTCACGCGCACTTGTCACTCACGGACTCAGTTCTACTTACTACTCACCACTTACTGCCTGCTGAACACTGCCTACTGTTTACTGAATACTCTTCACTTCAGCGGCGGCAGCTTCGCGCTGTAATGCACGGCGCGATGGCGGTTGTCGTCATAAGCGAAATGCAGCCACTGCTTGTCCTTGCTCACGAAGCCGTCGGGGTAGTTGATGCGGCCCTTCGGTCCATCGCTGGATTCGGGGACGAGGATGCGCTGGTAGGGCCAGGTCTTCAGACCGTCGAAGCTAATCCAGAGGGCGAGGGGGCTGCGGTGCTTGGGGTTTGGATTGTGCAGCATGGCGACGGTGTCGCCTCCGAGGGAGAAGAGGGAGGCCTTGGAGCCGGGATTGGGGATGTCCGTCTTCGTGGCGAAGTCGGGCCACGTCTTGCCTCCGTCCTTGGACTCGGCGTAGTAGAGCACGCCGCCGAGCTTGTCCCCACGGATGACCATGGCGATGCGGTTGTCGCTCAGTTCCACGATGCTCGGCTCGGCCCAACCGAAGTACTTGTCATCCTCGGTGAGACGGATGTTGCCGTGCTCGCTCCAGGTCTTGCCGCCGTCGCTGCTGATGAGCACGCCGTTGCGAGGGTTCGTGAAGGCGCGTTCCAGTGGTGGCTTTTCCTGTTCTGCTTCTGGTCCGATGTAGTGCTGGAAGGGCAGCATGATGCGGCCGTCCTTCGTGATGATGCTGGGGCGGATGAAGGTGCGCAGTGCCAGGCGGCCAGGCAGGGGCTCGGGTTTGCTCCAAGTCTTGCAACCGTCGTCACTGTGGATGAACCACGAGTGCCAGTTGGTGGACCAGTGCTTCGCGTGGGTGGAGAAGTAGAGCGTGGTGCGATTGCCCCGCACGAGGACTTCTGTGGGACCCTGGCCCATGGTATCGCCCTCGCGGGGGAAGCCCACGTTGAAGGCCTCCAGCGGTGTCCAGGTTTTGCCCTGGTCGGTGCTGCGGGAGATGCCGGTGTAGTTCAGCGGGGAGGGTTCGGTGTCTCCACCGGCGAGGATGAAGAGTACCCAGGAGCCATCCGGCAGCTCGCGCAGGGTGGTATCACACACCATGCTGTTGGGCTTGATGCCATCATACGGGTTGCTGCTGCGGTCTTCCTTGGCGTCCTTCTCTGCCTGCGCGGCCCAGTCCACGGTTTCGGCGTGGGAGTGGGTGAGTCCGGCGGTGGTAGCACCGGTCAGGGCGAGGGAAAGGAGGAGGCGTCGCGTCAGCTTCATGATGGTGGGATGGGGTGGGATGACTTCTCTCAGGAGGTGGTGGAAGGGGCGGGTGCGGGAGCGGGCTTCGCCGCGGGAGTCGTAATCGATGCGAATTCGTGGCAGATGCTCTTGTCCCGGAGGGACATCGGATGGTAGCCGGTCGGTGAAAGGAGCCTTGGCGACTGCAACCACCGGATCATGTCGACTAAGAGATGTTCCGTCCCGGATGGGACGGCGGAAAAGGCGTGGCAGTCAGGCTTCACGTCGCACGGCCATGGCGACATCCCTTCCGGCGTGCCCTCCGGGACGCGATGAAGTTTCCATGCGAGATCCGGTGGTTGTGGTCGCTGAGGCTCCCGGCACCACCGGCTACCATCCACGCTCCCTCCGGGAGCAACTTCGAAGCTGCGAGGAGATGCCGACGCTGAGTCGCGTTTGCCTGGAGACTTGCTGGTGTTGGAACTTGTGGAAGGAGCGGGTGTGGGCGCAGGCTTTGTTGCAGGAACTGGGGATGGAGATGGCGTGGTGGACGCAGGGGGAGTAGTTGGAGTGGGCGTTGGAGCAGGAGCGGGCTGTGTGGCAGGTGCAGGTGTGCCGGTGGGAGGAGATGGCGCTGGTGCACCTGCAGGCGCAGGAGTTGCTGCAGGTGCGGGTGCTGGCTCCGCTGCAGGAGGTGCAGGCGGAGGTGTCACGGTGGCGCGCACGGACTCGATGAGGAAGCCCTCGTCGCCTTCATCTGCGGCGGACTGGAAATGGGCGTAGCTGATGCCGTGGCGGGATTCGCGTCCGAAGTTCAGTGTGCCGGAGGCGGGCTGGCCATCCACCTGCACCTCGCACTTTGTACCCTTGGCGCACTCGGCCCACTTGAAGGTGAGCGTGTGCCACTGGCCGGGCGTGAGCTTCACGCCTTCCACATTGGTCGTGCCATCGCCTTTGATCTGCAGACTGCCCATGGCGAGCGTGTGCGCGGTGGGGTCGGTGGGATTCAGCCAGCGGTCAATGAGCGAGAGGCGCGCACCGGCGGACTTCTCCTGCAGGCGAATACGGACCTCGAAGGTGCCTGCGGGTGCGGCAGGGAAGTTCCACACGGCGCCTGCGTTCGCGTACATGGCATTGCCATCCGCCACACGTTTCACCAGCAGGGCTTGCTTCTCCGCGCTGTCGGGATGCGGCACGAGGGCGCAGGATTCGAAACGGTTCAGCGCGCAGTGGCCGCGGATGCCGCGCAGGAAGCCCTGCACGGACCAGTCATCGAGGTCGTTCGCGAAGCTGTTGCTACGTTCCCTCTCCTCCAGCCAGGCGGGATTGAAGAGCACCAGGGAGCGGTGCAGCCAGTGCTGGCCCAGTGCGACGAGTACACGGCCCTCCGCCACCTCGACTGCTTGCGATTGATGCACGCTGCGGTCGATGCCGCCGGTCTCCGCATAGCGACGGTCATTGCGTGCGGGATTCAGGTAGAGCTCGCGGAAGCCGTGCCATGTTTTTCCATCGTCACTTGAAATGGCGGCGTGGATGACATCGCGATTGGTGAACATGTCCTCGCCCTGGCCGTCATTGGCGCGACCAAGATAGGGCGCAGTGGCGGCGTTCTTCACGAACTCGGGGAGGGGAGTCGTGTTGTTCCAGAGGAAGAGCAGCTTGCCATCGCGCAGGCGGCGGATGGTGGGCATGGTGAGTGTGCCGTAGAAGGGCGAGGGCTGCGGCTCGCTCCACGTAGCGCCGCCATTCTCGGAGAAGGACTCGTAGTGCGTGTCCTGCGAGGTGCGGAATAGCATCCACACGCGTCCATCCTTCAGTTCCACGAAGGTGGGCTCGTAGGCTTCGTTTTGCCAGCGCACGGACTTGTCGCGGCCATTCGGCTTGTGCGGAGGCGCGGCGACGAGATTGGAGCGCTGCCACGTCGCACCTTCGTCATCCGAATAGAAGGAGCCGACCTGATTCAGGAAGTCCGGCTCGAAGCGTCGCATGGTGGTGAAGGGCGCGAGGATGCGCTTCCCCTCGCGGATGAAGACGGCAGGGCGGATGAGTCCAAGCTCAGGTCCGCGCACCTTCGTCTCCCACACACGGTGCTGGCTCCACTGGCCATCCATGCCACCCTTTGAGCGGATGGCATACACACCGTCTTCCTTGGTGATGAGGCGCACATATTCATTCGTCACCGGGCTGCGTGCATCCGCGGCCATGTGATTCGGCGCTACGGACTTGCTGTCCCACGTGAGTCCGTTGTCCAGGCTCACGATGTAGTTCTTTGGCAGATGGTCCGGCTGATGACGCAGCAGGATGCTCACCTGGTCGCCGTAGTCATAAGCGCGAATCTCACCATTCACGAGGCGCACGAGGCCGAAACCCGCGTCCGTGGGCGGTCGGCCCACCCACACCGGCGCATTCACCTCCGTGATCGTCGCGGGCACTTTCGCGGGGAACACCAGT
Source organism: Roseimicrobium gellanilyticum (assembly GCF_003315205.1). Classification (NCBI taxonomy): domain Bacteria; kingdom Pseudomonadati; phylum Verrucomicrobiota; class Verrucomicrobiia; order Verrucomicrobiales; family Verrucomicrobiaceae; genus Roseimicrobium; species Roseimicrobium gellanilyticum. Next base: position 34,618 of record NZ_QNRR01000019.1, on the reverse strand, counting down.
GCGGGATTCGCAGCGGTGAGCGGCGCAGGAGTGCAGAGCAGGCTCAGGCTCGCGAGCAGGAGGGCAAGGCTTCGTGATGTGGACGTGGGCAGCATCATGGGGAATTCCGGAGTTGAGTGAGGCAGAACTTTGCCTCATCAACGCGCAGAAGGCACAGCCTTTTCTCCCACCGTATCGGTGTTTCCGGTGAATCCGGGGCCACCCGCGCCGACGTAGCCACGGCTCGCGCCGGATTCGTCCTGGCTGACCCAGAAGGAATAGAGGTTTCCACGAGTAAGCTCGAAGCGGAACTTCACCGGCTTGCCGCGCACGGCATCGAGGTTCGCCGCACCCTTCCATTTCACCTCAGTGCAGGTCTCGGTTCGTCTGACCAGTTCGCAGTTTTCCCGGGTGAAGGGAGGGATGGGTTTGCCTGATTCATCGAGAACATCTGCCGACAACGCCCAGGCATCGGTATTCACAAAGAGGTGCCGTCCATTGAAGGCGACCTTCTTCGTCGTGAGATTTCCGAGTGCATCGCCCGCATCCATGGAGGCAAAGCCATCGCGGCGCAGCGTGGCCACACCGACCGTGGCGCCGGTGTACATGCCGCGCACGCCATTCGGTGCGATGCCGGAGTACGCGGTGAAGGGGAAGTAGAGCTTGTCGCCAATCACCGCGCACACACCCGTGGTGCCATGGATGTAGCCGCGGTCATACGTGCCCTCCTTCTGCGAAGCGCCGATGAAAGCGCGGCGGTCCGGGCGATGCCAGTGGAAGCCATCGCGGGAGAAGCCCAGCTTGATCTCCGTGATCTTGGGGAACTTACCCTCATCACAAATCTTGTTGTCCGGCCCGAGGTGGATGTAGAACTCGCCGAGCAGGATGCTCTCATACGCCACCGCATTGAGCGAGTAGAGCTGCGGCGCATCGCCAATCTTCGGGTCCACTTCATCGAGACGGTCCGCGTTCGTCCAGTACACGGACTTCTTCCAGTCGGCCTTCAGGAAGTCACGGCTCTCCGCGTAATAACGCGAGCGACCATGCGGGCCACCTTGCTTGATGCTGTACACCCATGTGTGGCGGAAGGGATTGTAGAAGATGGAGCAGTAGTCAGCGGACTTCTCCATGGGCACCGGGGTGGACCACTTCACGCCATCAGAAGTTTGCAACGTATGCGGGCCACGGTCGGTGAGGTACTTGATGCGCTCAGCAGGCTTCGCATTGATGTCGAGCCACACGGAGTTGTCGCCACCCACGGCCTTGCGACCGGGAGGCAGCAGGAGATTGCCACCGGCGAGCTTCAGGTCGGGGCGTGTCCAGTTGATGAGGTCCGGGCTGGTGGCCACGGCCAATCCACCGCGCCATCCGGCGGTGTAGAACATCTTGAAGAGATTCTCCTGCGGCTCCCAGAACACGCCGCCGTGACCGAGGTAGCACACGGCCTGCTGATTGTTGTCTGCCCCCGTGGGTGCGAGCTCGAAGGGCGTCTCCGGCTTGAAGACGGGATTGCCCTCGTACTTCTGCGCGGTGTGGAAGGTGCGCTTCAGGTCCGTGCTCTCGATGAGGTAGTCATCCACGAAGAGCTGGCGGCCGAAGGTGATGGGGATGACGTCCGGCTTGTTCTTCTCCTCCAGCCACGGCACAGTCATGGGCTCGAAGGATTTCGGGTCCTGCGTCTTCGGCGGCCACTCGCCGGGATTGCGCAGGCCGTTGTAGGTGACTTCACCGATGGTCGCACCGAGCGCCTTGCTCACGAGCATCTTCGTCTGCGAGCCGGGGGATACCAGTTTGCCTGCGAGGATGTCCTCCTCCGTGAAACGGGCCATGAGAATCTCGCGCTCCTTCGCGCGCTCGCGGTCGTGGATGATGTTGATGCTGCCATCCGGTGCCTGGAAGCCATCAGGGTAGGATACACCATTGCGCTCATCGATGACCAGGCCGCCCTTCCACGTCTTGCCCTCGTCCTCCGTGAGGTAGGCGGTCATGAGGGTGCGTCCGGTGCGCTCGGTGAGCGGGCCATTCTTCACGAGCAGGATGCGACCGGAGGCGAGCTTCCGAAGGTGGAAGCGGGCGCTGGGATTCTGGAGCGTGGAAGGTTGCGGCTCGCTCCACGTCGCGCCCTGGTCGGAGGAGAAGGTTTCCGCGATGCCGTAGTTCGTACGCACGAGCATCCAGAGACGACCATCATTGAGCTCCACGAACATGTGCTCGTCGAACTGCGTGTGCGGCACCACCACGCCACCACGGCGCGTCCATGTGGCGCCCTGGTCCTTGGAGACAAAGAGGTGCGCCATGCGCATGTCATCCAGTTCGGCGTGGGCATCGCGCAGTTCGGGGGGATTGATGTTGCCGCGGCCCCACAGGGAGATGGGCAGGAGCCACTCGCCGTTTTTCAGCACGAGGGGTTTGTTCAGCGTGAGTCCGTGCCAGATGCGGCGCGGCTCGGACCACGTGGGATTCGCGTCATCAGGGTTGCTGCAGGTGATGGCCCACACGCCGGCGCGGCCATCGTAGTAGCCCATGGACTGGTCGTAGAAGAGCCAGAGCTTGCCGGTGGGGTCTGTCCACAGGTTCCCCACGAGGATGCGCTTGCGCAGCCCGGTGGGCGCTTCCGGTGGGTCAATGACAAGACGGGGCTTCGACCAGGTGGCGCCGTGGTCATCGCTGCTCGCGAGGACGAAGTAGCCGAGGTCGCTGTCACCACCCGCGACCCACGCGGACCAGAGGCGGCCCTTCTGCGTGCGGTCCATGCCGATGACCATGGCGTAGTCGCGCTGCTCATCCGAGTACTCGGGACCGGGATTCGTATTGATGAAGGAAGGCTCCATCGCGAGGTCCAGCACACTCCTGGGCACGGTGAGGGTGTCTCCCTCGGCGGCCATTAGCGTGGACGCATGAGGCAGCAGCGAGGCCGTGAGGCAGAGGAGGGAAAGGCGTGGGAAGGTCTTCATGCCGGTGCGAAAGGAAGCGAGTGAGACAAACAGACGGAATGGAGCGGAGTGCAGGTGCGTGGAGTGGTTACGGGATTGTGCGGGTTGAATTTCTTGAGAAGAACACGGATGTCATGTTATGGTAACATCCCATGGCCACTGCTGGACCCACTGCGACTGTGGGCGCTGACTTGAATCCTCACACAAAGAACACCTCATGTGCGCCACCTACTCAGTTCGAAGCTTGCTCCCGGAGGGAGCGCGGCTGGTAGCCGGTCGGTGGAGGGAGCCTCAGCGACCGCAACCACCGGAACTCCCACGAGAACGTGATGGCGTCCCGGAGGGCACGCCGGAAAGGGTGCAGCGTAGTAATGGACCTTCATCGGCCCTGCGACGACCTTCCGCCGTCCCATCCGGGACGGAAGCATCTTTTGTCATCATGATCCGGTGGTTGCGCTCGTCTAGACTCGCTTCACCGACCGGCTACCAGCCGTTGTCCCTCCGGGACAGAGCATCTAGCTCCAGATTAAATTAGCCCCTATGTCCTCAGCCAACGCCGCTGTCAGCCTGCAAGACATCGCCACACGCGCCGGCGTGTCTGCCATGACCGTGTCCCGCGTGCTGCGGAATTCACCCCGTGTGTCGGAGGCCGCGAAGAAGAAGGTGATGCAGGCGGCGCGGGCGCTGAAGTACCAGCCGGACCCGCATCTCGCGCGCATGATGACCATGGTGCGCAGCCGGAAGGCTCCGAAGGTGCGCGCCGTGCTGGCCGTGGTGCGGGAGGGCACGCCGCAGGATGCGCTGCATGATACAGCGTATCAGTATGTATCCATTGGCGATATCCGCAATCGCGCCGAGAAGCACGGCTACTACGCGGAGGAGTTCTGGATGGGGCGGGATGGCATGACGCCCGCACGACTGGGCAAGGTGCTGCAGGCGCGGGGCATTGAGGGCCTGATTGTCTCCCCGCAGTCCTCGCAGATGCTGTGCGCACAGATGGACTACGCGCCCTTTGCTGCCGTGACCTTTGGTTATGGCCTGAAGCAGCCCTCGCTGCATCGCGCTGCGGGGAACATGACGCTCGGCGTGCAGATGGCCACGACGCAGCTCGCCGCGCGCGGGTACAAGCGCATCGGCCTCGCCGTCACGCGCTGGGTGGATGACCGCGCCGAGCACGCCTACAGCGGCGCCATGCTGTTCTTCCAGCAGAGCATGCCGAAGAGTAGTCGTGTGCCCATCCTGCTCTTCCCGCACAACGACCTGCGCAAGTGCGCCTCCGTCTTCAAGGAGTGGATGAAGACGCACCAGCCCGACGCGCTCATCTCCTTTGACACCTATGTCCCCGACTGGCTGAAGCAACTGGGCCTGCGCATCCCAGAAGACATCGGCCTCGTGGTGCACGATTGGACCCACCGCATGAAAGGCCTCGCAGGCATCTACCAGCGTCGGGATGAAGTCGCCGCCGCCGGCGTGGATCTGGTGGCCACGCAACTCCTGCAACACGAGCGCGGCGTACCCGAAGTGCCCCGGCAGATTCTCATCCCTCCGGCGTGGATGGAAGGGGACAGTGTATGCGGAAGCGGGTGAGGTTTTAACGCAAAGCAGCAGAGCAGCAAAGAAACTGAAGGAGGTTAGGCGTCCCCGCCTGACAGCGGGCGTTAGGCGTCTCGCCTGACCGACACTCCGCTCACCACTCGCTCTTCACCTTGCAAGGCCGATTCAAGTTAACCGCAAAGGGGCAGAGAGGCAAAGGACGCAGAGGATGGAGTGGGGGTGGCTGGTGGGACGCTCGACGTGCAGTGAGGTGGCCACGTCTCGATGCAGAGGTGGCAAAGACGCGCAGGTCTCGTGGATGAGTGCTATCCAAACTCTTGTGCCTCTTGCGTTTTTTGGCGGCTAACCCTCAGTCGATGCTACGGCAGGAAGTCGGGTCTCCTGACCGGACAGTGGTTGGCGGGTTTTCTTACCCGCCTGTCATGGCTGCTTGGCAGTTGCCTCGTGAACCGATAGGCTGCGCGTGTGCTGGCCATCCCACATGTGCCCATGCGATGAGTTCCAAGTTCAAGACACTTCTCTTCATCACGCTTGGACTGCTTTTTGTAGCAGTGCTGTATGTGGTTCTCCGCCCCCTCACCATGCAGAACCCACTGCGTGCCCGCGTGACGAAGGTCATCCCTGAAGGCGCGTACACGGTGGTGCGATTGGAAGTGCGCAACGAGTCCCGCGATGCGGTGCTGCTGCTTGCCAGGTGGGGCGTGTACGAGGCAGAGCCGAGGCCTGCGGGTTTCGCGGTCACCACCGATAATCTGGATGATCTGATGCCCATGGTGCTCGAGCCGGGGAAGTCCTACACCACCGGTGGCACGGTCAGCGTGGCGAGCTTGAGCCGTGGCAATCCCGTGTACTGCTATGAATGGATGCCTCCGTGGCTGCCGACGCTCGATGGGTACTGGTGGAAGGTGCGGTCGATGTTCGGGATGGCTCCCGCGAGCCTTCTTCACGACCAGGGCAGGTGGGGTACGGCTGAGATTGAAGTACCGCGTACGCCGTGAGTGGGGTGTGTGGGATGATGGGCGGGTAGGAAGACTGCTGGATGCATCCTACTGAAGGGTTAGCCGCAAAAAAACGCAAAAAGGCACAAGAGTTTGGATAGCACTCATCCACGAGACCTGCGCGTCTTTGCCACCTCTGCATCGAGACGTGGCCACCTCACTGCACGCATCCTGTCCCCTGCACCCAAACCCACTCCATCCTCTGCGTCCTTTGCCTCTCTGCTTCTTTGCGGTTAACTAGAATCGGCCATGCAAGGTGAAGAGCGAGTGGTGAGCGGAGTGTCGGTCAGGCGAGACGCCTAACGCCCGCTGTCAGGCGGGGACGCCTAACCTCCTTCAGTTTCTTTGCTGCTCTGCTGCTTTGCGTTTCACCCAATCTCACCGTCCGCGGCCACTCGCACGGTCCACCATGTTCTCGTAGATGCGCCTCCGTTCCTCCATGCCCATGCCTGTGTTGCGGATGCCAATCATCTGGCGGTTGATGTCCTCGCGCTGTTGTACGCTCAGGCGGGAGAGCTTCTCCACCATCTCGGGTGGGGGCTGGCGTGGGTAGCCATCGGAGGTGAAGCCTTCCTTGTAGTTCACAGCGGCCTTCTTCGCTTCCTCGACCTCGGCGGTGTTGAGCGGGCGTGGGCTGCCATTGGGTCCACTGCCGCCGGGGCCTCCACCGGAGCCGCCGGGACTTGAGCCGGAGCGCGTCGGCTTGGGCGGTGGCTTCTGATAGCGGATGACGGTGATTTGACCACCCTGCATTTGAATCTTCGCCGTCCAGGTGTGCATCTGCGCCGGGTCGCCGCCGATGGCAATCAACTGCCAGCCCTCGCGGTTCGGCGTCTTGGTGACCACGTGCGATTCCATGGTCTGCGTATCCATGAGCGTGGCGTGCACCTCGTTGTTGAAGCGGGCCACACCCGTGAGGATGAGGGAATCGGAAATGCCCAGTGACCGGGTGAAGGGAGAGTTCGCCAGCAGGCCCTCGAAGGCCTCGCTCTTCAGCGGTTGTGGCAGATCTGCGTCACCTTCCACAGCCGGAGTCTCAGGTGGCATCTCGGCTCCCTGAGCCGTCATAAGGGCTATCGCCATGCCGCACAGGGCGCCATGTGTCAGCTTCATTGCTTTCTTCAAAAGCAAATGGGGCAGGGGAGTCACGCTTGGGATACGGGCGGCACTGGGCCGACTTTCATCTGCCGGATGAAACGCGACACTCCGGTGGAGACCGCCATTCCCTGGGGAACAGGCTCGACGGACAGGGCGTTTGGGTCTATGAACTTGAAACAGCCTGCTCAATCTTCAGCCGCTCGTGACATGGAAGTTTTTGGAATTACCGCGCTGGTGCTTGCCGCCTCTGCCACCGTGTTTCTCATCCAGGTGAGTTGCTGGCACCAGGTGCTGGGAGGCAGGGAACACTATCTGAAGACGCGCCGATGGCTGATGATCGCATCTGTCGGCTTCCCCTTGTATGCAGTCCTGCATCTGGGGATTTCACGATTTCTCGGGGAAGATGTGTCCCTGGTAAAAGTGGTTGCGGCATTGGCGGGAACCATCTGGGCGGCCATGCTTACTCTGTGGGGGCACCACCTCGCTGCGAGATGGCGTGGGTTTACGCGATAGTGGCGCTGCCCTGCCGACTGAGTGGACTCATTGGTGCTGCCTAAAAGAGCTGGCTAAACCTTGCGATTCCCGATTGAGTTTGCCTTGCGCAAACCCTTCGCAGCATGAAAAAGCTCGCCTCACTCGTCCTTGCTCTTGTCACCACGCTGGCCGGCATCACTCATGGAGCTGATGGCTTCAAGACGGGCGGCGTCATCTTGTATCAGACGGAAGATGTGCTGGAGGCGCGTGCGCCGGATGTCAAGGAACTGGCGACGTATGCGCAAGCCCTCGAGGCAGCGTGTCATGAGTACTTCACGAAGGAGGCAAGGCCGAAACCGCCCTTCTACGTGTTGGCAGCGGTGAAGCCCGGCAAGACATCGCGTGTGTGGTTCGTCACACCAGACGCGAAGGAGACTGCCCGCATCGAACCTTTGAAGAAGAAGCTGGAAGCCGTGCCCGCGATGGCAGTGAAGGAAGGACCGGTGATCATCGGCATTTCGGATGAAGCCACCGCAAAGGCGGAGGGAAAAAACAGCGATGGCCCGCCCATGCCGGCGGAGTGGGAGGAGGCCGCGACGAAGGCGAAGAAGGACCTCGAAACTCCGGATGAAATCCTCGCCCTCGTCTGGCCGGATACGGATGCGCAGAAGGCCGCGACGAAAGCAACCACGGTGGAGTATGTGGAGCAGATACTCGAACCGCTCGGTGGCAAGATCACCAAGCCCAAAGCCTGGCACTACACGGAGGGGCACAAGGGCGCCAAGTTCGTGTGGACCATCTCCGAGCAGGACATCTCCAACGGCGGCAGCTACGACACCGGCGTGCGCATCCAGGCCTTCTTCAAGGTGAAGGAGAACACCGGAAAGAGCGCGAAGGAATTTTTGCAGGGCTTCCTCGCAGCCAAGCAGGAGGGTGAGGGCAAGGTCCTCTCCACCTGCCCGGAGAAGGAGCAGGGCATGTTCACCCGCACCTGCCTGGAGATGGAGGAGGGGAGGTTCCACATCATGTACTCCGTGTTCTGGAGTGATGACATCAGTGTGGTCATGATCTCCGGTGCTCCCAAGGAACAGTGGGATCGCTATTCGCCAGTGTTCAATCGCATGATGGAGTTCCAATTGTTCGATATGGAGCGGATTGAGAAAGACGCGGCGAAGGAGGACGCAGCCGCCAAGGAGAAAAAGTAGGCGGCAAGGCAGGTGTGGGACGGGATGGTGCGTGTCGCTAAGCGATTCGATGTCGACACGCTAGCGACTCACAAAAGGGACGCTGAGCGAACGCTGAGCGTTACGCTAGCGTCTCTCAGAAACATCGCTATGCGAACGCTTAGCGTGTGGAATCGGGGTGAGAAGACGCGCGGAATGCGATGTGGCCTGGAGACCTCGGGCATTTCAGTAGTCAGTAGGACGGTGCGTGGAGTTTGTGTGGTTGGGGGATAACCGCAATGAAACGCAAAAGGCGCAGAAGGTGAGAACGCAGGTGAGATATGGCGGCGTGGGAATCGTCAGCAGCCGCGCCCTGAAGGGGCGCAGGATCCCGCAAAACGGGACCAGGGTTAGGGAGCTTCAGGCGACCGACACCTTGGGTGATGTATCAGACTGTATTCGACCATGAGGGGGTCGTGGATTAGCCGCAAAAAAGCGCAAAAAGGTACAAGAGTTTGGATGACACCCGTCCACGCGACCTGCGCGTCTCTGCCTCCTCTACTTCGAGACGTTGTTACCGCGAAGCACATCGCACACCCAGCGCCAAACCCTCTCCCTCCTTTGCGTCCTTTGCCTCTCTGCGTCTTTGCGGTTAACCAGAAGCGTCCCTTTGACGCGGCTGCCTGCCACGTAAAATGACGGGCAAGGCACCGGAGAATTACGCGATGAGCTCCTTAATCACCTGCCCGCCAAACTGCGACAGCTGCTTGAAGCGTCCGGCGTGATAAAACGTCAGCCGGTTATCATCCAGCCCGAGTAGCCTCAGCAGGGTCACGTGCAAATCACGCACGTGGTGCACGCATTCCACGGCTTCGGCGCCGGTTTCATCCGTGGCGCCGATGGTGTGGCCAGCTTTGACTCCGCCGCCGGCGAACCAGACGGTCATGGCTTTGGGATTGTGGTCGCGGCCATACGCGGTGCCGCCGCGCACGCCGTTGTCCGGGGAGCGTCCGAATTCCCCGCACCACACCACGAGGGTGTCTTCCAGCATGCCGCGCTGCTTCAGGTCGGCGATGAGGGCGGCGATGGGTTTGTCCACGGCGCCGATGAGGTTCGCATGGGCACGCTCGATGTAGTCGTGGCTGTCCCACGTGCCGGCGTAGAGCTGCACAAAGCGCACGCCCTGCTCCACGAGCTTGCGCGCGAGCAGGCACTTGCGGCCAAAGGCATCCGTGCGGTCATTGCCGATGCCGTACTGCTCCAGCGTCTTTGGGTCTTCCTTGGAGAGGTCGAGCACGCCGGGCACCTGCATCTGCATGCGAAACGCGAGCTCGTAGTTCTCCATGCGGGCGGAGAGTTCGCCATGCCACGGATGCTCGGCGAGGTGCTCTTGATTGAGCTTCGCGAGCAGGTCGAGATTCGCGCGTTGCAGCTCAGGCGTGATGCCCTTGGGTGGTTGCAGGTCGAGAATGGGCGAGCCCTTGGCGCGCAGCGGCGTGCCTTGGAAACTGGCAGGCAGGTAGCCGTTGCTCCAGTTCGCCGAGCCGCCCTGCGGATAGCTTACTTCGGGCAGCACCACGAAGCCGGGCAGGTCCTGATTCACACTGCCGAGGCCATAGGTGGTCCATGAGCCGATGGCCGGGTCGCCGCCGAAGCGGTTGCCGGTATTCATCTGGTACATGGCGGTGGGGTGATTCACCGAGTCCACCTGGCAGCCGCGGTAGAAGCAGAGGTCATCCGCCACGTGCTGCAGGTTCTCCCACAGCGTGCACATGTCCGCGCCACTCTGGCCTGCCTTGCGAAACTCAAAGGGGCTCTGCACGAAGTAGCGCTTCCCGCCGGACATGGCGGACTGCTGCTTGTCCGTGCGGGTGAATTCCTTCAGGTGCTGCTTCGCGAGCGCGGGCTTCGGGTCAAAGGTATCGATGTGCGAGGGGCCGCCCTCCATCATGAGGAAGATGCAGCGCTTCGCCTTGGCCTCCACGTGGCCTTCCTTGGGCGCGAGCGGTCCGGATTTCTTCTGTTCCTCCGCGGCGAGGAGGGTGGAGAAGGCGACACTGCCGACGCTGGTGCCGAGACCGTAGACAAAATCGCGTCGCGTGGGAGTCCACAGGGAGCGTCCTCCCGCACAGGGAAAGCGATGGCTGGCGATGGAGGTGGCTTCGTGCATCGGCGGGTGGGGAGGGCGTGACTCCTGTGCGTGTAACGATGCGGATGGCGGGTTTTGGACAGGAAATTGCGAGACGGGGAGGTGGCGGGTTCTTGGGAATAGCCGCAAAAGAGCGCAAAGGACGCAAAAGGATGAGGAGGTAGGGAGGACCGACCTTCTGCCGGTGGCATCGACTGAGGGATTAGAGCGGTTTAAGTTACAGTGTAGCCATTTTCGTTATGGGGGCGCGCCAACCCAACCGCTGGTCGCGGTACGGCAAGTCACCCCTGATCGAAGGCCACGATTTTGTTTAAACCGCCCTAGCCGCAAAAAAACACAAAAGGCACAAGAGGTTGGACGGAGGCGTGCTGCGGGTCTTTGTCTCTTTGCTTCAGCGAAGCGGCATGGAAACGGCTTTGCGGTGTTGTGAGCGGGGCTCGGTCAGGCGAGACGCCTAACCTCCTTTTGTTTCTCTGCTGCTTTCGCTGCTTTGCGATAAACCCCATCCGCTTCACCGGCGAGGCACGGCTACAACTGTGGCGGCGGAGGGGCTTCGGCCACGGCGGGAGGCAGTCGCGAGGGGTCGGTGAGCTGGAGAAAGCGCATCTCCTCCTGCAGCATGATCTGGCCCTGGGGAATCTGCTTGGCGATGCCCTTTGCCTGTTCATCACGCCCTGCGGCAGTGAGGATGCCGCAGAGCACGGCCGCCTGACCGGGGGTGAGCTGGCTGAGGTTACTCTGGTTGAGCTGACGCGCGGCGGCGTCGTAGTTCAGCATGCGGAATTGTCCCAGCGCCATGATGAGCTTGCGGCGCGAGTCGTCCGGAGCCTCCTTCAGGAGCTTCTGCATGGTGGAGATGGAGAGCTCCAGGTCCATGCCGGCCAGAAGGCTGGCGTAGAGGGCGCGTTCACGGATGTCCTTGTTGTCCGGCCAGCGCTCGGCGCTGTCATGGCAGGCCTCGATGAAGCCCTTTGAGTTGCCGTTGCGGTAGGTGAGTTTCAGCAGGCCGTCGAAGGCCTTGCGTTGAACGGATTCCGAGCGGCGGAGGGCGGAGGCGGAGCGGTAGGCCTGCTCTGCCACGAGGAGGAAGTTCCGCTGCTCTGCGTACTGGGCAATGTGCAGGATGGTATTGGGCTGTCCGTACTGCTCCGCGGTGGCGAGTGCCTTCACCAGGAGCGAGTTCACTTCCTCCCATTTCTTGCCCGATACAAAGGCAAGGTGTGCCGTGTAGAAGGCGCGCTCATGGGTGAAGAGCCGGGTGCGCGGGTCATTGATGAGCTTCTCCATCTCCGCCTTCCGGTCCTGCAGCATGAGGACGTTCAGATAGTGGCGCAGCAGCGGGGGATAGTCGCGCACCTTGTCTTCGTTGAAGAGGATGAAGAAGCGGTCGTACTCGCCTTCCACGGAGAGCCACCGGGCGATGGGCTCCAGTTCCTCGCGCTTGGTGTCACGGCGCTCGGCCACCGCCTTGTCCAGAATTTCCTTGCGACGGCCGGGTTCGATGGCGACCAGCCGCTTCATGGCGGCGATGTGGTGCGGTTCCTTGGCGAGAGGGTGACGCTCCAGGAGGGAGATGAGCAGGCGCTGTTCCCCGGGATCCGTGAGGGTTTCCTCATCCAGATACTCCAGCGCTTCGAGCCCCTCCTTGCCCTTGGTCTCGGCCACCCGCCACAGGTCGGACATGCCTTCGCTCCTCTGGACGGGGTTGCCGAGTTCGATGCGACGCAGGGCGTAGGTCAGCTTGATGTCCAGATCATCCGGAGCGCGCTCCACGTACACCTTCAGGATTTCCAGGAGCTTGTCCTTGCGATTCAGGTCGCGCATGACCTTGTCGGCGATTTCCACCACGCGGCGGTTCGGGACGGAGTTGCGCAGGTTTTCCTCAATCTTCGCGCTCGCAGCCTTGTTGTCTGCCGAGTTGGAGAGTGCCGTGATTTCCAGCAGGAGGTCTTCGTCGTTGAAGTGGCCGAGGTCGCGGAGCTTGTCCAGCAGGTATCCGGCTTCTTTCTGCTTGGTGAGCACGTAGAACCTGGCCAGGGTGCGGACGGCTCTGGGATTGTTAGAGTCCAGGTGGTATGCGCGGGTGGCGGCAGTCCAGGCCTTCACGATTTCCGCGTTCTTCTCGTACTCCTCGGCATCATCCACAAACTGGTTGGAGCGGAAGGTCTGCACCATGTTGTGCAAGGTCTTCCCGTAGATGACGGCCAGGGTGCCCAAGCCGAAGAAGACCGCCACGATCATGATCTTCGCCAGCAGGCGGGCCGTGCCGGACTGTCGGTCGATATCCGCCAGGCTGGGCGGAAACAGCCACCGCCAGGCCCGGACAAACGGCCTGAACAGAACGAAGGGCTCGGCCGCGTCAGATGTAGCGTGACTCTGGGATTTCAGCATGCGGGGAAGGGAGCGGAAAGCATAGTTTTTGGTCACCTAAATGGCAAGGACGTTGAAACAGTCTGGACGGTGAGGCGGAAAAGAATTGAGGGCGGGGGTTGACGCACCGCACCGGACCGTGGAGGTCCAGAGAGCATGCTCACCCCGGAAGTCTGTGAAGCCATTCTCAGAGATCACTACCGCAACCCGCGGCACCGTGGCGCGTGCGAAGGAGCACAGCCTGAGACAGTGGAGAACCCGGCATGTGGCGACATCGTGACCCTGTCACTCGCGGTTTCAGGGCCGGAACGGAGCGTCATCTGTGCCCGGTTTGTGGGCGCGGGGTGTGCCGCGAGTCAGGCGGGCGCCTCCTTGGTGCTGGGTATGGTGCAGGGAAAGCCAGCCACCCAGGCCACCCACCTGCTGGAGCATTTTTGTTCGGTCATGGAATCCGGCACAGTGGATCCTGAATTGCATTTTGAGGAGTTTGGCGACACCGGGGCGCTGCTCAGTCTTGCACGGTTTCCCGCCCGTGTGGTGTGCGCCACGCTGGCTGCCCGTCAGATGATCCGGATGTTGCGCCCCTCCCTCTGACCATCGGGCAGCATGCATTTTTTTCTTGAATAGCCCCTCAGCATTGCGCACAGAATTCTTTTCCGCCCATGTCCACTTCTGAAATGGGCGGTTGTAACAATGGCGTCTCACAGGCGTTAGTTTTTTCCCTGCACGAAGCTCAAGGCAAATCCTCACATCATGATACAGGTAAAGGATCTACGAAAAGAGTTCGGAACCAAGGTTGCGGTCGATGGAGTGACCTTCAATGTGGAGAAAGGTGAAGTGCTGGGCTTTCTGGGGCCCAACGGCGCCGGCAAGTCCACCTCCATGCGCATGGTCACCGGCTACTACCTGCCCACCGCCGGCAGCATCCGTGTGGGTGGCATCGACATGCTAGAGGAGCCGGAGAAGGCGAAACGCTTGATTGGCTACCTCCCGGAGAATGCGCCGCTGTATTCAGACATGAGTGTCTCAGGCTTCCTCGGCTTCTGCGCAGAGATGCGCGGCCTCTATGGCTACGCACGTGCCCGTGCCGTGGACAAGGCGCTGGAGACCTGCTTCCTGGAGCCCGTGCGCAACCAGAGCGTGGACACGCTCTCGAAGGGCTTCCGCCACCGCACCTGTCTCGCCCAGAGCATCATTCACGACCCGGAAGTTCTCATCCTGGACGAACCCACGGACGGTCTCGACCCCAATCAAAAGCATGAGGTGCGCAACCTCATCAAGCGCATGGGCGAGACAAAAGCCATCATCTTCTCCACCCACATCCTGGAGGAGGTGGAGTCTGCCTGCTCCCGCGCCATCATCATTGACCGTGGCAAAATCGTGGCAGACGGCACACCTGACCAGCTCAAGCGCCGCGCTCCGGGTGCGGATGCCGTGCGCGTGGTGATTCTCGGTGCTTCGGGTGCAGCCATCCGTGAGGAGCTTGGGAAAATCAGCGGCGTGGACAAAGTGGAAAGCACCGCAGCAGAGGATGGCCGCTTCGCCGGGCGCGTGCTGCCCTCACGTCAGGGAAATCATGAGGGCCTGTCCCGCGAGATTGCCTCGCTGGCCCAGGCGAAGGCCTGGAAGGTGGAAGAACTGCACCGCGAGGAAGGCCGCCTGGATGAAATGTTCCGCGCGCTCACACGCTCGGACACAGCCTGATCCACACCTCTCCGCCCATGGCGCGTGAGGACTTCTGGTCCGAGACGCGCCCGGCGGCGCTGATTGATTTCTGAACGTCGTTTACCACACACTTCGCTTCTCATGAGTTCCTGGAAAAATACCTTTGCCGTCTACAAGCGCGAGCTGCTCGGCTATTTCAATTCGCCCCTGGCTTACATCATCCTCGTCATCTTCCTGCTCGCGGTGCAGGGCTTCACCTTCATCGTGGGCGGCTTCCTCAATCGGGACAGCGCCTCGCTCTCGTACCAGATGGGCTTTTTCAGCTGGCATCCCTGGATCTATCTCATGCTCGTGCCCGCCGTGGGCATGCGCCTCTGGTCCGAAGAGCACCGCCTGGGCACCATGGAGCTGCTCATGACCATGCCCATCTCTCCGTGGCACGCCATCCTGGGCAAGTACTTCGCTGCCGCCACCGTGTGGGCGTTGGCCCTCGCGCTCACCTTCCCCATTGTGTGGACGGTGTTCTACCTTGGCGAGCCTGACCCCGGGCCTATCGTCAGCGGTTATATCGCGAGCTACCTCTATGCGCTTGCCTGCCTGGCCATCACGAGCGCCGTGAGTGCCTTCACCCGCAGCCAGGTCATCTGCTTCATCATCTCCGTGACCATCTGCCTCGTGCTCTTCCTCATGGGACTCCAGCAGGTGGTGGATTCCGTGCTGAAGGTGACTCCTGACTCCCTCACCGGAGTGGTGAAGATTATCGCCCAGCTCTGCTTCATGACCCACTACGAGTACATGACGAAGGGGCTGCTCGTCTTCCGCGATGTCCTCTACTTTGTCAGTGTGATCGCCGTCTGTCTGATGATCACGCACCACGCCCTCCAGAGCAAGCGCGCCTGATTGCGCCAGCTATTCCGCACCTTTCTTAATCACCCAGACCTTACTGCCGCCTATGAAACACAAGGCCACCGTGTCAGCCCTTTCCTTGCTGAACGTCATCGGAATCATTGTAGTGGTGAACTACATTGTCGGGCATCTCAACATCCTGAATCCGAAGTTCGACCTCACGGAGAAGAACATCTACACCCTGTCGGACGGGACCAAGCGCATCATCTCCCGCATCAATCCGGATGAGCCGGTGACGCTGCGCTTCTACGCCACGGAAGACGGCCGTATCATGCCGCAGGAGGCGCTCAACTACGTGACGCCCGTGCGTGACCTGCTCATGGAAATCGAGAAGGAAGGCCGCGGCAAAATCAAGCTCGAGCGCATCGACCCCCGCCCGAGCACTGAGGACGAGGACAAGGCCATTGCGGACGATATCACGAGCTTCAACGGTATGGATGGCACGAGCAAGTTCTACCTGGGCCTCGCCATTGAAGCGGTGGATCGCAAGGAGATCATCCCACTGCTCAATCCCAATGATGAAGCCTCGCTGGAGTACTACATCGCCCGTGGCATTTCCAAGGTCACGTCGAATGAAGGCAGTCGCGTGGTCGTGGGCGTCATGAGCGCCATGCCCATCGCGGGCCCGGCCATGAATTTCCCAGGCATGCCGCAGCGTACGCCTCCGCCGTGGATGTTCATCCAGCATCTGCGCCAGGACTATGATGTGCGCGAAGTGTCGATGTCCTCGGACACCATTGATGCGGATGTGAAGATCCTCCTCGTCATCCATCCCGGCGGCATCACGAATGCGGCCCAGTTCGCCATCGACCAGTTCCTGCTGAAGGGTGGCAAGGTGATCGCGATGGTGGATCCCCGTTGCATGGTTTCTGAAGCGTACAACAACCCCAACCAGATGCAGATGGGCATGGCTCCGCCCTCGGCGCCGCAGGATTCGGATTTGCCTGAGCTCTTCAAGGCATGGGGCGTGGAGTACAACAAACACCAGCTCGTGGCAGACATGACCTACCGCGTCACTGTGGGGCGCGGCAAGTCCGTTCCCACTTTCCTCAGCGTGGACCGCGCGGGCATCAACACCAGCGAGCCCATTGCCAACGCACTGGAGAAGGTGCAGATGTTCTGCACGGGCGCTTTCAGCATCAGCGCGAAAGAAGGCATTACGGCGACCCGCCTGCTGGAGTCGTCTGAGAACTCTTCCTTCATCGACAGCAGTGAGGCGGAGAAGGTGCAGAATGAGGAGATGACCAACTTCCAACCGGAAGGGAAGAAGAAGATTCTGGCCCTGCGCCTCACCGGCACGTTTACCACTGCCTTCCCGGAAGGCGCGCCCAAGCCTGAGGCCATGCCTCCTGGCGGTCCGAAGCCTCCTGGCATTCCTGGATTGCCGCCCGGTCTCACCCTTCCTGGAGCCCCTGGTGAAACGGGTGGTGAAGACAAGAAGGATGCGGGCGCTCCTGCCGCAGCGACAACCCCGGCTCCCGCAGCCGCTGCTCCTGCCGGTGCTGCTCCTGCCGGTGCTGCTCCTGCCGGTGCTGCTCCTGCCGGTGCTGCTCCTGCCGCGCCTGTAGCTCCGGAGGCCCTGAAAAAGTCCGCCAACAGCGAGGGCATGGTCTTCCTCTTCGCAGACGCGGATATGCTCTACGATGTCTTCGCCCTGCAGCGTGACCAGTCCGGGCGCGCCGTTCCTATTCCGATCAACTCGAACATCCCCATGATGCTGAACATCATGGAAATGGCGAGCGGCAGCTCGGACCTCGTGGCCGTGCGCAGCCGCGCTTCCAGCCACCGTGAGTTCACGAAGATGAACGAACTCATGTCCTCCGTGGAAGCCAAATACCGCCCCGTCATCGAAGAGCAGAACGCTGCGCTGAACAAAATCGTGGGAGACATCGCGAGCCTCTCCGGTGCGAAGCAGGAGCAGGGCGTGGTCTTCCTCAATCCCAACAAGCAGCAGCTTCAACAGCTCAAGGACAAGCAGCTCGAAATCCAGAAGAAAAAGCGGGATGCTGAGAAGGAGCTGAAGAAGCAGAAGGATCACCTCGAGATGATCATCACCACGCTGAACATGGCTGCGGTACCGCTGCTGGTCGTTGCCATTGGTCTTGTCCTCGCCATGCGTCGCCACTCCATTCAGGCGGCGCACTGAAGCTGAATGCTGAAGCAGATATCATTTCTTTCTTTGCACGCTTTTCCAAACTCATGAAAAAACCGGCAATCCTTCTCATCGTACTTGTCGCACTTGTGGGGTTCGCCCTGTTCTACAAGAGGGCATTCGACGAGCGCACCAGCGGCTATAGCCTGAGCAAGGCGGATGCGCGGGAGTTCCTCCTGCCCAATCTGCCTTCGGACAAGGTTCATAAGGTCACCGTCCATGACTCGAAGGGGAAAGTCTCGCTCGCTGTGGTAGGAGGCCAGTGGGTGGTGGAGGACCGTAGCAATTATCCCGCCTCTCTTGAGAAGATCCAGCGCGCGGTGCAGGGACTTGAAGAGCTCAAAATCAAGGACCGCAAGGAGGTGGGCAAGTCCTCCCTGGCGAAGCTGAATGTGCTGGCTCCCGGCGAACAAAAGGATGGCGAAGGCGCCGGACTTGAAGTGAAGCTTGAAGATGAAAAGGGCACTCTGCTTGGCAGTGTGGTGGTGGGTTCTTCTCCCAAGAGTTCCGGTGGTGCCTCCAGCACCAACATGTTCGGCGGTCCCACGCCGCAGCGTTTCGTTCGCACGCCCAATGACAAGGACACCGTCTGGGTGGTGGATGACAGCTTTGACGAATTGCTGTCCGATCCCAGGCTGTGGCTCAACATGGCCTGGCCCAATATCACCAATGTGAAATCCGCGGAGGTGAATTTCCCAAATGCGGCGGACTCCTGGAAGGCCGAGCGCGCCACCCTTGATGCACCGTTTACCTTTGTGAATGCTCCGGCCGGTGAAGAGCTGGACACTGCCAAAGCTGCCGGACTGGCTGCCCGCGTGCTTGAGGGGCCACTCAATGACGTGCTGCTCAAGGACAAGGTGACGCCGGACACCATGAAGGGAGCGAGCAAAGTGAAGATTGTCACCTTCGAGGGATTCACCTATGACGTGGAAATCCTGGCGAAGAAGGATGCCGAGGAGGGCTTCCCCGCCTATCTTGTCACCATGAAAGTGACAGCGGACCTTCCCAAGGTGCGCAAGCCTTCTCCCGATGAGAAGGAGGCTGACGTCAAACAGAAGGATGAAGAGTTCAAGCAGCGCAACGAGCTGCTCACCAAGCGCCTCGCTGATGAACAGAAGCAATTTCACGGTTGGGTGTACGAAGTCTCGCAGTATGGTGTGAGCTCGCTCGTGAAGAAGCGCAGCGAGTTGCTTCGTGAGAAAGCTCCGGCACCCCAGGCTCCCGTCCCTGGCGCCTTGATGCCTCCCAATGCTGCTCCAGTCCCGCCCTTGGGGATTCCGGGAACTGCCCCTGTTCGCTCCGCTCCTCCCGCAGCCTTGGCCCCCGCACCTGCTCCTGCTGCTGAAAAGCCCGTGGAGTCCAAACCCGCCGCGCCAGCTCCTGCAGACAAGCCAGCAGAGACCAAGCCCGCTGCTCCCGCCCCTGCGGAGAAGCCTGCTACGCCTGCACCTGCGGACAAGCCCGCTGAGACCAAGCCCGCTGCTCCCGCCCCTGCGGAGAAGCCTGCTACGCCTGCACCTGCGGACAAGCCCGCTGAGACCAAGCCCGCTGAGACCAAGCCCGCTTCGTCCTAGTGCGCTGCAAGTAGCTCAAGACCGGGGACGGCATGTCCCCGGTTTATTTTTGCCGTGCATCGGCCCATGCCTGGATACAGGTCATTTGGTGACCGTTGCCCGCGTACGTTTGCCTCTTGAACACTGCGGTTGCTCAACGTAGCGGTAGCCATGTCCATCACCACCAGGCGCGGCGACACAGGAGAAACAGACCTGCTCTTTGGCTGCCGGGTGCAGAAGGACTATCCTCGCATCGACGCCATCGGCTGCGTGGATGAGCTGAATGCTGCACTTGGCGTCGTGCGTCTCACTGCCACCGGAGAGGCCGCCCTGCATGAAGTGCCGCTCATGCAGAAGACGCTCATCGCCCTGATGGGGGAACTCGCCACACCACCCGGACAAGAGGCGCGCTATGCGGAGACGCATCCACAACGCATCGATGCCGCTACCGTGCAACACCTTGATGAACTCGTGCGTGAACTGGAGAAGGCCGGCGCTCTTCAGTTCAAAGGCTGGGCCCTTCCCGGTGAAGCGGGATCCCTCAGCGGCGCACATTGCGATGTGGCCCGCACTGTCTGCCGTCGTGCTGAGCGTGCCGTGGTGAGCCTCAACGGCTCGCCCGAGGCGGTGCCCAATGAAGAAATCGTCCGCTACCTCAACCGCCTCTCAGACGTACTCTGGCTGATGGCGAGGATGGAGGAGAAACAAGTGTCACAGGGCGCTCGTTAAATCATAATAGAGAGTGATACACCATGAAGGTATGGCAGATTCAAAGACCCGAGGGGCCGCAGGGACTGGACCTAGTGGAGCTGGAAGCTCCCAAGCCCGGCCCGCATGAAGTGCTGGTGCGCATCCGCGCCGCCTCGCTGAACTATCGCGACCTCGGCACCACGAAGCGCGAGCGCCCGGGCAATCTTCCGCTGCCCTTCACCATCTGCTCAGATGGAGCAGGGGAGGTGCTGGAGGTTGGCGCTGGTGTCACGAAGTGGAAGGCGGGTGACCGCGTCATTCCGCTCTTCTTCCAGCGCTGGCCTGCTGGTGGCATGACTCACGATGTGATGAAGTCCGCGCTCGGTGGGGCCTTTCAGGGCGTGCTGGCAGAGCAGGTGCTTATTCGTGAAGACGGCCTCGTACGCATTCCAGACTCATTGACCTTTGAGCAGGCGGCCACCTTGCCTTGTGCTGCGCTCACCGCATGGAATGCGCTGGTGGGCCACGGTCATCTGCAATCCGGCGACACCATCCTCACCCTCGGCACTGGTGGCGTGTCCTTGTTCGCCCTGCAGTTCGCGAAAATGCACGGCGCTCGCGTCATCATCACCAGCAGTAGTGATGAAAAGCTCGCCCGCGCGAAGGAACTCGGCGCGGATGAAACCATCAACTACAAGACCAAGCCCGACTGGGAGCGCGAGGCTTTCGCACTGACAAAGAAACGTGGCGTGGATCACGTGATTGAGCTTGGTGGTGCCGGAACTTTGCAGAAGTCCCTCGATGCCGTGCGCTACGGGGGACGGGTGAGTGTCATCGGCGTGCTCACCGGGTTTGAGGGCACCGTGAATCCATGGCCCATCATCGCCCGGAGCCTCACTGTGCAGGGCATTTATGTGGGCAATGGCGAGCACATGGAAGCCATGCTGCGCGCCATCGACCTTCACAAGCTGCAACCCGTGATTGATCGTGTCTTCGGCTTCACCGAAGCCCGTGCCGCCTTCGAGCACATGGCCGCCGGAGCACACTTCGGGAAGATTGTGGTGGAGGTGTAGGATAAGGTGATGTGGTGTATCGCCGCGATTGAGCATCGTCTCGTGACATATCCAGCGTAGTGAAGCAAAAAAGCGGCCGCTTCGCGCAAGGTGGCGTGCTTTTAGGCTCAACCATTGCGAGTCGCGCGAACTATCCTTACGAGACGTCTCAACGGAGATGCGCCCTTCTCTCTACACCCGCACACCATCCCTGCAGAACTCATCCCACTCACGAAACTTCCGTGCCAGCTCTGCGCCCTGCGGTCCCGCTTTGAGCAGGTCGAGATAGATTTGCGCATCACTCGCCAGCGGTAGATCGAGATCCAGATGCTGCTGCAGGATGCTGACATACCGGTATGAAGGCTGCGTCTCCAGAAACACGCCTTCGTCATCCGGCACATGGAGCCAGAGACCGTTGGCGGACGGCGTCTCCTGGTTGTCACCATCATTTTCAAGGTCATCGTCTGCCCGGAGGTCCATCTGCTCCAGCGCCGCAGCATCTGGCATCACCGAAAGATACACAGAGATGGATTCATCCGCGGCATCGGAGGCTCCACCTTCGGGATGCCGCAGTCCTGCGGCGAATTGCCGGGTGAAGGCAATCTGGACGTCGTGTGACTTCGCCCATGCGCGCAAGGTGTGTGCTACCTCCAGCGGGCTGCGTTCATCGATCGCGAAGTTTTGCGACTTCGTTCGCGCCTCGAAGTGATCTGTCGACGCCCATGCTTCCAGCAGGTTGCCCGGCTGGGTCACCTGCAAATCACGATGAGCCGTTCGTTTGGCCAGTCCCTGCGCGATGAGATGCTGGGCAATGCGTGAGACCAGCCCCGCGCTTGCCTGTGAACGTGCCACCACGTCCCCCTGGCTCCAGAGGCGTGATGCATCCGTGAGCAGCGTACGCAGGATGCGGGCGCTCTTTCCGGCGAAGATGTTGCGCGGCTCCACCTCATGCTTGTAAGCCCGGCCGGGAAGGGGAGCTCGATCCACCAGCAAACCGGGAGCCCGCAGCAACGTGCGCCCATTCAGGTCCATCGCGCACAGCCGGCGTTCACGACATATCGCCTGCATGCCCGCCGTAAGTTCCGTGGTCAGGAGCAGGGGCGGTGGTGAGCCCTCCGGCGTACGAATCTTGCGCAGCCGTGCCGGGCTTGGCTTCAGCTCATACACCGGTGCGAAAGCCTGCGTGTGTCCCTCGACCTCCAGCTCGAGCTGGGGGATGGGCGCGCCATTGCCCGGCTCCGCAAAGGCCCACTTCATGTCCGGGTCTGTGTGCAGCAGCAGTGTGAAGTGCATCACCAGCTCGGCGTGCTCGCGCACCGATGTCACGGCTTTCTTGCGGGACTTCGACTTGGGTGAAGGTGCCGCGGAAGATTCCGATTCCATGGCAGGTTTTTCGGACTTGTCCCAAGATTCGAAAAAGCTTCGATCATCCACAGGGAGATGCCGCGAGTCTGAAGGCGCGGCTGGCTGGGACAGGAGCGAGGCGAGCTTCATGGGAGGGTCAGACTAGCGGAACTCGGGCCCGGTGGCCAGTGGTTTTGCAATGGGCTTGCGTGGTTGATATTGATATTTAACCTCGCACGCGTCTCCAGGTCCAACGCGCCACAGACCACAAGCCCCAATAGAACAGACCGGTCAGGAAGACAAAGAGCGGATTAAGGATGAGCCCTGCGAAAGAGACGTAGTCGATGAACTGGTCACCTCCTGGAGGCTTGTCCCACATGACGATGGGGATAGGGAAGCCTGTGCCATGAAACCGATCCTCGGTACCCCATCGTATGGCGCTGCACATGCTGCCCAAAACAATGGACGCCAGAAACCACAAGCCGACACGGAGGTAGCTGGTGGATCGGTGGGGAATGCTCATGTTTCTCCGAATCT
This sequence comes from Roseimicrobium gellanilyticum, assembly GCF_003315205.1. Lineage (NCBI taxonomy): Bacteria > Pseudomonadati > Verrucomicrobiota > Verrucomicrobiia > Verrucomicrobiales > Verrucomicrobiaceae > Roseimicrobium > Roseimicrobium gellanilyticum. Next base: position 12,001 of record NZ_QNRR01000019.1, on the reverse strand, counting down.
AGGGGAACCTCGGAAGAATGGGATGCCAAAAATGGAACGGAGAGGTGATTGAACTCGTTGAGTGCAGCCGTCTGAGTCATACTCGCATGCAGATGACACCGTTTTCTTTTCGCCGACTGTTTTGTGTCCTTGGAGCCCTTGCACTGGTCGCTGGAGCGGTGCGTGGTCAAGCTCAGGACAGTTCCTCAACCGAGCCGCCGCATCCCGGCCTCACAGAGTACCTGGGGCGCAACGTGGCCCAAACGATGCACTACACCGGTGCCGCGTGGCTCATTCGTACGAAGCGTGATCGCGAGGAGGCTGCCACGCTCATGCGCTCGAAGCTGGAGCTGAAGCCCGGCATGATCGTGTGCGACCTCGGCTGCGGAAATGGCTACCACACCTTCCCCATGGCGAAGGAAGTGGCCCCCTCCGGCAAGGTCTATGGCGTGGAAATTCAGGAGCCGTACCTGAAGATGCTGGAAGAGGCTGCGAAGAAACAGGAAGTCACCAACTTCGTGCCTGTGCTCGGCCTGCTGCACGACCCGAAGCTGCCGGACAACACCTTCGACCTCATCCTGCTGGTGGATGTGTACCATGAGTTTTCCCACCCCGTGGAGATGCTCGCCGCCATGCGCAAGGCCCTGAAGCCCGATGGCAAGCTGGTGCTGGTGGAGTTCCGCGAGGAGGACGAGTCCGTGCCCATCAAACCAGAGCACAAGATGTCCAAGGCGCAGGTCAACAAGGAGCTCAATGCGAATGGCTATACCTGCGTGAAGGAGTTCGATGAACTTCCCTGGCAGCACATGATGTGGTTTGGGAAGACGCCGGAGAGTGGGGCGGCGGTGAAGTAGGGGGAGAGGTTCTTGGTTCTTGGTTTCTCGCTGTTGGGCACATCAAGGGGCGTGCGACGAAGGGGGCAGGAGTGCCCCGATCCTTGAGGGGAAAGCCGTTCGGTCGCAGTAGATTGGTCTGGCTTGGTCAGTAAAGGAGGCGTCAGCCAAGCCGGAACGGGGGCACTCTTGCCCCCATTTTTTGTTCTGCTGCTTGAAAGTTAGGGAGGCTGTTCGCAGTTCCTTTTCTCCCATGAAATCCGCCTTGTTCCTAAGCTTCCTCTTTGCCGCTTCTCTTTCTGCCGCTGAGCCGGTCACGCTCACGCTCGCAGATTTCACTGACGGCGACGGCAAGCCCGTGCCGGCCGGTTGGGTGCAGGACTCGGAAGGCGTCATCAGCCGCGTCGCCAAGGCAGGAAACATCATCTCCAAGGAGGAGTACTCCAGTTTCGAAATCGAGTGGGATTGGAAGCTGGATGCCGGTGGTAACAGCGGCATCAAGTACTGGGTGAACAAGTTCGACAAGAAGGGCTGGCTCGGGGTGGAGTACCAGATGATTGATGACGAGAAGCACGCGGACGCCAAGAAGGGCGACAACCACAGCACCGCCAGCATCTATGACATCATCGGCCCCGTGGCGGACAAGGGCGTGAAGGCTGCTGGCGAATGGAACCACAGCAAGGTCATTGTGAAGGACGGCAAAATCGAGCATTGGCTCAATGGCAAGCTTGCTGCCTCTGCCGATACCAAGTCGGAAGCGTGGAAGACCGGCATCGCGAACAGCAAGTTCAAGGCCGTGGAAGGTTTTGCCCCCGGCAAAGGCAAGCTCATGCTCACCGACCACGGCGACCCCGTGTGGTGGAAGAACATCCGCGTGAAGGCGCTGTAAGGAAGTCGGGTCTCCTGACCGGACAGTGGATGGTGGGTTTTCCTACCCGCCATCCGAAACTGCTGGGGCATTTACGTCACGTGGCCGACTCTGGTTAACCGCAAAGGGGCAAAGAAGCAAAGGACGCAGAGCTTTTTGAAAGGGTGGGCTCCGCGGAGTGGAACGTTTCGGAGAAGAGGAGGCAAAGGGAGCGGAGCGTTTTTCCTCCTGGGGTAACTCTCGTCTGTAACGCGTTCAGGCGGTGCTCTCTCTTCAATTCCTCCGCGGAAACGCCAGGAAGTCGGGTGGTGTGGCAACCTGAACGCACAAAGCGGACACGATGCTCCGCAAAGCTCCTGCGCGTCTTTGCCTCCTCTTCTTCGAAAGCCCTGCTACCTCTCAACACAAAGATACATCCCAACGCCAAACTGAGTCGAACCTCTGCGTCCTTTGCTGCTTTGCCCCTTTGCGGTTAACCAGAAGCGTCCATGCAGCGTGACCTCCTTCTGTGTGGTCGCGAGCTTTCCCTAAGGCATTAAAAAGGCCTCCTATCCGGAGGCCTTTCATGGTTATCACTGAACCGGGCTTTGCGCTTACGCGTGCCGTCCCTTGAACGTCAGCTCCGCGACACCGCTCTTGTCCAGGCCGCCGAGTCCGAGTTGCACCATCTTCTGGTACTGGGCTTCGGTGGCGGTGTTGAGGGGCAGGTTCAGGCCCTGCTCCTTGGCCAGCAAGCCTGCGATGCCGCTGTCCTTGGCGGCGTGCTCGGCGCTGAACCAGCAATCATGCGAGCGGTCCGCCATGTCGGCACCGTCGGTTTCCAGCACACGGCTGTTCGCGCCGGTCTGGGAGAAGACTTCGCGAATCATGCCGAGGTCGTGACCGAGGGCGGCGGCGAGGCCGAGGCCTTCGGCGAGACCCGCGGTGTTGATGTTCATGACCATGTTTACCAGCGCCTTCACTTCGGCGGCTTTGCCAGCACCACCGGCGATGAAGCGGCGGTTCACACTGAGGTCTTCGATGATGCGCTGCACCTGCTGGTACACGGCCTCATCACCGGCGAGCATGAGATACAGCTTGCCTTCACGAGCCTGGCTGATGCTGGATGCCATGCTGGCTTCCAGTGCACTGGCGCCAGCGGTGCGGGCAGCCGCGTACACTTCGCGGTGGATGCCGGGCGTGACGGTGGCACAGTTCACGAAGATTTTACCCTTCGCATTCACCAGCAAGTTGTCGCTGCCTTCGAGGAAGATGGTGCGCATGGAGGCGTCATTCGTCACCACGGTGAAGATGACATCCGCCGCGGCGGTTACGTCCGCGAGCGTCGTGGCATGTTTGCAGCCGATTTCCTTGGCAAGCGAGGCGGCGCCCTCCGTGTACACGTCATAGACGGCGGTGACATTGTAGCCACAGTCCATGAGGCGGCGGGCCATGTTGGCGCCCATGCGGCCGACTCCGACGAATGCGATGGTTTGAGACATGATGAGGCAGGTGTTACGTGGTTGGCGTTGAAGAGTGCTGTCTTGTACAGCGCTGAATTCAATCTTGCTCCCGCTCTTACTCCATCATGTCGTGACTGGAAAAGAGGAGAGTGACAAAGGGCAAGGGCGAGAGCAGGATGCTCCAGTCCGTCTGGTCTGGCGGCGACTACGAAGCCGAGGGCTTGTATTCGGGGTAGAAGGGGTTGTGCGCCTTCTCCTGACCCACCGTGGTCATGGGACCATGGCCGGGGCAGATGACGGTGTTCTCCGGGTTGGCGAGGATGTAGCGGCGGTTGGTGGCCAGGGCATCCGCCCAGGAGACCATGCCGCCACCCATGCTGGAGGCGAAAAGCGCATCTCCCACGATGGCTACACGCTCATCCAGTCCGTGGATGATGTACGTGATGCCGCCACGCGAGTGGCCGGAGGTCTGCTTTGTCTCAATGCGCAGACCTCCGAGATTGAACTCGTGTCCCGCATCGAACAGCTCAGTGCCGTCCCAGGGCTCCTTGTTGCAGGAGTAGACAGGCTGGTTTGCGGTACGCAGCGTGGCAATGTCCGCCACGTGATCCGGATGCGTGTGCGTGAGGTAGATCGCTTCGAGCTTCAACCCCTTGCTGGCGATGAAATCCACCATGGGCTTCGCCGAGGCGCCCGTATCGAACGCAGCAGCGAGCTTCGTGTCCGGGTCCCACACCACATAGGCATTCACCGTGTAGTCCTCGTACGGCGTGTTGAACTGTTCCAGTCCGGCCAGGCGCACCGGATCAGGATACCAATCCTTCTTCGCCATGGCGATCAAGGCTCCGGTGTGGAGATTCAGAGCACGCGAGATCTTGTCGAATACGATCTCATCCATGGAGCCTTCCTTGAGCTTCGTGATGACGGACTCCGGCATGCCGATGCGCGCGGCCAAGGCGTCGTCTGGAAGGTTCAATCCCCGCTGGGCTTTGCCAATGACATCATTGTAGTTGTCTTCGAGAGGGATGGGCATGACTGAGGAAGAGAGAGTGAGGGCGCATGATTACCAGCGGGCTGGCGGGGCCGCAATGGGAAGTTTGCGTTCCCACAAAATGGAATTTCGGACTGCCACCGAACAGGGCGGCGAAAACCGGATTTGCTGGGGTCGGCATCAAGGCAGGCCGGGCAGTTTGCACTTGGGGTGCCGGGCGGCCATGTCCGCCGGGGCGAGGGGGATTTCGTGCCTGTCCCGTCTTTCTTGTCTCGGCGGCAGGTGTGTAAAAAAATCAGCGGCAGGGACCGCTGGGGTCGCTGCCGCTGTGAGAATCCAAGTCCGGTGTTTCTGGAAGTCCGCCGCGCATGAGCTCTTCAAAGGGCTCAGCGACGGCGCTTCAAGAACTCGGCGCTTACTCCGTGATGGTGATCTTCGTGATGGTGATGGCCTCAGCTGGCACATCCGCGTGAGGACCTTTACGCGTGGTAGGAACGCTGACGATGGCGTCCACGACGTCGAGACCCTTGGTCACCTTGCCGAACACCGCGTAGCCGTGTCCGTCGAAGCTGGGGAAATCCAGATTGGCATTGTCCTTCACATTGATGAAGAACTGGGAGGTGGCGCTGTTCGGATCGCTGGTGCGGGCCATGGCGATGGATCCACGTGCGTTCTTCAGGCCGTTCTGGCTCTCAATCGCGATGGGCTTGTCCGTGGGCTTCTGGCTCATTTCTGCCGTGAAGCCGCCGCCCTGAATCATGAAGCCGGGAATGACGCGGTGGAAAATGGTGCCGTTGTAGTGCTCCTTCTTCACATAGTTGATGAAGTTCTGCACGGTGATGGGTGCCTTGGCGCCATCGAGTTCGAGTTCGATAGTACCCTTCGAGGTTTCAATGGTGGCTTTCACTTTGGCTGGAGCTGGGGTGGTGGTTTCTGGTTTGGCATCTTGAGCATGCAGACCAAGAGCCGTGGCCATGACGCCGGCCGCCAGCAATTTGAGGAAGACGTTCGTTTTCATGGAAAGGGACTGAGGCACTTGTTGCACTTCGGTGCAATGGCAAAAGTAAGGACTGCGGTCATCATCGTGCTCAAAATTCGCAACCGGGGGCTGCCGGGCAGCAAATGAAACGGCTCCGAGGGCATTCAAGGCCGCATTTATGCTCTGGGTCTGGCACCTATTTCCCGGTCCAGCGGTAGTGCCCGGTCAGTGGAAACTCGAAGAGCCGGTCCTCCATTTTGGGACCGCTGCCAATATTGTGCACAATCCAGGGGCGCGGGCCGCCATCGGGCGCGGGGACCACAATCGCGATGTGAGGCAGGTGCGGCGGCACGGTGCAGGTGATGAGGTCGCCGGGGAGGTAGTCTTCCGGCTTGTCCGTCACGGGCAGGCTGGAACCCTTGCGCTTGAAGAAGGTCTTCAAATTCGGCACGCGGCGGTGGTCGATATTCGGGTCCGGGCGGCTCAGGCCCCAGTTCTTCGGGTAGACGCTGAAGTTCCGCTTCATGTCCTCATGCACCAGCTTCTGGAGGTCCAGTCCGAGGGTGCGGTAGGAGCGGATGACCTCATCTGTGCACACACCGGTGTCAGCGGGCACATCTCCATTGGGGTAGTCCAGGCGCACATAGTCAGGCTCATAGCGCACGGTGTGCCTGGTGCGGTCCAGTGCGGCATGGGCCAGCTTCGTGGCGAAGGTCTCGTCCTTGGGCAGTTGCGCCCGGGCGGACTCCACCTGCTCCGGCGTGGCACCCCGCAGGTAGGGCAGTGACAGCACGAGGGCGATGCCCGCCACGCTCAGGACCTGCAGGACTGCACTGGCTCGTTTCAGGAATGAATCCATTGGCGGGGTCATGCTTCTGGCTACAATGCTGGCTGGATGTTTGGAAGACATTTTTACTCGCCCTTGTTCTTGCTCGCGGTCGTTGTGGCCGGTTTGACCATGGGCAGCACGGATCTGCTCAGCGCGACGCGGAAAAAATCCGGAACGGGGAAAGCAGCCGCGAGTACCACGGCCGCGCCCACCGTGATTCCGGTGGCTCCGGCTCTGGCGCCTCCGCCCAAGGCCCGGCCTCTTCGCACCAAGGGGCCGAACGTGGTCTTCATCATCGCAGATGACCTCAATGACTGGGTGGGCTGGATGGGCGGGCATCCCCAGTCTCGCACGCCGAACATGGACCGCCTGGCGCACGCGGGCATGCGCTTCACCAATGCGCACTGTGCCTTCTCCCTGTGCAATCCCTCCCGCACCGCGCTCTTCACCGGCATGTGGCCCTGGCAGAGCGGGGTGTATGGCAATGAGCAGGACTGGCGCAAGTCCATCCAGGTGCAGGGCAAGCCCACGCTGCCAGAGTATTTCCGCGATACCGGCTTCCTTACTGCAGCCGGCGGAAAGGTCTTCCACGCGAATCATGGCGGCCCGGAAGGGCGGCTCACCGGATGGCACGGCGGCCGGCGTGGCTTTGAGCAGGATGGTGTCTGGGACATGCGCTTCCCAAGTCCCGGCGTGCAAATCCCGGACCTGCCCGTGCACGTGGGGCAGAATTTCAACGGCCTCAATATCTGGCACTGGGACTGGGGCGGCATTGACGTGCCGGATAATGAGACAGACGATGGCAAGGTGGTGAGCTGGGCGGAGAAGTTTCTGCAGCAGGACCACGGCAACGCCTTCTTCCTCACAGTCGGCCTCTACCGTCCGCACTCACCCTGGTACGCGCCCCGGCAGTATTTCACCGAGCGCCCGCTCATGGATGTGACCCTGCCGCAGGTGAAGGCCGATGACCTCAATGACATTCCCGAAGTGGCGAAGGGGTACATCAAAGGCGCGGAAAACAACCACCGGCGCATCTTGGAAAAGAACCTCTGGCCCTCGGCCGTGCGTGCCTACCTGGCGAATGTCTCCTTCTGTGATGCCATGGTGGGTCGTGTGCTGGATGCGCTGGATCGCAGTCCGCACAAGAAGGATACCATCATCGTCTTCACCAGTGACCACGGCTGGTACCTGGGTGAGAAGCAGCGGTGGCACAAAGGTGGCCTGTGGGAGGAGGGCACACGCGTGCCGCTTGTGATTGTGGCGCCAGGCATCACTCAACCCGAGGCTGTGTCGAATGAACCTGTGAGCCTCGTGGATCTGTATCCCACGCTGTGTGATCTGGTGGGCATCCAGAAGCCTGCCCATTTGGGAGGCGAATCCCTCCTGCCGCTGCTGAAGGATCCTGAGGCGAAGCGTTCGCGGCCCGCCTTCACCTTTGCCGGGACCGAGGAAAAGCAGTCCTACTCGGCTCGCACCGACCGCTGGCGCTACATTCGCTATGCGAATGGGGCTGAGGAGCTCTACGATCACCAAAACGATCCCCATGAGTGGACGAATCTGCTCTTTGCCGCTGCGCCTTCACCCGATGCGGTGGCTGCTGCAGAAACGCTGCGCAAAACTTTGCCGACTGCGTGGGCCAGTGCCTACCGCAAGCAGGGTGACGTGCGTGTCGATGCCGGCGCGGATGGCAGTGTGACCTACTGGTATCAGTCCGGCGACAGCTTCTCCGCGGACGATTCGCCGGATATCAAAGAGCGTGCCCTCGAAATTGAAATGGTCTTCGACTATGACCCTGCGGTGGATCGTGACAGCACCATTCTGAGCCAGGGTGGACCGCAACTTGGCTTTGCAGTGCACTGCCTGGATGGAAAGCTCGCCTTCACCGTGAACTACGATGGCCTGCGTACCACGCTCAAGTCCACTGAACCACTGCCAGCCGGGCGGGTCATCTACCGCGGGCTCTTCGCTCTGGACGGCACTCTCGCCTTCAGCGCCACGGGATTGAAGGAGGAAGCACGCGGCTACGCTCCCATGGAGGGAGGCTTTCCGCGCAAGCCCAACCAGGGGCTTCAGGTCGCACAAAGCTTCGGTGTGCTGGATCGTGAAAGCTTCCCAAACAGCACGCCCTTTGATGGTGCCATCCATCATCTGCGCTATACCCTGCTGCCCGGCAGTGCCGTGGAAACCCGTGCTGCGAAGGCCGTGCCGGTCGAGTAGCCCTGCCGGAAACTCTTGTACTCAAACCGAACCCTCAAAACCGAAACTCTCCCAGCCATGCGCTGCCGCCTCGTCAAAGATTACCGCTTCGAAGCCGCCCAGACCCTGCCGTCCCTGCCGGGGAATCACAAGTGCAAGAAGATGCACGGCCACAGCTTCAAGGTCGAGATCGCTGTGGAAGGAGAGGTCGATCCGAAGATTGGCTGGGTCTATGATCACGCGGAGATCTCCCGCGCCATGAATCCGCTGCTTGAGCAGCTTGACCACAGTTATCTCAATGAGATCGAGGGTCTGGAGAATCCCACCATCGAAATCATGGCTGCGTGGCTGTGGAAAAAACTTGCACCTCAACTTCCCGGCCTGTGTGAGATCGTGATTCACGAGACGCCGACTGCCCGCTGCGTTTTCCGCGGGGAATTTTGAGCTCGGATGCGCGCGGCTTTTCTTGGCTGCATCGCACCATCCTCCAAAGTGGTGCCGTACTATAGTGGCCGACTTTCTCCGAAAGTCGCAGCGTGTTGATGTTACCAACGAGGTTGCTTTCACCCGCATCAACTTTCGGAGAAAGTCGGCCACTATATCTGCCTGCGTCACGAAGCGTGGCCGACACCTCGCAACGCCGGATCATTTCCAAGACTTCACGTTCCGACTCAAAGATTTCTTGGCGTCGCCCCGTTTTGCAGTCTACACCTCCGCCTGTTGACGCCCACCACCACCGTCTCCGCCATGCCTGCGAACCCAATCACGCTCACCCGCGTTGCTGCCCTCTCGTTGTCGTTGCTCCCCATGGTGGGTGCATCCTCCCTGTACGCCAATGCCGCCAAATCCCTCGACTCGATTGTCGCCGTGGGAAAGGAAGGGCAGGGGAATGAAACTGCCAGCGCCGCGTGGAAGGAACTCGTGGCAGGAGGACCGGAAAATCTGCTGCCCATTCTGAATGCCTCGGGTAAAGGCAACGTGGTGGCGGACAACTGGCTGCGTCTTGCCGCCACGGTGATCGCGGATGACGCCGTCGCAGCGAAGAAGACGCTACCCGTTGCGGAACTCGAGTCCTATCTCAAGGACACCAAACACACGCCGCAGTCGCGCCTGCTTGCCTTCGATGTGATTCGTCAGGCCGATGTGGCGAAGGCCGATGTCATCGAGCCCACCTTGCTCAATGACCCCTCCCAGGAACTCCGCCGTGGCGCGGTGCAGCGTCTTATCAATGCCGGAAAGAAGGCTGCGGATGCGAAGGAAGAATCTGCCGCGAAGGAATCCTACACCAAGGCACTCCATGCCGCGCGTGACGAGGACCAGGTGAAGGTGATCGCCGAAGCTCTCACGAAGCTGGGGATGGAGGTGGACTTGCCCAAGCACTTTGGCTTTCTCATGAACTGGCAGGTCATCGGGCCGTTCGACAATGCCAAGCGCGAAGGCTTCGATGCCGTCTATGCGCCGGAAAAAGAAATCAAGCTCGAGGCCACCTACGAAGGCAAAAAGGACGACAAAGGCCAGCCCACGAAGGTGAAATGGCAACCCTTTGAGACCAAGCATGAGTACGGCAAGCTCGACTTCAACAAGCCACTGGGCATGCTCAAGAGCAGCACCGCCTATGCGCTCGCCACCTTCAACACGGATGAAGCCCGTGAGGTGGAACTCCGCCTCGGTTGCAAGAACGCCTGGAAAGTCTGGGTGAATGGCGAGTTCGTCTTCGGTCGCGATGAATACCATCGCGGGCAGAAGATGGACCAGTACAAGCTCAATGCGAAGCTGAAGAAAGGCGCGAACACCATCCTCGTGAAGTGCTGCCAGAACGAGCAGACCGAGCAGTGGACCGTGGAGTGGGAATTCCAGCTCCGCGTGTGTGATGCGACGGGAACGGCGATCGCCAGTAATCAGTGATCAGTATTCAGTAACCAGAAGAAAGCTCTCAGTTTCTGAATATGACTGCCTTCGAAATCTTCTTGAACGGCAAACGTCTGTGCACGGTTGGGCTTGAGAGCGGTGTCGTGTCCACGATCCTCAATTGGGTGAACACCCCCGGAGCGAATCCACGGCGTGCGAAAGGTTCGGTGCCCAAGGAGTTCCTGTCCATCCATGCCGGGGGATTGGATGCCAAGACGAATGAGCATCTGATCTGGAAACGTCGAAATCTCAAAGTGGGAGACGCAGTGTCCATCCGCGTCGTGGAAGTTCCCAAAGCCGACAAGCCGCGTGAGCGGATAAAACGCGAGCCCAGGCAGGAACTTCGAGCCACAAAGAAGTACGTGCGCCAAACTGCCAGGAAGCTTGGATGGCAGGTAGTGGGCAAGAAAAAATCGGCGCAGCAAAGGGCTCGCAAGCGCACGGGCTGAATCAAAGCATGTCATCCCTCTCTTCCCAATCCTCGTCTTTCGCTATGTTCCATTCACATACCTTCCTCCGCAGTTCACTGATTACTGTGTACTGCTCACTGATTACTTGTGCTTTCTCCGCCGACTGGCCCCAGTTCCGTGGCCCCGGCAGTGCTGCTTATTCAGCCGACGCTGTCGCTCCTGTGAAACCCAAGATCGACTGGAGCGCTTCGCTTCCCGGTCGTGGTCTCGCGAGCCCCATCATCATTGGGGACAAGGTATACGTCACCTGCTCCAGCGGTCCGGGACAGGAGCGGTTGCATGTGATCTGCTTCAAGGCCTCCGATGGCTCCAAAGTCTGGGAACGCCAGCTCAAGGCCACGGGTCGCACCATGGCGCACAACAAGTCTTCCGTCGCCGCGTGCACACCCTGCAGCGATGGGAAGCGTCTCTTCGCGCTGTGGTCTTCTAACGATCTCGCAGCCTTTGATCTCGATGGCAATCTGCTCTGGCTGCGCGGTCTCACCATCGACTACCCCAATGCCAGCAACAGCCTCGGCATGGCGTCTTCTCCCATCGTGGTGGGTGAGACGGTGGTGACCATGATTGAGAATGACAGCGAGAGCTACACACTCGGCGTCGATGCCAACACGGGTCGCAACCTCTGGAAAATGGAGCGTCCCAAGTCCGCCAACTGGACCAGCCCACTCGTGTGGCAGGCGGACAAGAACAGCGCTCCGATAACCCTGCTGCAATCGTCCAAGGGCATCGTGGGTGTGGACGCCGCCACCGGCAGCCGTCTGTGGGAGTATGAAGAGGGTGCCTCCACCATGTCCTCTGGTGTGGTCATGGATGGCGTTGTGTATGCAGCGTCCAAAGGCATCACCGCGTTGAAGCCGAAGACCAACGGGGAAGCCCCCGAACAAATCTGGCGCTCCGAGCAGCTCAACCCCAGCACCATCAGCCCGGTCGTCGTGGGAGATCACATCTTCACCATCAACAGCGCCGGCGTGCTCAATGAAGCGAATCGCCTCACGGGCGATCGCGGCTGGAAACTGCGCCTCACCGGCCCCTTCAGCGGGTCTCCTGTGGCCGCAGGAAAGAACATCGTCGCCGTGAGCGAGAAGGGCGTGTTCCAGGTGGTGGACACGACCGCTGCAGAAGGCGCTGTGGTTGCCACGCTGCAGCTTCCGCTGAATGCGGAGACCAAGGAACTCGTGCTCAGCACCCCGGCCCTGAGCGGTAAGCATGTGTTCGTGCGTACGGACAGCACCCTGTGGCGGATAGGGGAGTGAGCAGCGAAAGAAAGTAGCTTCGGCTTCAGCCGAACTCCTGCAGCTCACCATGTTCCTTCACCGCAGAACAAGCGGTGCCGCATACTATTCGGCTGAAGCCCAATGCCATGAAGGGAAGTTGGCGAGGAATGGCGTAAAGGATGTTGCGTTTGAGATGATTAAGTCTAGTTAGATAAATGGAGTCGCGGAAGTGGTTGTCTGTTTTTTTCTGAGTTGAGCGCGCAGCGTTTGCGCCGGGTGCGTGAGCGTTGTG
>NZ_QNRR01000018.1 GCF_003315205.1 Roseimicrobium gellanilyticum | reverse complement strand
TCTACCAGTTCATCACCGGCAGACCAACAGACAAATGGAACATACAAGTGCTGGAGCTTGCTCCAGCTTTCCGCAGGCAGCTTGCTGCCGTGAAGTTATGGAGGGACACGACAATCCTCCAAGACGTAGCGCGTATTGGATGGCTTCACGCTGAGCAAGCTCAGCTCCCGAAAGCTGGAGCAAGCTCCAGTACTCCAAATTAGTGGCCTCGTTATGCAGTGCTGGACGCGAGAAGATCGTCACGAGTCAATACGCCGGCCAGAGGCCAGCGCTCCCAGGGCTGCGTCCGGCTACGACATGAAAAAGGCGGAGCATCGCGCTCCGCCTTCTCGTGTAAAACTTACTTCTCTCTCCCCGCTTACGCAAACAACTGCGTCACCGCCTTCGCCTTCACGAGTTCGCGAGGTTGGTTGAGGTGGTTGTGCACAATCGTCTCCGGATCGATGCCGAAGGAGTGGTAGATGGTCGCGAGCAATTCGGCGGGGTGCACCGGGTTCTCCGCAGGAGCGGAGGCGGTCTTGTCCGACTTGCCGTGGATGTAGCCGCGCTTGATGCCGGCGCCGGCCACGATGCTGGTGTAGCAGTAGGGCCAGTGGTCGCGGCCGTCGGCGCTGTTGCCGTTGCCGCTGGTGCTCACGCCCTTTTCGGGGCTGCGACCGAATTCACCAATCGCCACCACGAGCGTTTCATCCAGCAGACCACGGCTGTCCATGTCCGCGAAGAAGGCGCTCAGACCGGAGTCCAGCATGGGGCCCGAACGGGTCTTCATGCGGTCCGTGAGGCCCACGTGATGGTCCCAGGAATGGTTGTCCGAGTTCGCCACCTTGGGCCAGATGACTTCCACCACGCGGGTGCCAGCTTCCACCAGACGACGGGCGAGCAGCAAGCTTTGACCGAAGGTGTTGCGGCCATAGGCATCGCGCAGGGCATCGGGCTCCTGGCTCAGGGCAAAGGCATCACGGGCACGACCGCTGGCGATGAGGTTCAGCGCGCGGCTGTAGTAGTCATCCAGGCTCATGTCCTTCACCGCGGCCTCGATGGCAGGCATCTGGTCGTTGATGAGGTTGCGCAGCTTGGCGCGGCGCTGGAGGCGCACGGAGAAAAGGTCGGGACGGAGCTGCAAGTCATCGATCTTGATGCGGCTCATCTTGTCCATGTCCATGTCATCGCCATCCGGATAGAGCGTGTAGGGGTCGAAGCTCTTGCCCAGGAAGCCGGCAGTACCGCCCTTGCCGATGACGTTCGATTCCTGCAGCGGACGCGGCAGCATTACGAAAGGAAGCATCGGCTCGTCCATGGGACGGAGGCGGATGATGTTTGAGCCGAAGTTCGGATAGTCCTTCGCATTCGGCGGCTCAAGCTGGCCGGAGGGAGACACCTTGTCCGTGGTGTATCCGGTCATGATTTGGTAGATGGCCGCCGTGTGGTTGAAGAGACCATTCGGCGTGTAGCTCATGGAATTGATCATGGTGAACTTGTCGTTCACCTTCGCGAGCTTCGGCAGGATCTCCGTGAAGTTGTGGCCAGGGATCTTGGTGGGGATGGACTTGAAGGCGCTGCGCACCTTGTCCGGCACATTCTCCTTGGGGTCCCAGAGGTCGATATGGCTCGGACCACCCTGCAGGTAGATCATCACCATGTTCTTCGCCTTGCCCCAGCCGGGCGATCCAGCGGCGCTGCTGCCAGCGGCTGCCGCTTGGGCGCGGAAGATGTTGTTCAAGGTGAGACCAATCATGCCTGCGCCACCGACGCGCAGGAAGTCACGCCGCGTGCTGCCGAGGTGCGAGTCGCACAGGTCTTTGGCCAAGTGTCCGGGTAGTCTGAACATGAGCTTGTGTCCTCCTGGATTATTTCGTGTTGAGTTTAATCGATCTCTAGTAGTTGAACAAGAACGCAGGTGAGTTGATCAGCGCCCACGTCAGGTCTTGTGCCGCAGTGAGGCGGCGGTTGGCCATCTGGGTCTTGCTGAGTTCCGCGTCACGACGGAGCTGCACAAGCTTCTGGTCGAGCGCGATGGGAAGCTGGGCGTCCGCGAGTTTCTGCTCCAGCGCTACGAGGTTCTGGTCGATGGGCAGGGGCTTCTTTGCCACAGCCAGGGTCTTCTTCGTGTCCTGGAATCCACGCTGTTGATTGGCGAATTCCGCGGCCAGCAGGTCCTTCTGTTCCTTGGTGCGTTTGTCAGCGGCAGTATTCAGCGCCGCAATCACTGCTTGGGAAGCGCCGAAGCGCACCATCTTGCTGGTGGTGGCAGAGATGCGGAAGCGACCGATGAGGTACTTGCCGCTGTTCTGGAAGTTCTGCACCAGGTTGAAGGTGAACATCGCGCCGCCTTCGAGTCCTGCTGGTTCCTTGAGTTCCAGCGTGAGTTCATGGCGATAGCCCGTGTCCGGAGAAACGGCCCAGCCCTTGTCACGATTGCCGGTCTTCAGGAGCAGGGAGGGTGAGAAATCCTTCTGCACAAAGTCCGCCTTCGGATTGACCAACGTGAGCGCGCCTTCGCGGCGCTTCGGACGCTTCTTGTCGATGGCGGTCTGCTGCACAATGAACTCGCTCAGCACGAAGTTGCCATCGGGCGCAAGGCCTGGGCCGTTATTCGGAAGGCTGTCATGCGGCAGCAGTTCCAGCTTGAAGGCAGTGATGCCAGTGAGCTGGGTCTTCGCGCGCACCTGATAGTTGCCGTTTTTCTGCTGGCCTTCGGGGAAACCGGTGGCGAGCAGGGAGCCGTCCGGCTGCTTCTCCAGCTTCTGCACGCCATCCGCTCGCACGACTTCGAGCTCAAGCGGGGTCCACTCGGTGCTCACGTCCACGTAGGGTTCCCAGCGCATCTGCTGATCCGGAAGCGTCTTCGCAGCGGTGGCGACTCCGGCCTCGGCCTTCTTGATGGCGGCGATGCGGGCGTCTTCCTTCTTCTTGTTTTCGGGTGCGACCTTCACCTTGTAATCATCCAGCTCCTTTTGGGAGCCAGTGATCTTGGTGGCTCGATCCTGTTCCGCCTTGGCAATGACCGGGGCGTTCTTCACCTCTGTCGCGGCCCACTCGGCGGTCAGTGTCTTGTGCTCGGCGTCCATGCCGGCCATGCTTTCCAGCGCGGCATCGATCTCCTTGTCATTCGGCAGGCGGTTGAGCACACGGAGGAAGATTTCCGAGACGAGCTTGCGGTCATCGGTGATCTCCTTGGTCATCTTCGCAATCGCGTTGCCCGGATCGCTGATGGCATCTCCCACAGTGGGTCCGCTGATGAGGGCCATCACAGGTCCCAGTTGCACGTCGTTGCTGCGCTCGCATTCGCAGGCGCTTTCACGGGCGGGGCGGCCGAAGTTGTTCAGGAAGCCATCGGTGAGTTTCGTCTGGGAGTCCGCAAGCTGTGCGGCACGTGTGCCTGGCTGCACGCCGGGGATCTTGCTCACGGCACCGGTGACCGCGTAGATGCTGTCATACAATGCTTCCGCGCTCAGGCGGCGGGCTTTGGCGTGGCTGTAGTTGATCTTGTCATCGTAGTTCCACTTGTTGCCGGCCACGCTGAGCTGGTAGGTGCGGGACTTGCAGATGAGTTGCATGAGGTGGCGCGCATTGAAGCCGCTGTTCACGAACTCCTGCGTCAGATAGGTGAGCAGTTCCGGATTGCTCGGAGGGTTGCCGGCGCGGATGTCATCCAGTGGCTCGATCACACCAGTGCCGGTGAGGTAGCCCCAGAGGCGGTTTGCATAGCTCATGGCAAAGTACTGGTTATCCGCGCTGGTCATCCAGGCAGCCAGCTTTTCACGGCGCGGCGCATCATCCTTGGTTTCGAACTTGGCAGTGTAGGGGAACTGCGGAGGTGTCTCCTTGTTCGTGCGCTGGTGGATCACTTCACCCTTGCCCGTGTCGCTCACGATTTCATACAGCGGCTTCGCGCCTTCCACGGCCGTGCCGCCGATGGTCTTGCCTCCGCTCTGCGGGTCATTGGCGAGGCCCACCTGCGAGAAGAAGGCGGAGGTCTCATAATACTGGTTCTGGTTCCAGCGCTCGAAGGGGTGGTCGTGGCACTTGTTGCAGTTGAAGCGCGTGGCCAGGAAGAGGTGCGTGGTGTTCTCCATCGTCTCCTCGGGCGTACGCAGGATCTTGTAGTAGTTGGCCGCGGGATTGTCCTTGGTAGAACCTTTCGCCGTCAGGATGGTGTAGACGAACTTGTCGTAAGGAGTGTTGTCCGCGATCTGCGCGCGGATCCACTCGCGGAAGAGCTTTGCGCCTTCGTCGCCGAGGAACTTGCTGTTCACCTGCAGCATGTCCGCCCACTTGTTGCTCCACTGGTCCACGAAGGCCGGGCTGGCGATGAGCTTGTCCACCAGGGCATCGCGCTTCACCTTCTGTTCCGCGGGATCGGCGATGAAGGCGCGCACATCTTCGGCTGAAGGAGGCAGGCCGGTGAGATCGAGGTGCACGCGGCGGATGAACTCCGTATCCGAGCACAGATCCGAGGGCTGGATCTTCATGCGCTTCCACTTCACGGAGACGAATTCATCGATCTTGTTGAACTTCGGCGGCTCCACCCAGGCGAAGCCGGAGCGGTCACCCATCACGGTCACCGTGGTGGCGGCATAGGCACCTTCAAAGCGGGCCAGCATCGGAGCCTCACCGCGGCGCACCGTGGTCACGAGACCGTGCTTGTCTGCTTCGGCGACTTCCATGTTGCCGGACTCGATGAAGGCTTCGGCGGTCACATCCTTGGTGATGCCATCCGCGTAGGTGGCCATCACGCGCATCTGCTGCTTCGAGCCGATGACTTCCAGCACAGGGTTCTTCGGGAACACTTCAATGCGGGTCACGCGGGGAGACGCTTCATTGAAGGTGGTGCCGTTCTGAATCCATGCCTTGATGGTTTCATAGTACAGCTCGCCGGGCACGGTGACCTGTCCACCTTCATGCGGTACGGAGCCGCTGGCCTTCAGCAGCATGAGGCTGTGGGTGGGTGCGGCGACATTCGCGCGGCGGCCCCAGAGTTCTTCGGTGAAGGCAGTGACGTCATATACCGGGTCATAACCGCGCAGGGAAAGCTGGAAGCCGTTCTTGCCGTCCTTCGAGCCGTGGCAGGTGCCCATGTTGCAGCCTGCCTTGGCCAGCACCGGCATCACGTCCCGCACATAGTCCGGGTTGAACGCGGTGTTCATGCCCGTGATTTCCACCGGCACTTCCGCCTGATGGGAACCGATGGCGATCATCAGCGCTCCCTTGCCATCCGCCTTGGGACGCACGAGACCGCGAGGCGAGATCTCCGTCTTGATGCCCTGCTGGGTGAATTTCACCATGCGGGTCACGTCGGCATAGGTGCCGTCCGCGAGCTTGGCGGAGACAAGGATCTGCGAGTACTCGGTGGGCTTGCCAAGTTTGATCTGGCGGGGCGTCACTTCAATGGAGGCAATCTTCGCACCCGGCGCGAGTTCTTCCTTGGCGAGGGCCTTTTCCACATTGCTGCGGGCGATGGCGTCGTGCGTGTCCGGCGCGCGCTTGGCCAGGGTGGCGGCATCCGCGATGGGCACGCTCACGAATTCCTTGGTGATGTTGCCGCTGGCGGCATCGATGAGGCGCACCACGCCTTCGTCACCGGCTACGGCCACGGTCTTGCCATCTGGGCTGTAGCTCAGGGCATACACACCACCCTTTTCAAAGGGGATGCTACGGATGAGCTTCACGTCCTTGGTCACCCACTTCTCCACTTCGGGGTTCTTCGCGCTGCCCACCTGCTCGAGAATCTTCTTCAGGTCTGCGGGGATGGTCGAGTCGAACTCGGCGCTGTAGAAGTTCACGCCGCCCTTGCCGTGGTAGGCGCTGGCGGTGGCGATGACCTTGCCATCGGGCGAATAGTCCCCGGCAAAGATGCGGCCTTCCATCGCGGGGAACTTGCGAATGAGGTTCGCGTTGTCACCGATGCGGCGAACCGTCTCGCGGAAGATGCGGTAGATCTGAGGCACACCGTCGGCACCGCCCACCAGGATTTCATTCTTGCTCGGGTGGCGGGTCACCGCGTGCATGCCGCCCTTGAGCGCGCCGGGGGTGATGCTCGTGATGTTGTCCACGAAGCGCTGGGTCTCCACCTCGGTGAGCTTGGCAGACATGTCGCGGCTGGCGCCGATGACGTGCTTGCCGTCCTTGTCCCAAGTGGTGTCGAGCACCCAGTCATTGGCGGAGCCGTTGAAGGCCACCTGCTTTCCAGTGGCAGACTCGATCACGCGCAGGGAATTGTCCGCGCCGCCGAAGGAGATGAACTTGCCATCCGGGCTCCAGTTTGCGCCATACAGCGTGTCGAAGGTGATGCTCACGCTCATGTCGAGCTTCTTCTTCGCCACGTCCCAGACCTGGATTTCACCCATGCGTCCGGGGCTGCCGCCGGCGACGGCCAGCTTCGTACCATCCGGGGAGAATCGGGCGCTCTGCACGCGCTCGGAGAGACCCACGAGGCGGCCCGCGATGCCACTGCCGTCCGCGTTGTGCAGCAGGACTTCATGGTACCCGGCCACAGCGATGAGCTTGCCATCGGGAGAGTAGTCGAGGGAGGTGACGAGTGGGGCGCGGGCGTAGATGGGCGGATGCTCCATGTCATACTCCTGCCGGGCGGAGGCAGGCGTGTCGTCCTTGGCGCCTTCGGAGATCCAGCGCTTGATGAGTGCGATCTGCGTTTCATGCAGAGGGTCAGCCTTTTGCGGCATCTCCGCCTTCCCCTTGCCATCAGGGGTGATGAGCTTGACCAGGTAGCTTTCCTCCGCTTTGCCGGGAGCGATGGCCGGGGTGTTCTCGCCGCCCTTCAGCAGGCGCTGGAACTCGGTCATGATGTAGTCGCCCTTGGCCTTGGCCGGCTGGTGGCAGCCATTGCACTGCCCTTGGAAGATGGGGCGGATCTGCTTGTAGTAGCTGACCGGCTTGTTCGGGTCGATAGCCTCCTCTTCGCCGGGCTTGGCCGAAAGGGTGGCGCTGCCTGCGATGGCCGAGCCGGCCAGCAGGATCAAGGCGGTGCGTGAAATAGGGGCGTTGCGGATCGACATGGGTGAGCGCATGGCGAGAATTTTGTCGGGGGACGGAGAGAACAAAGAGGACGGACAACCGGCGGACATGCACCACTCCGTTCCTAAAGAGGGGAAACGAAGGTGGCGGGCACGTCTTTCCAGCAAGTAGAGTCAGCCTAAACGACCCCAGGTTCACCTTTCGAACAACCCTGCACATATAGTCCATGGCGCTGGGGTAGATGGTGCACGGGAGGGCAAGCGCGGGACGTAGGATTTTCTCCAGCTGCGTCCCTCATCTCCTCCTTTTGGGAGATTCGAAGAGCGTTGACGAACAACGGGCCATCGGGCTTGGTGGAGGCAGCCATGCGAACCTGTTTCTCAGCATTAGTTGCCTCGATTCTCTTCACCATGGTCGTCAGTTGTAGCGCTCCGCGTCGAACTTTGACGAAGACGCCTGTCGCTGCTCTTGCAACAAATGCGCCGGCCTCAAAAGTTCAACCATCGGAAGCTGTCGCTACGATTGCCCAAGGTACGCTTGCCACCCGATATGACCGGGATGGCGACGGGGTCTTTGAAGAAGCTCGTCGGGCTGACACCACCTATTTTGATCGAAACTCCGATGGTTTCGTGGATCTCGTTCAGAGGGGAGGACCTCCCCAGGTCGAATACCAGTGGGATGCGGACTTCGATCAGGTCCTTGATATTGCCATTACGAGTCACGAGGGAGCGGTCTTTGAATGGGAGAAGCCGCGCCCAATCAGGATTCCTGCTTCTCGTATTTTTCTCGACGACCGAACCTTGCAGATTAGAAAACAGAAAGCGGAGGACGTGCGTTACAAATTCATTGAGCAACTTCTGGAGTCTGCACCTTCGTAACGTCTCGCGCCAATAGGAGATGCCGGAGACCTCGTGCATCAAGAGTAATACGGCGTAGGCAAAGGTGTTTCCTCAAAGCGCCCCATACACGCCATCCTCAAAATCCCGGAACACTGCCGGTGGTTCGGGTGAATCCATCAACCGCTGGGTAAAGAGAATGCCGATGAGGCCGTTCGCGGGATCGGTGCAGGCGGTGGTGCCAAGGCCGCCGGCCCAGCCGAAGCGGCCCACGCTCTTGGACTCCGAGGTCTTCTTGATGACGACACCCATGCCGAGGCCCCAACTACTGTGGTCGCCGAAGAACATCTCGTTCCCTTCGCGTTGCCGTGGTGTGAGTTGGTCGCTGGTCATCAGGGCTACGGACTTCGGGGTGAGAAGCTGCATGCCTGCGTGATTACCGCGATGCAGCAGCATCTGGCAGAAGGCATGGTAGTCGTCCGCTGTGGAGACCAGTCCTCCGCGACCGGATTCGAACGCTGGTGCTGTGGCCCATTGGCTTTCGCCGTTTCCGGGATCGAAGACGCGCAGGCCGCCACTTTCCTCATCGCCCGCATAGGCAGGAGGCAGGCGATTGAGTTTCTCCTGTTGCACATGGAAGGCGGTGTCCTTCATGCCCAGCGGCTCGAAGATGCGTTTACGCAGAAAGGCCTCGAAACTCATACCGGAGACCCGGGCGATGAGCACGCCCAGCACGTCGAATGCCAAATCGTACATCCATGCTTCGCCGGGCTGGCGCATCAGCGGCACTTCACCAAGGCGGCGCATCCATTCATCTGGAGCGGGTACGAGTTGCGGCTCAGGGAAGCCCATGAGGAGCCGCTGCTCATTGAGAACCTTGAGAATGGAGCACTCGGGACAGGCATCCATGAGATGGCCGAGCCCCATGCGCAGGGTCAGCAGGTCACGCAGGGTGATGGCGCGCTTGGCGGGAACGGTGTCGTCGAGGGGACCGTCCAGCCAGCTCAGCACGCGACGGTTTGCCAGTTCCGGCAGCCAGGGATCGACGGCATCGTCGAGTTCCAGTTCTCCCTCCTCCACCAGCATCATCGCAGCGGTGGCGGCGATGGGCTTGGTGAGGGAGGCGATGCGGAAGATGGTATCCCGCTGCATGGGGCGTGTGCCTTCCACATCCTGTGTGCCGAAGGCCTCCACATGCAGTTCGCCATGGCGGCTTACTGCCGCGACGAGGCCGGGCAGGCGGCCGCTTTCCACCTGAGCTTGCATGGAGGCCCGCAGGCGATTCAAGCCAGCCTCGGTGAAGGTGGGGGAGCTTCTCTTTTCCCGAGGCTCAAGCAGGGATGGCGGAGCGTCCTTCATAGACACGCTTCAGGGCTTCGATGTCGTACTTCTCCATTTCCAGAATCGCGGTAAGCACCCGCGCGGCTTTCTCGGGATCTGGATCCTGCATCATCTCATCGGCGACGGCCGGGGCGATCTGCCAGGACACGCCAAACTTGTCCACGAGCCATCCGCACATCTGCTGCTTGCCCCCTTCCGCGAGCTTTTCCCAGAGCTTGTCGATTTCCTCCTGAGTCTCGCATTTCACGTAGATGGACATGCCCTGCTCAAACTTGAAATACGGGCCGCCATTCACGGCCCAGAATTCCACGCCGCAGAGCTCGAACAGGATGCCCAGCACGCTTCCTTCCGGGCCGTGCTGATCTTTTCCATAGTGGAGCGTGTGCTTGATCCGCGAGTTTTCGAAGAGGGAGGTGTAGAGTGCCACGGCTTCCTCCGCTTGATTGTCATAGCAGAGGTGCGTGGTGAACTTTTGGAACTTCGCAGCCATGGTGGGATGGGGTGTAGTGGTCCCGATATGAATGGCAGGCTTTACACCTTGCTGGTGAAGGGAAGCAGCGCACGCAAGCGGGCATCACGCAGCCAGAGGCCCAACCAAAGGACCACGCCAAAGATGGCAGGCATCAGGGAGTTCATGAGCGGATCCTGATTCAGGACGTGGGAGCATACGGCGCCGCCCAGATATGCCGCCAGCAGGATGGCGCCCAGAACCGCAGTGCGAGGAAATAGAAAGATGGCCACGCACACCAGTTCGATGATGCCAATGGGGGTGGCGAGGTCCACCGGGTGTCCGGCTTTCTGGAACCCCTCCACGACTTGTGGGTTCTTGGTTACTTTCATGATGCCGCCCATAATCATAAGCGGCAGAGGAAGGATGCTCAGGACCCATCCGGTCCAGTACATGGCTTTCGAGGTGGTGGCAGGGGCGTTCATATCGCGAGTCGTTGTGGTATTGAGTTGGATGTTTGGTGTGGGGATGAATGAAGCGGATATGTCCGGGCATGCGCATCAGGCGTGCGCCAGGTTGTCCGCGAGGCAATCCAGGGTCATGGCCCAGAACTCCTGCGCGCCTTCGCGACCGCGCTCGAAGCCTTCCGTCTCCGCCTCGTCTGCCTTGGACACGGCCTGCTGTAGTGTGATACGGGTGCCATCTTCGTGCGGGGTGAAGGTCACGTGGATCAGTGTTTCGCGTGGCCAGTCTGGAAGGTCGGGATGCCGTGCAGGATCGCCTTTCGCATCGACGAAGCTGTTGGTGAATACCAGCCGCTCAGACTCGGTGACTTCCTGGTAGATACCCTTGCACCGATAGTCCGTGCCATCAGGTGATTGCATGCAATAATAAAAGACGCCGCCGGGACGCAGATCGATTTTGCACTCGGGGGTGGTCAGTCCATTGGCACCCCACCAGCGCATGAGTTGCTCCGCCTGGGTCCATGCCTCGTAGACCATTTCTTGTGGCGCAGGGATCACGCGTGAAACGATGACAGGACGAATGGCCAGTGCGGTGCTGAGAGAGGCTCGCTTGCTGCTCATGGCTGGGTGGGGGTGGGGATTTGTTCTGCCTGCAGGGAGCGGGCAAAGGCGTGGCTTTTATGAATTGGGCGCGGGTGCCGGTGCTGGAGCAGCTTCGGGAGCAGGAGTGGTCGGAGCAACAGGTGCAGAGGAGGCAGGAGCGGATGCCGCTTCCTTTTCAGCAATGGCCTTCATGGAGCTGAGGCCGGCCTCGAAGTCGCCGCCGATCATTTTGTCCATGTCCATGATGGTGCACATCACCTTGCCTACCAGGTTGTTCTTTCCGGCCATGGTCCAGGTGACCTTCGTTTTGTCGCCTTCGGCAGCAAAATTGAAGGCAGCGGTGTTTGTGGCCGCGAACGGTTCCAGGAACTCCAGCCGGAACTCCACCTTTTCATTGGGGACGCTGTTCGTGATGGTCATCTGGCCTTTGCCAACCTCATGGTTGCCAGTCCAGGCATAGGTGGCGTCCTTGCCTGCTTCGGGGCCGGTATAGGTCAGTTTGATGTTCGGGTCTCGCTTGGCCCAGGGGGACCAGTCGTTCCATTTCTTGAGGTTGTTCACCTGCTCAAAGACCACAGGCGCAGGAGCGGCGATGGTCGTGGAGCGGCTGACCTGGAAATCATCAGGCTTCGTGGAGGCGAAGGCGAACAGCCCGGCGATCACCAGGACGAGGATTCCGAGGAGGGCGAGCAGAATGAGGAGCAGTTTCTTAATCATGGGGACGAGGTGGTAGAATTGCGTGCGGAGGCGGAGTGTTGGTGTGTGATCTTCACCTCCATGACGAATGGTGCTCCCCTGAAAGGACATTGGCAGCAAAAATTCTTTGCTTGCCTTCGCGCCTCCTCCTCCCGGGAAGCGTGAATATTGACGCAAATGTCACTTCGCCATCGTCGGCAGGTAGGCTGCGAGACGGGAAAGCGTCTGGTTGCCACCCTCGACGGCGCCGAACTTCACACTGGCCTCGCGTTGCTCCGCGGTCGCCATGACCAGGCGCATGGTGAGGCGGGTGCCTCCGTCTTCTTCCTCGAAGGTCACGGTCACGTGGAAGGCCTCAGGGTCGTTGTCCCTGTCGTGTCCGTGCAGGTACACGAGCCGCTCCGGGTGTGATATTTCCTCATATACCACACGATTGTCGTAGTCCGTGCCGTCGGGTCCATGCATGATGTATCGCCACATGCCGCCGGGGCGCACGTCCATCTCGTGGATGGTGAGGGTGAAACCGTTCGGGCCATACCAGTGGGCCACATGCTCCGGCTTCGTCCACGCTTCGAACACAAGCTCCCGTGGGGCCTTGAAGAAACGTGAGTTGATGAGTTCGCGGTTCGCCTCGGCTGGCACGGAGACCTTCGCGCGGGCGACCTGCGACCCCAGGCGCACCAGGCTCTGACTCCAACCTTCCTCCATGCCTTGGAGATAGGCATCTGCTTCGGGCTTCTTCCAAAGGATGCGGGCCTCGATGTTCAGCAGCGTCTTGCCGCCTTTCTCCGTGAAGGTCACTGTCGTGAGTTCTTCGAAGATGACTTCACCCTTGTCATCCAGCGGCGTGCAGGTGAAGGACAGACGCTCGGGCTCGGTGATCTCCTTGAACACACCGGTCATGGGATACACGGTGCCGTCCGGGGCACGCATGTCGATTTTCAGCGTGCCGCCCAGGCGGACGTCCATCTCGCAGACCGGATTGGTGAAGTCATGGGGTCCCCACCAGGCGGCCATGTGCACGGGGTCGGTCCAGACCTTCCAAACCAGGGCGCGCGGCGCATCGAAGGTGCGGGTGAAGGTGAGCGAAGGCAGGGCTTCGCCGGAAGGGGAGGGCGATTTCGCGATAGTCATGTCGTTGCGCGTTGTGAGTTTCAGGGGTGGAGCATTTTTGTGTCAGGTGAGACTCGCGAGGTACTCCTCGAGCTGGTCCCAGGTGCCGCTGTAGCCCTGGTTGAGGGACGTGCGGTTCGTGTCGAAGATGGCCACTTCCTCCGCCGTGGCATTGATGGGCGTGGCGTGCAGGGTGAGGATCGTCTTGCCGTTCTCCTCGGTGAGAGTGACGTCATTCAGGATTTCCAGTGGCCAGTTATCCTCGAAGGGAGGCCGGGTGATGCCGCCGTCCGCATCGGAGAAGGAATTCACCCACACGATTCTTTGTGGCGCGGTGACTTCTCTGAAGTCAAAGCGGCACCACATGTCTTCACCGCCCGGAAAACTCATGGTGTAGTGGAAGATACCGCCCGGACGCAGGTCGAGCTTGTGTACCTTGATAGTGCAGCCCTTGGGACCCCACCACTTGGCAAGGCGCTCAGGCTCCGTCCACGCCTTCCACACGAGGTCGCGGGGTGCGTTCAGAGTGCGGGTGATGACAAATGGCTGCGCGGAGGCAGCGGCTACGGCGGTAGTGCTAGTTTCCTGATTCATGGGATGGCTTCTCCTTTTCGTTGGAGGTGGTGGCTTGAGTGTGAGGCTGGGCCTGGAGTTGCTGCAGGTACTCGTCGAGACGGTCGAGCCGCTCCTCCCAGAGCTCGCGGTAGCGCTCCAGCCAGTCGACCGCCTCCTTGAGCGGTTTGGGCTTGAGGCGGCAGGGGCGCTTTTGGGCCTCTCTTGAGCGGGCGATCAGGCCACTGCGCTCCAGCACCTTGAGGTGCTTGGTGATGGCCGGTGGGGTCATGTCGAAAGGCTCGGCCAGTTCCTTCACGGAGGCTTCGCCGGACGCCAGCCGCGCAAGAATCGCCCGGCGCGTGGGGTCGGCGAGCGCGGCGAAGGTATTGCTCAGTCGGTCAGACATTGTAGTTCACTAAGGAGTTAATTAACTGTGTGGTTAATTACACGGGCGCGTTTGTATGTCAAACAACTCTGTGAACGCACGGCGAAGAATGAGTGCCTCGTTATAGGGACTCAGCGCCTCATCGAGGCGATGCTCCCAAAGCGGTTCCTATGTAATCTGCTGACGTGCAGCTGAAACCACCACTAGGTGCGCGGGTGATTGCGCCTGTTGGGCCTATCCTCAATCTGGGAGACATCCCTCACCAGGGCACGCGGGTACTCGGCAGACACCGCGCCCGAACGGTAGAAGGCAATGGTGGTTTCTGTCTCGCCGAAGCTTTCGGCATCGACATGGACTACTGCAAACGAACGGAGCACGACTTTGTACGTCCTCATCAAAAGTGACTTTTTCGGCTCCATCCAGTTGACGTTGTCTCGGATTGCACTTGTGTCCATCTTAGTGATTGTGCGACAAATTCGTATTGCCGGTGTCCAACAATGGAGAATCTTGCTTAACGCATGAAAATGATCCGCATAGGACATATGCGAACATCCGTCCGTGTGAACGGGAATCGGATCGTTGTGGAGGACTATGGGGACTGGTTGCCGTTATCTCAGGTCGCTGCTTTCAAGTCGGGCTACACCCACGCGGATGCGCCTTCCACCACACCGGAGCAGCCTGTGACGTCGCTCGTCTGGGTGGCATCCATAGAGGCTTTGGACGGCACGGTTTACGAGGCGCCCAACCCTGAAGTGGCCAGGGAGTGGCACCGCGAGATACTCGGTGCTGAGCCCGGGACGTCACCAGAACTGCCCGCGGACGGCCCTTCGGTGTTCCAGAAAAAGGACATGCTCATTGAAAAGTGGCCGCAGGACTGAGCCCGGAAGCCCGGAGATGGGTTTGCGACGAAATTGACATGCATTCCAGATCGCGCATGCTTCCGGATGTCCAACAGGCATCCGTCGCAGATACCCCCAGCGCAACGCGTGGCAGAACTCATCGAGTCCAGCCTTGAGAATCCGCCCAGCTTGAGGGCGCTTGCTCAAGAGGTGAATATGACGCCGTTCCAACTGAGCCGCCTCTTCCGGCGATATCATGGCGAGACCATTCCCGGGTACATCCGTCGACTGCGGATGGCGCGCGCGGCCTCCATGCTCATCAAATCAAACATGATGATCGGCCAGATCTCGCACGCGGTGGGTTATCAGAGTCTCGGTGCATTTGTGCGAGGCTTCACCCGCGAGATTGGCAAGACTCCCAGCGTCTATCGCAGGGAGACGCGCGCCAACCGTGAGAAGTCAGGCGTCCTCGGACTGGTGGCAGCATGGATGCATGAGCTCTGCTTTCCGGTGATGGATGTCATGAAGCTCTGCTGCTAAGCCCGATTGATGGGGGCGGTGTCTACAGCTCCCTGACGAAGGCGGCTTGCGCATTCTGGGGATTGAAGGGCACGGACACGTGTTCGTGCACCACCTTCCACTCGCCCTGCCTTCGCTGGAAGCAGAGGGTCACGCGCACCCAGCCGCAGGTGGCGGCTTCGTTCGTGGCGCGATTCGTCAGGCGCTGCAGACAGGAGGCAAAGGCCACATTTCCCTCAGCGGTGATCTCCAGCTCCCGGACGTCGGAGCCCAGCGCCTGCGGGAGGAAGGGCATCATCTGCTCCCAAGTGCGGCGGTAGGCATCTGCGCCGCGATGTTCGTGCGGCGGGACAGCATCAAAGAATCGTACTTCCGGGTCATAGTGCCTGGCCAGACGATCCAGATCTTTGGCGGTAAGCGCCTTCCGCCACTCATCCATGAGGGTTTTGATTTCAGTCACCGGATCACCGCTGACAGTGGAGGAGGAGACATCAGTTTCAAAGGTGGCCATGGTGGGGATGGGTGGAGGAGAGGGACCGCGAATCCGTGCGGCGCATAGGGTGGATTCGCAGGTAAGACGAATGAACGCCGTTCCACAGGACACGGTGCCTTCGTTTTTTACTCTTAGGAGGACCTGCCCTCTTCAGACGCCCAATCAGGCCGCTTCCACAAATTTGGCCATCTGAGGCTGGCGATACCAAGCGAGAGCCGCCTGGCTTGCCACTTCAAAAAGGTCATGCTCTCGCACCAAGAGCGCGAATTGCGCCCGGGCATCGCCTGTCTCCGCGGCAGTCGCCAGTGACTTCATGGAAGCCGCCAGATGCACGTATCCATGATGGTGGGCAAATCGCACGACAGAGTTTGCCATGGTGACCAGATCAGCCGCCTCCAGTTCGTTGAACTGGGTGCGCATCGTCAACAGCATGAGCCGGGCTTCCTTGATGGCTTTCGCCATGGAATGCTCATCGCGGCCTCGCATGCCCGCATCGATCTGACGTAGATCCAACAACCGCTCGGCGGGACCTTCTTTCCAGCAATGCCCCTGGGTGAGCAGGTGGATCAGGTTCTTCTTCAGCAAGGTCATGCTGTAGGGCTTGTTGATGAAGCCATCCATGCCTACAGCCCGGCAAAGGGTGTAGGTGTCGTCCGGGTTTTCCCCGGTGACCGCCATGATGCGCGGCCGGATGGCCTGCCCGCTCCACTGGT
The DNA here is from genome assembly GCF_003315205.1 of Roseimicrobium gellanilyticum. Classification (NCBI taxonomy): domain Bacteria; kingdom Pseudomonadati; phylum Verrucomicrobiota; class Verrucomicrobiia; order Verrucomicrobiales; family Verrucomicrobiaceae; genus Roseimicrobium; species Roseimicrobium gellanilyticum. The sequence continues at coordinate 99,159 of NZ_QNRR01000018.1, read as the reverse complement.
GGAGCAGATAGCTCGCAGCGGCGATTCCTCCCAGTTGGGGCATCTGCAAGTCCATCAGAATAAAATCGAATGGTTCTCGCTCAGCGAGTCTGAGGGCTTCGTGTCCCGTGGCAGCGAACCGGGATTCGCCTCCGAGGAACATCACTGCATTTGCCATAAGCCTCTGTTGGGCTGGCATGTCGTCGGCGATCAAAAAGCGTACTGGCATTGAGGAAGGTGCGGAACTTTGGAGGGGAAGTTTGTCGCTTGCAAGACGTGCAAGCGCCTTACATCATTAGTTGAATGTCTCTTCAGACCACGTTTACGCCACTTGAGGGGCGCCGTCTTTCTGCTGCTTTGGCGGGCCATATCGTTGGGGGTGAAGTACAAACGCATGAAGAGATTGCCTCCACGAGCGACTTGGCCCGTGAGTTGGGCGCGGCCGGTTATGCACACGGGCTGGTAATTTTTGCCGAAACCCAGACCGCCGGGCGGGGCCGCCGGGAGAACCGCTGGAGCGCTCCCGCGGGGCAGGATATCCTTTGTTCCATCCTCTTGCGTCCCAGTGTGCGCATGGAGCATTGGGCGCGGCTTACCACCATGGCGGCCCTCGCAATTTGCAGGTCCATCGAGACAACCACATCCCTGCACCCGGAAATCAAATGGCCCAATGATGTCTTTGTACAGGACAAGAAGTGTGCCGGCATCCTGGCGGAAACCTTCACCGGCGAAACTGGCGCCTACATGGTGCTCGGCATCGGGTTGAACGTGAACACGGACGCGTACCCGCCTGAGTTGCGCGACATCGCCACCTCCATGAGGCTTGCCATGGGAGATGGCCGTCTCCTCGACCGGAACGTCGTCGCCATCGCGTTGATGAAACAAATCGATCGCCTGCTACCCTTGTGGGAACAGGGGTATGGATCTGTGATCGATGAAGTGCGCCGTCGCAGCCGCCTGCTGGGGCATGTGGTGAAGGCACGTGTGGATGGCCGTGAAGTGGAAGGCATGGCCACCGACCTCACAGAAGAAGGTCACCTCATGCTTACGTTGGCGAATGGCAGTGCATTGACGCTCACCAGCGCAGAGCAGGTACGGATGACGTGAGAGCGGTGCCATGTGCTGGACACTCTCTGGCAACAAGAGATCATGGTCGACAAATGTCTGCACGGTTTTACCATGTAGTAGCAAACGTGTGTTGCTGATTTTGTCTGAGCAGTCTTCCAAACCTCCCCACAGTCTATCTATGGCCAAGTACATTCTCGAAGATGAAGGCGAAGACTCCAGGGGCAACCGGGTGATCCTTGAGCGCTCCAGGCCGCACGGGCTTGCGGAGGAGATTCATGCAGCGATCCACGACACCCACATGCTCGATAGCTGGGTGGTCACCGACGGCTACGGTGACTGGCGGAAATTCGACAACGAAGAAGATGCCCGGGACTATTTCCGCAGTTTGTGCAGATAGAGACACCTGCAAGGCCCCGATGGACCTGCATGGCACCTACTTCCCCGTCTCGAACTTCTTCTCTGAGACGATGCGGTCCTTCTCGTAAACGCGCTCCTGGTAAGGCAGTCCGGACTCTGTCCACTCCATGTTGCGGCCCGTGCGTTCGCCGTTCACAAACTCTGTTTCCGCGTAGGGTTTGCCATTGGCATACCATTCCTTCACCGTGCCGTGGAACACACCGTTTTTGATGGGGTATTCGGATTTCACTTTTCCATCCGGGTGCCGGTCACGTGAGATACCCGTGAAGGGTTTCATGGTGTCCGGATCGGTCAGCATGTTGTCCACCATCTTCAGTTTCACGTAGTCCACCTCCTTTGGTTTTGAGCAGGAAGTGAGCATCATCAACACTGTCAGGGAGGCGAGGAGGAGCGGCTTCATGGTTTGTTGAGATACATTTCCCCGGGCTGTCCTGCGGTGGCAAGGGCGCGCTCATGCAAATGCTTGGCGGAGATCTCCACAGGAGCCTCGTCCTTGATGAGCCCACAAGCTTCTGCAGCGGTATAGATGAGCTCACGGGTGGCGTGCAGGGCATGCACATTGAGATTCGCCCGCCACCACGCCAGCATGAGAAGCAGCGCGGCAAGAAGCCATGCGTGCGGAAACTTGAAAAGGAAATGGCTCGCTGCGCCGGCGACAATGAGGAACACCTGCACACGGTCCAGCCACCAGAGGTTGCGCATTCCGTAGGCGATGCGGGTGAGGCGCCGGCCTTCCTCATGGTATTCCGTGACGGTCGTCAGTCCCACGCGCCTCCCTTGAGGCGAGATCAGCACCGCATCACAGGAGCTTTGGTCGCCTGTCTCCTGCCATGTGAGGCCTTGAACGACCGTCATCCGGCGCATGGCCCTCAGGAGTTCTTCACGACCTACACCGTCCTCATTCCAGAATCCTTCATGTCTCCAGTGCTTCTGCGGAGAAGAAGGACGCTGGGAAAAATGCTCTGCGGGCCAGGTGGTGGTCCCGGAGGGCAGAGCGCGCAGTTTCACCATGCCCTTGAGGCGTCCCCAGTCCCGGATGATGGGTTGCAGGAGGCACAGCATCCACAGGAGGGAGCGGCTCTTGCCGGGTGATGAGGCATCTGCAGGAGGCGGCTGCAGCCGCGCCCGTCGCCACGCGGCATAGATCGTGAGTAGAGTCATCGCCGCCGCCAGCGCCAGGCCCGTCACGGAACCGAGGAACGTCGCGGACACAAGGCCATAGGCCAGCATGAGGGTGGAGAGTACCAGCCAGGGCAGGCCCATCACCCAGTCCCAGGGGCTGGCGGTGCTGTTGGCATAGAGCGTTTGGAAAAGCGCGTTGCCAAAGCGGCCAAAGCGGATTAGCGCGCCGGTGCGGAGTGAAGGCGCATTGTCATGCCCGTAGATGGCGCCGCGCCACCGTGCACCGCCCAGCCACGCAAAGCGGTGTGGATAGCGACGCACCAGCATGGCTTCCGCATGGCCGTACCCGCGTTGTTGCCGCAGGTAGGCAGATACCGTGAAGCGCCGGTGATGCCACACCAGCGCGGCGGGCACGAAACGCAGCTTGCCTCCATGCGACTGCAACCGCCAGCAGACATCCACATCATCACCCGCCGTGGTGAACTCTGTGCGGAACCCCCCGATGGCATGCAGGGCGGATTTGCGAATCACGAGATTGCATCCTGGCAGGTGCTCAGCTTCTTCGTCGTTCAGCAGCACGTGCGCTGGTGCCCCCGGGGCTACGGCGACACAGGCCTCGGTGAGATTGCGCGGTGGTGGTGGGAGATTGGGGCCGCCGGCTGCCGCGACCTGCGGATCCTCAAACGCATGGCAGGCATAGACCAGCCAGTCTTCGTCTGGGATGCAATCGTCATCCGTGTAGGCGAGCAGCGTCCCCGTGGCCTCCAGCATGCCGAGATTTCTCGCGGCACTGAGCCCTGCGTGATCTTGACGCACATAGCGCACATGAGCGTAGCTCCGGGCGATCTGCGGTGTGGTGTCCGTGGAGCCATCATCAATCACCAGCACCTCGTAGTTGGGGTGAGTCTGCTTTGCCAGAGCTTCCAGGCACGAGGCCAGTGTCGAGGAGCCATTGCGTGTGCAGACAATGACGGAGACTCGTTCCGCGGATACCACATCGCGCAGGGAGTCAACCGTCAGCGCCTTCCTCGAGGCCAACTCGCGCGCCGCTTCCTTCTCCTTGCGATCACGTGTGACCAGACCGAAGTCCCATCCGGTGACTTCTTCTCCACCGCGGTGCCATTCATCTGTGTAGCTGAACCAGATGTTGCCAGCCACGCCGGCATCGCGACAGATCTTCTCCTCCCATCGCAAAGCCTCTGTCTGTGCTGCTTCTCCATGGGACGCCGTATCAAGTCCGAATTCGGAAATGATGAGGGGGCGGCCCGCTGCCAGGTTCATCAAATGCTGGATATGCCGGCGGAAGACCGAGGCGCGTTCCAGGAAAACATTGACCGCCAGGAAGTCCGCATTGCGTGGCACCAGATACTCCGTGGAGGGATAGCTGGCATAGCCAATGAGTGTGCGAGGAGCCTGTGTTCTCGCTTCGGTGATGAGGTGCTCGATGAAATGCAACACGCGCTCCGGTCCCATCCAGCGCACGAGCGTTTTTTCGATTTCATTGCCGACGAGGATGCCGGCGACCTCCGGGTGGGCAGCGAGGCGGCGTGCCTCCCGGCTGATGCGCTCGATGGCATCTGCCGCGGCAAAGCCGTCTCTGAAAAAATCCACATGCTGGGTCCAGGGCACGCAGGCCATCACGCGCAGACCGTGCTCGCGGCAGCAGTCGAGGAGGAGGTCCGAGGGAGCTTCATAGACACGCACGGTATTGAACCCCAGCCGCGCGATGTGCGCCACATCCTTTCTGAGCTGGGCATCCTCAGGCCAGGGGATTCCCGATTTGTTTGGTTTGAAGGGGCCGTACGTGACGCCGCGCATCATCACCTTCCGGCCCTGGCCGTCGCGCAGCCATGGACCCACTGCATGCCAGCGCCCTTCCGCAATCGCAGCGGAGGAGGGGAGGGCGTTTCGGTCGGACATGCTGCGGCAGGGCTTCTGAGGATGAGGATGCTCAAGATCATAGACGTATCGCAGGGGGCGTCCATTCGGGAAATACCGGTGTCTGAATTTTTGCTGGTGCTTTTTTGCCCTTTTGCCTGTCCTAGGTGCGTTCAGGCTTGCCAAGTTTTGCCGATGTTTCAACATCTGGAGCCATGACGGACGAGCTCATTGCCTATGAAATGGCGGGACAGCGGCGCTGCATCTATGTGCCACTCGGTTACAAACACCAGGTGGGCAGTGCGGATGGCAGCCACATTCCCATCAATGGCGAAGGTGTGCCGGAGGTGTTGTTTTCCTTTGTCCGTGATGAGCCGGGGCGGATTCAGCTTCTGAATGCCGAGGATGAGGTGCTGCAGGACACCACGCTCCCCCTTGAGTTGGATGTCCTTGGCACGAGCCTGATGTTTTATGAGCCACAGGATCTCGTCGGTGAAGCCGCGGCTCAGGAGGAGGTGACAGCGTGCCTGCTGGAGTTTCATGCAGATGGAGATCGACGCATGCTGGAGGTCGAGCCAGGAGCGATCATCATCGCAGGTCACGCACCGGATTCGCATGTTGTGCTAAGTGATGGTCCCAATTATGCCTACGCCATCCGGTGGGATGGTGCGGACAAGGTCTACATTGCCTCCCTGGACGATAGTGAAGGTGGTGCCTGGCAGGGGGATGGTGGTGACTGGGGAAGAGAATTCGAGGCCAGGCTTCCTGTGACCCTGCAAATGGGGGAACAATACGGTGTGCTCACGCTTCCCACGGGGGATTCAGACGGAACGTATACTGCTGAGGAGTCGCCCGCATCCTCCGCACCAGCGGATCCCATGGATCTTCCTGCCACGGATGAAACGCAGACGTGGTACCGAGGTCCGTTGCCCTCCTTCGAGAATTCTTCCCATCCTGTGGAAGAGGCGGCTTCGCTGGACCACCTGCAAACCATTCGTCGCGAGGAGCCGCATGACGCGTCGCAAACGCAGTGGAGTGAGCCATCTCCTTCCGTGCAAGATCCACCCGCGGCGTACCCGCCCATCACGGTGCAGAATTTTCCCGGTCATCAGCGTGCGGAAAGCGGGTATACGATTGCAACGTCGACGCATCAGTCATCCACCAGTGACAAGCGTCAGTCATCGGCCTTTCTCTTGTCCTTCTTTCTCGGTCCCTTCGGCGTCGACCGCTTCTATCTGGGCCAGCCTCTCATGGGCCTGCTCAAGCTGCTGACCTTTGGCGGTCTCTTTGTCTGGTACATCGTGGATCTCTATCTGATTGGCATGGGGCTGTTGCGTGATGCGAAGGGTCGGCCTTTGCTGCGGGATCACGTGGGCACTTCGGACAAGAGCCAAAGCACGGCCTTCGTCTTCGCAGCACTGCTGGGCAGCTTCGGCGCGGATCACTTTTACCTCGGCAGCCCCGGCACGGGCGTGGTGAAGTTGCTCACGTGTGGCGGTCTCGGCATGTGGACCCTCATCGACGCCATTGTCACGGGCATGGGCCTGCGGAAAGATCCGTTTGGACGCGCGCTGGTGTGACGATGAACCATGTGAGAACCCGAATTGACCGTTTTGTAGAACGAGTTTCCTGGTGCCATCGGATACCTCGTGACAGTTCATGAAGCAGCGGACGGTCGCTTCGTGGACTGGTCAAAGGTTGTTGGTGGGGTGGTTTGGGAGCGGAATCGGCGTTCTTGAAACGATGCCGCGTTTTCATCGGCACTCACGCACATGATTCGAACAGGGCCCGTGAGAACACCAAGCGATCGGCAGCCGGGCGACACTTGTGATTCGTTCCAACAAAGCGTCTGCTGAGTTCAGTGACTTGGCGTCGTATTGCGGTTCTGCGCGCGCCATCAGATTCGTGAGCATCGACTGATGCTCCAGATCCTGGCCACTGCTCAAGGGAAGTCTTTCGATGAGGTCCGAACTTCCCCAAGCTGACCCGGTCACATAGCGCTCACACCACTTCAGCGAAACTCCGTGCTGGAAGATGTCGAGATGGCCGACCAACAGGCCCTGCAATTTTCCCACGGCCTCAAGCGCATAGCGCAGGAGCACGGCGTCAGGATGTCCACGGCGGAACTGTCCCTGCCAGCCTTCTGCGTGGTTGTGCGGCTCAGGGAGCACGGCATCAAGGGAGGAGTCATGGGTCGGCATCGGACCCGTGCCATGGCGCGTGAGATAACTGCGCAGGACGCCATAGTGCTCGATGGGGGAGTCGAGCCCGAAGTGGGCGGCTACACCGTCAACAGCTTCGGTCGAGATGGTGCTCCAAGTGGTATGCGGATGGAAACCGCGCCATTCATCGAGCAGGACACCTTGAGCGCCTTCAAACAGCACGCATCCTGGCTGGGTCAATTGCCGGTGAATTTCCTCTGCTGGGGCCGGAGGACACTGCCGAGCCAACGCCCGGCAATGATTCAACCATCGTCCCGCCAGCGATTCATCTTGGAGGATTGATAGCTCCTCTGCCAGACCACAGGCATTACTTGCCGCGCATTGAGGTAACAGCTCCTCGAGAAGAGTCTCCCGTATCGCCTGCGCCTTGTCCACCTGTGACCGCGCATCCACTGCGGTGGCTGGCAACAGATCCACATAGCGCAGCACCTGTGCAGGGTACTCCAACGAGTGACGCACCGTTTCTCCCACGCCCACGCCACAGGTGCCGTGAGCTGCGATGCCACGAAGACGTTCACGCAGTCGATTCGCGGCCTGATGAAACGGCGTGGTGATGCGGCATTGGCCATCAATGGCCAGACGCGTGAGGGCATCGTGCACACCGCTGCGGCCCAGCGCCTCCGCCTCCACCAGGAGCGCCGTGGGATGGACCACGACCGGGTCGAGCAGCAGCGTATGCACTCCAGACACGAATGTTCCGGAGCCAAACTGCGAAAATGTGTGGTGCCGCGCCGGCGTGGCGCCCTCGGCAGAGGTCACGACATTGTGCCCTGCCTGGGCACCACCATTGAAGCGTACCACGGTGTGGGCCTGCCATCGACGCGTCAGTGCATCGATGAAATGCCCCTTGCCGCAGTCACCGAAGCCGAGGCCCAGCACTGAAGCGTAGCGTGTTGCGTTCACAGCAAGGTGCCATTAACCGAACAAACGCTTCCACCAGCTGCTCCCGTTCGTCACGGGTGCATGGTAGGACTTCGAAGGTCCAAGATGCAGCAGGGCCGCATAGGGCTGGATAGCGCGGATGGTCGAACCCACATGTTCGCGAGTGAAGCCGTTGTCTGACAGGGTCTTGGCCAGCGCGTCGAGATCCGTGATGCGTTTTTCCGTCAGCGCCACAATCGCGGCGGCCACGGCGCAGGTATCGCTGGGTGACTCCATGCAGATGGTGTGGTCGCCGAGGAGTTGCCTCCAGCGTGCCTCACACCGTTTCGCGCGCTGCAGATCCGGGATGAGGAAGAAGAGGTGGTAGCTCTCCGCGGCGGCGGCGATCACCTCTTCAATGGGGATGTCCTCGTCGAGCTTTTCGTCCAGCAGCGCTTCGACCTGATGACGCGAGATGGTGGGATAGGGCAGTTCATCGCCCGTGAGGAAGAGGTAGCCCTTTTTCTTGCGCTTCACCATGTTGTCCATGTCGGTGTGCTGGGCCGCCACGTAGAAGGCGAGTTCATAGCTTTCATGGCCGGTACCGCCACCACCGCCTTCGAGGTAGCTCCAGGTGAGCCACTGGTCCATGAGTTCCGCCGTGCTTTCGAACTGGCCCACTTGCAGCGAAGCGCGATCCGAAGTGGCGTCTCCGATTGCCATGAACATGAGCTGGGGATCCTCCACGTTGCAGGCAGTGAGCAACTTCATCAGGTTTGGCAGCTCCTGCTTGGCCAGCAGATGGGGGATGTCGCCCATGGAACCAGTCACATCCAGGGCGAACGCGATTCCGATTGAATTCGGGTGGTCAGCGCTGTCCCGGCATTCGCGAACCTTGAGCCCTTTGGGGTTCATCAAGGCATGGCATTGACTCTGACTGAAGACCTCGTTCCGCGATTGATGCGCGCGACCTGCGGTGAGTGCGACGTGAGCAGCGTGTGAGTAGTTTCCGTAACCCATAAGTGTTATGTGGTGAAAAGATTTGGAATTGGGGTGAATCAGACGGCGAGATGCACAAAGGAAGGTGGGCCGAATGCAGATCGCGCCGTAGATCGCAGCAGACTGTCCAGTCCGGCCGCGCCGTGTTGGCGGCAGAAGGCCTCGTCCTCGCTTGCCTGGGTCACCAGTTGACTCAGTTCCCTGGGGACGGTGCCCGGGAGAGAGCCATGCGCTCCGCTGCCGCTGAGCAGCACCAGCACCACTCTCGCGCTCCGCTGGAGATCCCGTCCCTGGTCCTTCGTACTGGCACTCTTTTGAGCAGAGCCCCAGCCGATCATCCGCACGCCATGATCGGCGGGGTGGACCAACCCGTGCTCTGGCCTCACATCTCCATGGGACCAGCCCTGCGCATGGATGAACTGCAGCACATCCAGAAGGCGTCGCCAGATCCAGACCGCGTGGCGTGGGTCCAGACCTTGGGGGAAGCGTTCGTTCAGAGCCGCCAGGCTGCCCCAGAAGCCATTGGGGTGCTTCATCACCAGAGCGTGTTTGGCGGAGCTGCCCGCCACGACTCCTTGGGCTACCACCACGGGCAGGTGCTGGAGGCAGTAGGCGCTGGCCGCTCCATTCTCTGCCGCTTGCAGGTCGCGCAGGATTTCCGCTTCGCGGGCGTACTGCCTCGCGGCTGTTGGAGCCGTCGAGACTTTGATGGTCGCGAGGAAGGGCATCGGTCCGAGTCGTTGGGCCAGGTACACCTGTGAGATCTCGCCATTTCCCAGGTGCTGCATGAGGCGGTAGCTGTCGCCGCCGCACTCCAGATCTCCGCCGAAGGCACCCGCATGCTGCCGCGCCCGGATCAACGACTGGCGGAAGGTGTCCCGATTGACCACCGACTCCGTCCGCGTGATCAATGCACCACAGGAGGCGCATTTCACCGAGCGCCAGATGGCCACTCGCGGCAGCGGCGCCGAGCACTGAGGACAGTTCAGAGCGACCCAAGCCATCAGGCGTGTCCCTCCTTGTTGCTGAAAAGCGGTTTTCCCAGGTGGGCTGTGATCGCCGTTGGATTCATGCGAGATGGTGATTGGTGGGGAGCATCTCCACAGCCATGGGGCAGGCAAGTGGTGATTCTGTTGGTGAAAGCGCTGTCCAAGTGTGACTTGGAAAGATCAAAAAAGCCGCACCCTCACGGATGCGGCTTCAATCCTATCTAAGCAGGTGAATGCTCCGTGTTACATTCTGCGTCTCACGGAGGACTCCAGGCGCTGCACGCCACGGCGGATGCGGGCCTTCACGGTGCCGAGGGGCTCGTTCAGCTTTTCCGCGATTTCGCTTTGCGTCAGTCCGCTGAAGTAGGCGAGCTGGATGGCCTCGCGCTGTTCCGGAGTGAGCTCCATCACCGCGCTCTGTACCATGCGGTCGTTTTCGTGCGAGGTGACCAGATCGCTGGTGTCCTCGTCGAATTCCGGCTGCACGGTCTTGTGCTCCTGCTCAAAGTCGTCGTTCAGCTTGCTACGGCGCTGCTTGGCGCGGATACGGTCGATGGCGCGGTTGCGGGCCAGAGTCGTCACCCAGGTGAGCGGCTTGCCTTTGCCGGGCTCATACAGATGGGCCTTCTGCCAGATCTGCATCAGCACCTCCTGCATGATGTCCTCCGTGTCCTGATGGTCATTCAGCACTCGATGGATGGTCGAGTACAGGAGGCCGTTAAATTTGCGATAGAACTCCTGGAATGCGGCCACATCGCGGCGGCCTACACGTTGAAGGAGGTCGATGTCGTACGAGACATCCTCGGCCACCACGGGGGCGGCGGGAGCAACTGTGCGAACAGCACGGTTGCGTCGTGCGGGGGTAAGCATCGTTTTCACAGTGGGGGTACTATGGTGGACTGTTTGGGTTTTGTCTAGATTTTTCTTAAAAGCGTTCAGCTTTTGTCTAGATTTGCCAACCCTCTTGTCCACCTTAGAATCGCCATCCCCTCAGGAATTGGACGGAAAATCTGGCACCCCGAGCCGCTGAGCCATCCGTAGGGGACGTCGCATGGCTTCCGCCATGCGAGCGGCTTCGTTCCCGCCCCGGAGATCCTTGCAGTTCGGGTGCGCCTCCGGGGAGGCAATCAGTCCGAGTGCGTGGAGCACGTGGGCAGTGCTGTGTTTGTACGCCGAGGCGCTCATTCGTTCATCCAGACGGAAAACAAGATCCTCGAAGGACTGGATGGCCTCAAAGAGCTTGTAGACACGCGTGTCAAAGCCGCTTCCCAGCCCGGTACGGTGCGTCTTGGCGGGGCAGGAATCGTCCAGCCACATGTCTCTGGCGGCGCAGATGAGCGGGCAGGCACTCACCCCAGCGCCGATGAGCAGTGGCAGGCCCAGGCGGATGGCGGTGCAGATGCCGAAGTCATCCCCACTGTGCGGCGCGAAGTCGAGGTTCAGCCCCTTGCACATGGCCGCCCAGTAGAGGAAGTGCGGCTCGTCGAGTGTGGAGATCTTGCCGCCGACGAACTTCGGATGCTGTGCCAGCTCATGCAGCAGCCACGGCTCGTACGGCGTGGCCCATGGGACGAAGGAGGGCTCCAGGGCGTGCACAATGCCCGGTACGGTGAGGTGCTCCGCAATCTGGAAGTAGGCATCCCGGCGGCGCTCAGGGTCCAGCACGTTCAGCGTGCGGGAGGTCATGAGCATGGCCTCGCAGTTGTCGTACTGCTGCACCGCCTCCAGCATGGGCAGGTAGCGCTCCGCCTTGAACTCGGTGGCGCCTGCGTCCGGGCCGGTAACTCCAGCCAGGAAACGCTGGTCGGGGAAGGCTTCCCGGAAGCGCTTCAGGACCTCGCGATACTCGTCCAGGGAAAGGTCAAAGATGTAGCCCGTGTCCGCATTCAATACGAAGGCCACCTCCACGCCGTAGTGCGCAGCGCTGTCCCGCATCCAGGCGATGCTGCGGATGAATCCATCCCAGTCCGGCTTCTTGTCCTGGAAGGGCAGCAGGGTGGCCACGCAGAGCCGCGCCTTGGTCTGATGGTCCACAAGGGACTCCTCGGGCGTCCAGGCCCAGATGGTGTCGCTCCAGGGTGTATCCGGCTTCAGGTCGGCGGCGTGGCGGATGAGTTCGCGATTTCGGGCTGACATGCGGCCATGCTGCGGGAGTGGGGGAGGGGTGTCAATCCGGGCTCGGGGGTGGGTCGCCGAGTTTGTCCAGATTTCGCGCCGGAAGTGCTGGCAGGAGGCGGCCAACCCGAAAACCAGCTTGCAAAACCGTCACCAAATGTCACTTGACCACCCGCCATTCACTCCCGCCCCACCCATGTTCAGCCTCTTCAAGAAAGACGACACCTTTTACACCTTGCTGGAGGCCAGTGCGGCAGAAGCGCGCAATTGCGCTCTCCTTCTCAAGGATGTGATTCCCCATCTGGGAGGTGATACCAGTGCCCAGCTCGACGCCATTCGCCAGAGCCGGCGCAAGCACAAGAAGCTGACTCAGGGCATTACCGAGGAGTTGTGCAAAACCTTCATCACGCCGCTGGATCGCGAGGACATCGAGTCCCTGAACAGCGCGCTGAACAAGGTCCCCAAGACGGTGGAGAAGATTGCGGAGCGGCTTTCCGTCTGCCCCGTGCAGTTCACCCATGACATCGTGTCCAAGCAGATCTCACTGCTGGAGCAGGCCACAAACGAGGTTATCAGCATGGTGGGGCTCCTCCGCAAGAAGGCGTCGATCGATCAAATCCAGGACATGCAGGATCGCCTGCAGCACATTGAAGGTGACGGCGACAAGATGCTCATGGATCTGCTGAAGCAGCTCTACAACGGCAAGATAGAGCCCATTGAGGTCATCATTCTCAAGGACCTCTACGAGTTGCTGGAACGCGCCATCGACCGGTGCCGCGATGCCGGAAACGTCGTCTTCCAGGTGGTGCTGAAATATTCCTAGGCCTGCGTCATGCTCACGCTGTTCATCTGCGTCTTCATCGCGGCGCTGGCCTTCGAGTTCATCAATGGATTCCACGATACGGCGAATGCCATCGCCACCGTGGTCTCCACCAAGGTGCTGACGCCACGCCAGGCCATCCTGCTCGCCGCCTCTACCAATCTCATCGGTGCGCTCATGGGCACCGCTGTGGCCAAGACCGTGAGCGGTGGCTTTGTCGATGCCAGCATCGTCACGCTGCCTACGGTGCTCGCGGCACTGATTGGGGCCATTGTGTGGAATCTGCTCACGTGGTGGCTCGGCCTTCCCTCGAGCTCCAGCCATGCTCTGGTGGGTGGGCTCTGTGGCGCTGCCATTGCCACTTCCGGTGGATGGTCTGCCCTCATCTGGCATGAAGGCAGCAACGGCCTCTGGCCCAAGCTGATCAAACCCATGGTGCTGTCGCCCCTGATTGGCTTCTTCCTGGGTGGCCTGATCATGTGGATGCTCATGGCGCTCCTGAAAAAGAGCCGTCCCAGTACCGTGAACAAGATCTTTGGCCGGCTGCAGATCGCGAGTGCGGCCTTCATGGGTTTCAGCCACGGCGGCAATGATGCGCAGAAGACGATGGGCATTCTCGCGCTGGCCATGTTCACAGCCACGAGCAGCGGCGCGTTCGAAAGCCTGCCGGATAGCTACGGCTTCCTGAAGATGCATACCCTGGGCAAAGAGTCACCCATCCCCATCTGGCTGGTGATCCTTTGCGCCATCACCATGTTCGCCGGCACGGCGGCAGGTGGCTGGCGCATCATCAAGACCATGGGGCACAAAATGGTGAAACTCATGCCGGTGCATGGGTTCGCGGCGGAAACAACCGCTGCCATCATCATTGAAACCGCGAGCAAGCTCGGCATTCCGCTTTCAACGACACATGTCATCAGCACCAGCATCATGGGGGTGGGCGCCACGCACCGCTTCAGTGCTGTGAAGTGGGGCATCGTAGGCCGCATCCTTTGGGCGTGGGTACTCACCCTGCCCATCACCGGAATCCTTGGCTACTGGATGGTGAAGCTGCTGCACGCAGTGGGGTTCTAGCAAGCAGGACGGGTAGCGTGAGGAAGTGGGTCGGTGTGGTCTCCTGAGTGGGAGCTGATACCCCCACAGACTCAGAGCTGACCTCGAGGACTGGGATGAGTTCCAAGATGCTTTTCCATCTTGGTGTAAATCGCATTTCCTTCTGCTGCTTCGTTGCTTTGCGTTTCACCTTTCCGGCGTCAGAGGGACCCCTTGTAAAAGCTGTCCCATCGCGTGACAGGCAATAGTTTTCCAAATGCCCGAACAAAGTTCTGGAGGGACGCGTCGAATCCCAGCGTCAACAAGATCATCCTTCCATGAAAAAACTCATTGTGCTTCTTAGTGCGATTGGTGCCTTTTCCTTCATTCCCCTCACTACCGCCCAGGCTGGCGGCAACCACTATCGTCTCACTGGCTACACCCCCTGCGGCCAGCCCATCTACGCCTACTTCCACGTCCATGGGTACAACCATTGCGGTCAACCGGTTGGCCATTGGGTGACCCAGTACCCAAGTTCCTGCGGCTGCAACAGCAGTCACACCTGCAAGCCCGTGCATATCCACGACGGTCATGCGCACTCCTCCGGGCACCATCATCACAAGGGTGGCCAGGTCATCATCCAGTCCTCCGGCAGTGGCTGGGGATTCCAGGTGGTGAAGTAATCCCCTGGAACTGCATTTCTCGTCGGTGTTGTAAATGGTGATGGGCGGGCAGCGATGCCCGCTCTTCATGTTTCCGAACGAGCTTCAGACGTCCGTACTACATGGGCCACTTACTGTTTTGTAGAAAAACCTGCCGGACATCACAGCCCGGAAAACAGGAGCTCCAATCGAGGGAGCCATTGACGATGACGATGACTTTCACGCGTCAGAGAGTTGCCTGGCGCGTGACACGTGTCATGCCCCGAACTCAATCAATCCTCCTTGTAGGTCAGCCTGCTGCAGAAGAAGCCCACAAAAAAAGAGGCTGAGAACGTGTAGGGGACAGCCTTGGGAAGTTCCAGCTTCCGCAGCACCGGGATGATGACAAGCCCACATGCGACGAGCACCGAGGCCAGCAGCGCTGCCCTCGTGGCATCCAGAATGTTCAGCAGGGCGGTTGCCACAGCGGAGCCAAGGAAGCATCCCACCATGACAGGAATGAGGGGGGCTGCCGTAACGCCTGGAATGCCCGTCATGCGGGTGCAGATGATCCAGGCGCATCCGGCGGACAACACAAGGCACAACACGACGGCAAGAACGATCTTCGAAGTACGGTCCACGTTATAGGGGGTTGGGGTGCAGGGTTTCTTGGCGAAACCGGGACATCCTTTCAGATCTCCGCCAGATTTCCACGAAGAATCTCGCCAATCAGCGGCATCCTCCTGAACGGGGCATCAAGGTCGCGACTCAGACAGTTCTTCGTGAATGAGCCACGCACCGTCCTTGTTGGGGCCGACAAGAAGTGACAGCGGGCTGGAATACTTTTTCAGCTCGGAGTACCGCGTGGCGGTCACTCGCACCTTATCACCTTCCTTCGCGTATTTGACCTCGCTGTACTTGCTGGTATCGCCTCGCTCCTTCGCCACAGGCATCACCTGCCGGATGATCCCCTTGTAGGCGGGCGCAGGCAGAGTCATCACGCGTTTCTCACCACTTGGCATCACTCGCGTGTTTTGTATTTTGGCATCATCCGAGTACAGATCCGCGACCGCGGGGTCGAATGCTGCTTGGAGCGCCACATAGCGATCGAAACACTGCCTGGCATCATCAAGCGAAGTTTCGGTCGTGAGTGCGGCGGTGCATACGAACAAGGCCATGAAGGTGGCGAGAACGGGCGTGCGCATACCGGGAAGTGGGAGGTGGCTCTTCATGCGTAGACTAGTGCGGCTTTGCGAAGGATGCAGAGCTTTAATCTGACACTTCAGCCATCCTTCCGCATAGGTGAACTTTCTTCAGGATTCTTGCCTGTCTTCAAGCGGCAGATCGTTTTTCGGTTCGGTGCCAAGCCACAACACATTGCCATCAGGATCTTCAAACTTCATCTCGTAGGCCCACGAGAAATTCCTCGGCGGCTGCTTCACTTTTACTCCTCTGCTGGCATAAAGATCGAACAAGGAATCATCCTCCAGGCCGATCCATGCCCAGGCGGGCGTCCCGGCCACCTCGCTCTGTTGCAGCATGATGGCACATCCGTCACGTGACACGGAGCAGACGGTGTCTTTGGCACCACTGCCCCAGTCGAGCCGGAATTCAAGGATCTCGGTATAGAAGGCAATGCTGCGTTTCAGATCCTGCACCGGTAACACCGGGATGGTGCATTCCACGAGGCGGTCGGCGCGGCTCATCATGCATCCATCTTCCGATTCTGCCATTTTGCTACTTTCAATTTTGCGGGATCAAATTCTGCGTATCTCAGGGGAACACCCCGGAGATCGCCAGCACGTCGATGGACTATCCCTGCTCCGCGAGCCCGCGATACTTTGCCACGGCCTGGCCGCGCGACTGCACATGCAGTTTTTCGTAGATGCGTCGGATGTGGGTGTTCACCGTGTGGGTGGAGATGCCGAGTTGGTCGCCGATCTCCTTGTAAAGGTAACCTTTGGAGAGGAGATCAAGCACCTCGACTTCGCGCGGTGCGAGCGTGGCGATGTGAGCGTTGGCCGGTGGTATGTCCGTCGTCGCCGAGGTGTGCTTCTGATGGAAGAAACTCACCACACGTCGTGCAATCTCCGGTGACATGGGCGAGCCTCCGCCGTGCGCTTCCATGATGGCGGCGATGACCTCTTTGGGCGGCGTCCGCTTGAGCAGGTAACCGGAGGCTCCGGCCTTCAACGCGTCAAAGATCAGCCCGCTCTCTTCATACATGGTGAGCATGAGGCAGAGCACCTGCGGATGGAGGTCTTTGATGCGCCCCACGAACTCAATGCCGCTCATGCCCGGGAGGTTGATATCTACCAGCAGAACGTGCGGCACTTTCCCCCGCAATGCCTCCAACGCGGCTTCAGCGGTGCGATGATGCTGGAGGCATTCCACCTCCTTCGACAGGGCGAAGTAGCGTTGAAGCGCCGCCGCGAAGGACGCATCGTCTTCGATCATGGTGATGGTGACAGGCACGGGAGATCAAAGTGGGACTTGCAGTTCCACAAGAGTGCCACCGCCTGGACGATCTTGCACGCGGCAATGTCCGCCGAGGGAGGCGAGCCGCTGTCGCATGTTGTCGAGGCCGTTTTTCTCCATGCCTTCAAGATTTCCGGGCAGTCCCTTGCCGTTGTCCGCGATCGTTGCGGTGAAACGTCCGTCCGTATGACGCAGGGTGAGGGCTACTTCAGTAGCTTGGGCATGCTTCACCACGTTTTGCAGCGCTTCCCTGAAAGCCAGATGAATTTCATGACGCACGTGGGAGGATACGATCTTCTCCGGCCACTCGTTCGGCACATCCTGGCGGCAGACGATGCCCATGGGCGTCAAATATTCGCGGGCCACTTGGGTGAGATAGCCCGCCATGTTCGCGAGATTGTCGTTCCTCGGATTTACGGCCCATACCACAGCATCCAAAGCGGCCACACTGGACCGGGCGGTGTCCGTGAGTTGCTTCAGCCGCCCGCGCGCAGTGTCATCGAGAGCCAGTTCCTCGGCCACGATTTCGTGCAATACGGCAAGTTGGGTGAGCTGAGACCCCACAGCGTCGTGCATGTCGCGTGCGATGCGGGCGCGTTCGTTGGACAGCGCATTGCGCCGTTCCAGCTCTGCGACACGCCGCGCCATGATGCGGCGGCCGATGTACCAGGCCAGCCCGGCGGCCAGGATGATGGCGAGTGCAACTAGGGTGCCCAGCACACCTCCGCGTTGCCAGAACGGCACGGGCACGATGAGAGGCACACGGTATTTGGCATCGCCCCACTCGCCGTCCGATTGGCGGATTTGCGCCTGAAACTCATACTCTCCAGGCGGGGGACAGCGACTCTCCACCTCGGCGCTGGCAGTGCCTGCGAGCCACTCGTCGTGAAATCCCAAGATCCTCCAGTGCCTTCCGAGTGTGACGGGATCTTCAGGCTGGGGGTGTTCGATGGCAAAGGTCATCCATGTCGCGCCGGCGGGGACGGTCAGGGACGTCGTCGCCCGTGTGCTTCGTCCTTGTGCTGTCATCACCACGCCGAGCGGAACCATGATTTCATAGGCCTCCATCTCAGTGACCTCCAGCACGGCTTGCTCCTCTACAGCGGACAGCTTCAGATAGCGCCCCGCAAAGGTGCCTTCACCGCCTGTTGCCCGGATGAGCACGAGGGAGTCGTTGCTAACTACTGAGGAGATGGCCTGCGCGCGTGCGTCGGAGCGCCAGATGGGTAATGCGCCGTCTTGGTTCGAGTCATAGACCTCCAGCCGCATGGCAGGCGTGGTCGCTCTGCCCATGGCTGTGGAGCGCAGGCGGATGCTCACGTGATCCAGGTTCCGGTGCTGTTTCAGATCGACCGTGAACTTCCGTGTGGAATTCAAAGACACCACGTCATCGAGTTGTCCGTCCGTCAGAAAACCGGCGGAGACGGCATGGCTGCCCTGTGACGTGATCTGTACGGGGCATCCAAGCGCCACATTGGTGGTGAGAGTTGTGGCGCGTTCGACACGCAGCGATGGCATTCGAAGGTCGGAGGGGGTCCCGTCCAGGCTGCGGATGTCGATGGCCAGTCCGGTAATGTCATTGGCCGGAAGACCCGCATCCACGCCCAGCTGCGTGGCGTCCATGAAGTTGCGAAGTTCAATGCCATCGCCAGAGCGCGCCAGCGATCCCTGACTCGCGCCAAAGTTCGATGGGAACATGGGCCGCCATGCGCTGCCAGAGCTGGGATTTCCATCCGTGGTGGCCAGAAATCTCACAGTGCATGAGGAAGGCCCAGGGGCAGACGCTTGAAGAGTCAGCGAGATACGCAGGCGCTTGGCGGAGACGGGTTCATTCAGCCGGATGATCTGCCGGCCTGCCTTGGCGGGAGGGGCGATGGCCAGAGGCTCCATCATCTGCCATGACAACTGGGCATGCGCATTTCCCGCCATCAAAGCCAGCAGCAGAAGGATCCAGAAGAAGCAATCTGGTAAGCGGTTCATCTCACATAGGAACCTTCGCACAGGCCGGGCCGAATCGCGACCCATGACGCGTTCGTGGGCGTGTAGCGAATTTTCGCGACATGTGAAAAGCATCGCGATGCGGAAACTGGTGGCCGTCCTGCTTGCAGGGCGTCGGATTTCGACCGTCCCAAAATGAAGGCCCCAGCACGTCCGTTTACTTGCCACATTCTTGTCGTCATGCTGCTCTGGTTTCCGCTTTCTTCGGAAGGTGGTACGGTCACATGGGATGGTGACAATGGCACCAGTTTTGCCGACCCTTTGAACTGGTCTGGCGACGTGGCTCCGGCCAACAACCTCACGGGTGACATCGCGGCCATCGTGGCCGCCGCGAACCAGCCATCACTCTCAGGCACATACTCGGTGCTGGGTGCGACGATGGGGGCCGGCACCTCGCTCAGTGGTTCAGGCACGCTGATCCTCGGCACATCAGGCCTTAACGCTGCGTCCGGCACGGCTTCAACGCTCTCCTTGAGCAAGATCCAACTCGGGGCCAATGCCACCCTGGCCTTGGCGAACACGGTGACCGTTTCCAGCGGCGTGGAGATCGATACCAACGGAAAGAACCTGTCGGTGCAAACCAATGCCACCAGCGGGCTGAATCTTTCCAATGCCGTCATCACGGGGAGCGGCAATGTGACGTTCCAGGCAGGCTCTGGCAGCCGCTCGATCACGGTGGGCGGCGCCAACACGTTCACGGGCGCAGTGGCAGTCACCCAGACGAACCTGATCTTCACCACCCTGGCCAATGGGGGCACGGCGAGCAGCTTTGGCGCAGGCACGGGCGATGTGACTCTGGCAGGCTCCGCCAGCTTCATGGGGATCACGAACATCGGCGTCGGGGGCTCCACGGATCGCCTCTTCAAAGGCAACACCACGGGCAGTGCCGGGATCACCAACAATGGAACTGGAGCACTGCACTTCAACAACACCGGCACCTATGGCAGTATCGCGCTGACCTTGAGCGGTAGCTATACCGGAGCCACGAACACCTTTGCGTCGATCATCACCGGAATCGCCACCTTGAGCAAGCAGGGCAACGGCACCTGGCGCATCACCGCCGCCAATACCTACACGGGAACCACCTCCGTCAGCGGCGGTGCTCTTCAGGTCGGCAGCAGCGGCACCGGTACCACTGGCACCGGTGCAGTCTCGATTGCCAACAGCGGCAGCACCATCCTGGGTACAGGAGTGATTCGCGGCAACACTTTCACCGCTGCCAGTGGCACAAACATCCGCCCTGGTGACAGCGTGGCAGACTCGTCGCATGGTACCCTGACCTTTACTCCCGCCGCTGCTTCAGGCAGCACGCATAGCATTCAGGGAAATGTGATTCTCGGCATCAGCAGTGCCACTTCCAGACTGAATCTCACCGGTATCACCATCGGCTCAACCGAGTACCATGCGATGGTTGATGGCGTGAGCGGCGTGGGAGCCCACGACCGGCTCGTCTTCAACAATCCTGATGCCGGCACGGGCTACAATCTCGACTTCATCACCGTCACCGGGAAGCTGAGCGTCGTGAGCAGTGGCTACACGCCTGCCTACGGCGACGTGATCAATCTCATGGACTGGGGCAACCTCGTGACCTCAAACTTCTCCGGGTTCACCTTCAACGGTGGCTATCTCACCGGCAATGGCGACGAAGGTACGGATCTCGATCTGCCTGACCTGTCAGGCACAGGCCTGTTCTGGGACTTCAGCCGGTTCACGACCTCTGGAAACATCGCCGCTGTCCCTGAGCCAGGCCGGGCATTGCTCTTGCTCGCGGGACTTGCGTGCGTCGTGTTTCGTCGCCGGGCTCGTTTGTGGGTGCGGGCGTGAGGGTGTTGCCGCCCGGTGCGAGAAAGCCTGCGCCCATATTCATGCGCCGCCTCCGTGCAGGCACTCCACAAAAACAAAAAACCCTCCCGCATTGCGGAAGGGTTCTTTGGAAAAGAAATTTCTGTCCGGGCAGCTTAGGCCTGGGCGGCAGGAGCGGGAGCTTCGGCGGCCACAGCCTTCTCGCCAGCGGCGGGACGGTTCATCGTGAAACGGAAGCGGATCTTGCCACGCTTCGCGGCAGCACGGGCCTTGCGGCGGAGCTTCTCCTTGGGAGTTTCAAAAGCGCGCAGACGACGCACTTCGTCCAGAATGCCTTCGGATTCGAGCTTGGTCTTGAGACGCTTGAGGGCGCGGTCTACAGGTTCACCTTTTTTGACCTGAACTTCGGGCATGGGAAACGGGGACGGGTTGGGAATTAAAGATTCTGAAAAGCGGGTCATCACCCTAGCCCGGCTCCAAGGTCCGTCAAATGGAAACATTTTCTGTTCTGAAAGCTATTTTTGGAGCATGCATGGGATGAAATTCACCACCCACGCCTATGAAAACACGCCTCCTCGCTGCTCTTTTCACCGTGTGCGCCTTGCTTGGAACCAGCCAAGGTGCTGATCGTGACAAGCTTACCGACATCAATGCCGGACTTGCTCAAGCCAAGACGGAAAACAAACTCCTGTTCGTCCAGTATGGCCGGGAGGCGTGCGGCAACTGCCAGGCGCTCAAAGGCTACATCAAGGACCGATCCCTCCGCCTGTCCGAGTCCAAGTACGTCTACGTGGATGCCAACTGCGACGACTCCAGCACCTCCCAGGCCTTCCGCAGCAAGTTCAAAGTAGAGGGCAAAACGCTTCCCTTCGTCGTGGTGGCGGCTCCAGATGGAACCCAGCTCGCCGCCCGGACTGGCTACGGTAGCGTGAAGGAGTACGAAGACCTCCTGAAAGAAGCGCAGAAGGCCTCCAAGAGCGCCTCATCAAGCGCCTCGAAACCCTGAAGAAATGGGGCCGCAGACCTACCGGCGCGGTCGCTGCTGGGCCTGCCCGGCCGGGAAGTAGTAGTTCAGCGACTCCATCATGCCCTCGCTGGCCGTCCGGCTGGCGAGGTAGCCTCCGTGCGCTTCCACGTGTGCCTTCACGGCGTCGAGCGAGTTTGAGGGGCAGGCAATGCAGCCAGCCACCCGGTGGTCCAGCATGGAGAGATCGTTGTGATTGTCCCCAGCGGCGAAGATCCGCTCGCGGGGCACCTTGAGCAGGCGGGCCAGTTCCATCAGCGCCGTGCCCTTGCTGAAATCCGCGTGGGAAAAGCGCAGGTAGCGTCCGTTGCGGTGGTACCCGATGTCCGGCTGCTCGGCGCGCCATTCTTCGATGACGACACAAATTTCATCCAGCTCGGCCTCATCTCGCGCCACGATGCCTACCTGACCGAGGTCTCCGCTGAGGAATTCCGCATGCGTCTGTGTACGCACGTGCTCCTGGATCCCATTGAGGAAGCGCACATGCTTTTCCATGAAGTGGTCATGCGCCCGCCGTGCGCGGGAGTTCCAGCTTCCGAAGTCGGTCCATGCCCTGAAGAATCCCGGCCGGTAGATCTCGCACTCCTGTGCAATGATGTAGTCCGGCAGCATGAAGATGTTGTGCTGGGCCAGGCCTTCAAGCGTCTGGCTCAGGCTTCGTCCCGTATTCACCACCCAGGCAGCGCCGCGGCGGCGGAAGTCGCGCAGCATGTCACCCATGGCAGGATGAAAGGCAGGGTCGCTCTCGTGGTGCACGAGCGTGCCGTCGAAGTCAAAACAGAGCAGGAGACTGGGAGACGAAGCCGCCATGCTGGGGAATCAAAGGTTGGAAAACAAAGGGGTGCGAAGGATTTCCACAAAACGCCAGGCGATGGCGAGAAAGAGAATCCACTGGGTGGCAAGATACGCCCGGGAAATCCACGGGCTGCCCTGCCGGCGCCGGATGCGCTTGACGATGGACTCCGCTCCCCAGATCAGGCTGAAGACCAGCGGTAGGTACATGGAGAGCATGAAGCGGTCCCCACTGCCCCGCGCGATGGGCGCGTACCATCCGTAGGCAAAGGAGTATATCAGGAGACATCCCACCACGAAGAGCAGGGTGGTCACCGTGCCGTGGCGGAAGACGACATGCCCCGCATGCTCCGGGCGCGGTGTGGCGCTTTGCAGGGCGATGAGCAGTCCCCCCAACACGACCGCCAGGACGCCCAGGTAGATACCACGCCACTCCAGCACCCCGCGCCAGGGCCGTTGATTCTCGATGTTCTTGCTCCGCTTCGTCTGTTTCGGCCAGAGGAATTCGGTGACACGGTTCCATGTGCCGTCCTTCAGACGGGTGACGAACTCCTCGCGGGTGT
Organism: Roseimicrobium gellanilyticum; assembly: GCF_003315205.1. Taxonomy (NCBI): domain Bacteria; kingdom Pseudomonadati; phylum Verrucomicrobiota; class Verrucomicrobiia; order Verrucomicrobiales; family Verrucomicrobiaceae; genus Roseimicrobium; species Roseimicrobium gellanilyticum. The sequence continues at coordinate 76,358 of NZ_QNRR01000018.1, read as the reverse complement.
GGGTCTTGAGGTATTTGCCGAGGGAGGGCTTGTCTGCCGGAAGCATGGCTTCCAACTCGTCCCGGGTGTTGTGCTGATCCATCCACACCACGCAGTCCGGGTCAAACTTGTCCATCCACATCCAGTAGGCGGGGAAGGAGTGTGTCATGCTGCCGAAATGCTCCTGCGAATAGGCTAGCCGCGGCCCGGCGGTGAGCAGGTGCATCATCGCCAGCATCACCACACCTACGAGATGGTTCCTCCAGTGCCAGAGGTTGGTGTCATTCAGCGTGAAGCCACGGCGACGCGCGCTGAGCATCTCCCAAAAGCAACGCAACGTGCTCACGCCCACAAAGACGAGCAGCATGGGGGTGACAGACGCCTTGGTCAGATAGGCCACGCCGCTGAGCACGCCGATGAGTCCGTAGATCCACAGCGTGTTGTGTTTCAGAGCGGAGACACAGGCCACCCACGTGAGGAAAAAGAAGACGAAATACAACGGCTCCGGCTGGAAATAGACTGCTCGCGGCAGCAATGCGCCAAAACCACCGAGCAGCACGATATTCAGGGCTGCCGGAATGGAAAAAATACGCGCCGCGGCAATGCCCAGGCAGGCGAGGAACGTCGCTGTGAAGAATACATTAAACCACCGTCCCCGGTTGAAGAGGGTATACTCCGGCTCCGTCACCCGCTTTGCCACCATGTCCTCTTCCGTGATGGTGTGTCCCGGCTTCACCAGCCATGCGGCGACCCAGGGCCACAGGGGCTGCACTACACCGTCTGTGCGGCGGGGGAAGAAATCGGAAAGCGCGCGCGTGAATCCCTTGCCGTAGTCGGGAGAGAGATCCGGCGCCGTCTGGGTGGCCAGCCGCATGTTGTGCGACTGGTCGCCGCCGTGGATGTCCTTCGGAGTGTAGTTCGTCTGCTGGATAAGCATCCCGCCAAACTTCACATAGATGAAGATGACGATTCCCAGCAGTTGCAGGTACACCAGCCAGCGAAAGAGCGCTGACTTCAGGACATCAATGCGCTTCTTGCGCGCTTCACCGTTGGTCTCCCCCATCGTCCTTGGTGTGGCTGATCAGCGCAGTGGGCGGATTTTGATTTCTACCCGTCGGTTGAGGGCTTGCTCCTCAGGGGACCCGTTCGGATTCACACTTGGCAGCGGCCTGGATTCACCCATGCCGATGGCGCGGATGCGGTCTGTACTGAGATTGAGCGACGTGATGAGCCAGTTCACCACCGCATTGGCGCGGCGCTGACTCAGGTCGAAGTTGTAGGCATCCGAGCCGGTGGTGTCCGTGTGTCCCTCAATGATGAACTGGTTGTTGGGATTCTTCTGGATGAGGTAGCCGAGTTTCATCAGGCTCAGGCGCGCACCGTCCGCTAGCTGGTCGCTGTTGTATTCAAAGAGGAGGTCGGTGGGCAGCATGATGGGGGCTGTGCTGGCATTCACGTTGCCACCCTTGGCGAGAAGGTCTTCGAGGTTGCTGAAGCCCGCCAGCTTCTGCCGCCCGTCGCCGGCCTGGCTCTTGCGGTTCATGTCCTTCAGGAGCTTGCCATCGAGCCCGGAAATTTGCTCTTCCAGCGATTTGCCTGGCAGCACCAGTTGATTCGGGCTTACGGCAGCCTCAAGCGCCGAACTCTTGATGGCGCTCATGGATTCTGCGAGGTCCGGACCGGGAAGGGCATCAGCGATCGCAGCCAGGGAAGGAGCAGAGGCGGGCGTGGAGGCCTTGGGATCGCTGTCCGGCACGCTGAAGTTGGTCACTTTGTCCACGCTCGTGGTGAGGTCGATGGCCCGGTCATCTGGAAGCATGTCCACGATGTCCTGGAAATCTGCCTTCACCTTCGGCTCGGTGGAGGAGGGGGCGATCATGTCCGGGATGTCCTGAATGGGCTTCTGGTCCCTCAGCGCATCCGGATTGATGGCAATGCGTTCGGGGCGCTCCAGCACCCTGGCCTTGGGCAGCATGTTCCGGCCAAAGTCCACATTGCTGAAAAAGTAGAAGAGCCACCAGTGGAAGCCGACCGCCAGGGTGAAGGCGACCAGCAACCAGCCCAAGGCCGACCATGACCACCGCTCCACGCGGAAGGCCGCGCGGCGGTTGCTCTGCCAGGGGTAGGTCGTTTCAGCCATGGGGTGAGGAAAGGGGACGAACTGGGGCGCAGACGGAGGCAGGCGCTGCCAGACCACTCAGGCTAGCACAGCCCCAAGTGATGGCACGCAATTTTGAGATCGACCATTTCAGCCACACTTCTGCTCAACCAACGGAAGTCCCTTATCCCTTGCCCCTTATTCCTTTTCCCTTATGTTGCCCTCTTGGGTCGGCCGGAGGCTGTCGCTGCGAATTCGTGGAAACACGGACCCGCAGAGGAAAGTCCGGACACCTCAGGGCAGCGTGCCGTGCGCAAGCATGGGGGCTGGAAGCGCAAGCGACCGGTCACGGAAAGTGTCACAGAAAACATACCACCAGCGGGCGCCGCAAGGCACCGCAGGCCAGGGTGAAAAGGCGGGGTAAGAGCCCACCGCTCCGACTGTAAGGAAGGAGGCAGGACAAACCCGACGCGGTGCAAGACATAACAGGGGAAATGGCCCGCCCTGGCCGCAAGTCCCGCTCCGGCGGGATGGATAACTCCGGGTATTAGTCGCATCCCGCGTCAGCGGGGCGTGCACCAGTCACTTCGGTGGCGGGTGTGTCGAGAGAAATGACCGCCACCTCCAGCCGCAAGGCTGGAGGCACAAAATCCGGCTTACACCGGCCGTCCCAAGTTCTTCTTCTTTTCGCGGTTCAGTCTTCCAAAGACAGGCGCTTTGCGTGATGCTCCCGCGGGCCCGAGCGAGAGCAGCATTCCTCACGTCATGAAGAAGACATCCTCCAAGAGAGCACCGGAGAAGCGTTGCACCTGGGCTGCCAATGACCCTCTCATGGCCGCCTACCATGATGAGGAGTGGGGACGCCCCGAGCATGACAGCCGGGCGCTCTGGGAGAAGCTGGTGCTGGATGGATTCCAAGCGGGGCTCTCGTGGATCACCATCCTGCGCAAGCGCGACGCTTTCCGCCTTGCCTTCCAGGGATTTGATCCTGAGAAGATCGCCCGATACGGCGCGAAGGATGTGAAGCGCCTCCTGGCGGATCCTGGCATCATCCGCTCACGTGCAAAGATCGAGGCCACCATCGGCAATGCCAAAGCCTATCTCGCCATGCGGGAGGAGGGTATCGATTTCTCCGAATTTCTATGGGAGCTCGCCGGAGGCAAACCCAAGCGCAATGCATGGAAATCCACCTCCCAAGTGCCTGCGCAAACTCCTGCCTCCGTGAAGATGTCTGCCGCACTGAAGGAACGTGGGTTCAAGTTTGCAGGGCCGGTAATTGTCTATGCATGGATGCAGGCAGTTGGCATGGTGAACGATCACTTGACCACGTGCCCGTGGCGGGATGCCTAGGTATAAAAAAAACCGGCTGGAGATTTCATCCTCCAGCCAGTTCACAAGAAACCAGCCAACAGGCTGGCAGACCTTCGATGCGTGCTAGTGGTGCACGTGGCGTCCACCGCCGGTGAAAAGGCGGTACACGACGAGCAGAAGAATGGCGCCGATCACCGAGGCAATGAAGCCTGCGGGTTCACCTTCGCCATACCATCCAAGACCGCGACCGAGCATGCCGGCAACAAACGCTCCAGCAACACCCAGGAACATCGTGACGATGATGCCACCCGGGTCATTGCCCGGCATCAGAAACTTGGCGACTGCACCTACAAGCAGGCCAATCAAGAGCATCCAGAGGAAGTCCATGACGATTGATAGTTAGGGGTTCGTAATCACAGTGCGCGACGCGAAACGCCGCGTTTCTAAAGACAGAATCGTCCGGCGATGCCCTGTCGGTTTGGTGAGGCACGGTGAACCGGGTCGGGAATCCATGCCTGTCGGTGTTCTTAGCTTCCGCGCCTTGTATGGGAGGCGCCGTACTTGCGATTCGCGAAGGCCATGGCGATGAGGCAGAGGCCTACGATGCACAAGGCGACACCAGCGGCTGTCATGGCCACAGTCGGAAGAAGAATAATGCCGAATACACAAAGGACCGACCCTGCTGCTATCCTGCCCACATGGATCTTGGGCTGGTGGACGGGTGCCGACGCCGTGGGAATATCGCTACGATTCATAAGTGCTACCGGGGGTGAAGTGCCTGAGTCCGGATTGCCGGGTCACACTTGTTGAATCGCGCGATGGTCCATGCTTGACCTCCACAACCTCAGCGACAGCGGCCCGATCAAAGGTCTTCCTTACGGGCACCTGAGCACATCCAAAGAACTCATACCGCCCCTCGTGTTGATGATACCCCTCCGCTTCTATATGCTGGGGGTGGCCTCGTTTGAAGGTGACTAGAAACTGTTTCATGGCCCGCGAAGCGTCCATTCTAGCGGGGCCGGCCATCAGGTAGCTACCTTATCGGGGAGTCAGTCCATCACTCCGCTGAATGCCCGGCGAGCATACACCAGGCGGTACTCCTCTACGGTGGAGCGTTGCTTTTCCGCCTGTTGTTGCAGTTGATGGAGGTCAAATCCCAATGCCTCCACCATGGGTGCAATGGCTGCCTGGAAGGCGTGCCATTGCAAGAGCTTGCCCGTGATACCGATGTACAACATTTCGAGTCCCTGCATGATGGCGAGCCCCTGGTGATCATTTTTCGTGCCTCCGAACTTCGGGGAGCTCGCTTTCTCTCCCAGCCACGCCACGGCCTTCTTGATAGCGCCCTCCTTGTAATCATTCGCTTGAAGCAGAATCCTCAACACTTGCTGCTCTTCGGTGATCTCCTCCTTGAGTTCGGCGAGGAAGGACTTGAGCGTGGCATCATCCAGCGCATCGCTCATGTCGTCGATCAATGCGAGTGCAGCGACGGATCCCGCAAGGTGATCGTTGATGTAGATGGCAAGGTTTTGGTACATGGCGGGAGACGGGATTCTGCTACGTGGCAGCCATATGGCTACATTCGCGAATGTGGCTTCAGCTCACAAGTGGGGCAGTTTTTTTTGCAGTCTTGGGAACGGGCGTGGAAAATAGTGACACGCCACCACCACCGAATGGGAGACAAAATGCGTATCGGGAAAGCAAGGCGTCGGTCTCTTGCTTCGTTACCATCTTCCGCCGTCGTACTGGATGGCTGCCATGAGCGCGCAACTTCATCTTCTGCCGCACCCGGAGTGGACGTGTTTCCGGGAGTCCCTGGTGGGGTTGGATGGCAAATCTCTCTGGCTGACCGTCAACGGGCATCGAAAGGGACCTTATCGCATCGCCATTCTTGGAGCGGGCATGGGGGCGCCCGCCTGCCGACGCTATGCCATAGAGCTGATTCCTGACGTGCCGGATGAACTCCAGCCCCTGTACCTGGATCCTCAAGTGGCGGACCACATTACGGGAATGAAAGGTGGTCGTGGGAAGATGATGGAACTCGATCTGGACGAGGTGGCCCCATCGACCGCAGCGGGAAAGTGACGACTTTCCCGACTAACTGCCGGGTAGCGGTGGCCTACGAACTCATCCGCCTTTGGCCGTCAGCTCGCGTTCTGCTTGGGCAATGCGTTGGATGTAGTCGGCTTCTTGCAGGAGCCAGTCATAGCTGTTCCACTGCGGGATGGAGCGGTGTACCTTCAGCAGGCTCTTCAGAAACCTCACACGCCATTGGACATGGGAAAGATTGTCTGTGCGCATTTGTGTGGCATTCATGGCAAATAGACGGGCAGTTGATCGATCTTCGCAAGAAACCGCGCCCCTGGCTCTACGCAGACCTGCTTATTTTCGCGAGACGAGCCCCGACCGGATTGCCGCCGGGGGTAGAGGGTAGTGCTCTAAACCCGCTCCCGCGTGGTTCCGGTGGCGACTTTTCCGGACGTCGCCTGCAAGTGGGCAAGGCCCACCGCGAGTGCGTCTGCGGCATCCGCGGGAGGGGTCTCACGCAGCCGCAGGATGGAGCGCATCATGAAGGCGACCTGCTCCTTGGCCGCTGCACCCTTGCCCACAGCGGCTTGTTTCACTTCCCTCGGCGCATAGTCGTATACGGCGAGACCGTGCTCTGCGGCGGCAATCAGGACCGCGCCGCGCACGCTGCCCAGTGTGATGGCCGTGCGGAAGCTCTGCACATAGATCGTGGCCTCCACGGCGCACTCGGTGGGCTGGTGCTCGCGGATGATTTCCGCCAGGCGTTCGCGGATGGCCACGAGGCAGCCTGAAGCCAGCATCTTTGCGGGATTCTGTATCACACCATAGGTCACCGCGCGTGTCTGGCCGCCCTCGTGATGCAGCACGGCGTAGCCGGTGCACCGCAGCGCGGGATCTACAGCCAGAATGCGGAGGGGATTTGCCATCGTGTCCACGCGGGATGCGTTCCGGATCCTGCCATGGCAGGGTCATCGCATTCCCGCGTTCGCAGCGCTAGAGGAAAATGCGGTCGGATTTCTTCTGCTCCTGCCGCAAGCTGAAGAGCGTGTCCACGGCCAGCCAGCCGGAGCCATTTACCAGCAGGGTGACTGCGACAAGGAAGTAGAGCACCGCAGCCTCCGCACGGAAAGGCAGGTCCGTCTTGTTGCACACCCAGAGCGCTCCCAGCACCACCGGCATGAAGACCACGGAGGAAAAACGGGTTACAAATCCCAGGATCCAGCTCACTGCTGTGAAGGCTGCAATCACAGCGGCTGCTGCCCCGAAAATCTTTCCCATCAGCGGACTGAAGCCCGCCTTCTCCATGGTGGCGATCAAGTCCCACGCCTGCTGATTCCACACGTGCTGCCAGGCGAGTGTCGCCCCCTGCCAGGCATGCATGTAGAGCAGCAGCGCCCCGGCACCAATCCGCAACGGGATGATGCCGATGATTGGTGGAGGAGTGTCGAAGGGAGAGCTGTCGCCGGGCATGCTGCAGGGGAAGGTGGTGGAGCTTACAGCGCGTCGGAGTAGGTCACCACATCTCCTGCTTCCAGTTCGATGTCCGGATTCAGGTAGTCGGAATGGAAAGCCCGCACGCCGTTGCGCGTGACATAGACCGCACGGCCGGTGGCACGTTCATCACGTCCGCCCATGTACTGGAGAATGTTCGAAGGATTGGCGCCGCCGAAATACTGGATCACGCCTTCGTGCTTCACCGCGCCGTGGACAGTGAGCAGCTGGGTGCCTTCCACGGAGATGAGCTGCATGGTGATGAGGGACTCCCCACGCTTTCTGCGGAAAGCCGCTTCCATTTCGCGCACTGCCTGGGAGGCCGTCTTGCCGCCGATCTTGAAGGAGCCGTACTTGCCAAGGTCCACCTTGCCGTGCTCATCCACCATGACTGCGCCCACGAAGACCTTCGCGGGTGAGCGCTGGCCGGCGTACACCGCGAGGTCGAGGGTGTGGCCATGGGCAAGAGGTTGCTTCAGGGACCAGGGAACCTGCGGATCGTTGACCGGGGCGGTCGCATCATTCCCCACAAAGGGGACCTTCATCTTCGGAAGTACGGGCAGATCCACCTTGGGAAGCTTGTCCAGCGAGATGCAACTGCTCAGGGTGAGCGCCAGGGGCGCGGCAGAAAGAAGAAAAAGTCGGACTAGGCGGAGATTCATGGAGCCGCCATCATGGGCAGCACCGTGCGGCTGACAAGCCGGAATATGGGCAACGCTGCGTCATTCAAAACGCAACGCGAAGCACGCGACGGAAACTACTCGATGATGAAGTCGTCTTCGCTCAGGAAATCGTGAGCAGGCACTTCGAGGTCGGAGGCGCTGGTCTCAGGCCCGAAGGCGAGATCGGCAGCAGCCTTGATACCGGACTGGACTTCCGGCGTGAACCACAGGACGGGAGGCCACGGAGAGCACTCGGCATCGGTCATGGTGGGCTTGTTGAACATGGCGGTGTTGGGGTGGGCTGTTACTTTCTAGTCCCTCACCAGCTCTAACTTCCCTTCGCCGTTCAGCCTCCATTCGCGCTCCTTGATATCCTTTTCGGCAATGTGTTCACGGACGCATTTCTGCACCATGTTGCGCACAATTTCCGCAGGGCTGGAGCCATAGAGACCTTTTACCACGAGGTCCTCCAAGTACTGCTTCATCTGAGGCGTGACCGTGATGGTCATGCTCAGGGTTTCCACAGTGTTGGACGGACGCGCCATGATTAAGGCAGGGTTAAGACCCGGTGACGACCGAGTTTTAACCTTGTTCTTAACATGGGTCAATAATAATCCAGGGTTTTTACCCCGTTTCTGCCGTGTTTAAACAGTGCCTTAAGGTTTTTCTGTTCGAGTGAACAACGGTTTGGCGATGCAATCGATCTTGGAACAACCCAGGCACGCCCTTTGGCCCGCGAATACTCATCGCGTGCGCTGGCGTTGTTGGGGGTTCAGAGCGCATAGGCTGATTAATTAGTTAATATATCTTAAGCAAAGACTTTGCGCAAGTGTTCTAAATCATACCTGATGTCCTGTTCCACGCCATTGGGGATTTTCACGCCCTCAATGTGCATCCAGCCGGTGTACCCGATGACGTCCATATCCGCCCGCACCTTGGCGAAGTCGATGGAACCTTTCCCGTAGAGATCGTCATAATCCTTGGCGTGGAATTCGCAGATACGCTCGCGACCGAGACGACGCACGGCGGCGTGGATGTCCTCCGACTCCTTGTGCATGTTTCCCACATCATAGTACACCTTGACGGAGGGAGACTTCACCGCATCCAGGATGCGCTCCAGCACGGGCGCTTTGAGCCAGGATTCGATGCCGTACACAATGCCCGCCTCTTCGGCGCGTGGCGCGAGATCCTTCAGCCGTGCGATCACGGCCTCAATGCCGGGCTCATCATTGCGCAGGTCCCCATTTCCGAAGAAGGCGAGCAAAACCACGGGCGTCTTCAGGCGCTTTGCGACCGGCGCGCTGTCCAGCACCCACTGCCTGGCGTTGTCGTCATTCTTGTAGGCGACGCGATTCAGCACGCCAAGCGCAAGGGACGGGACCTTCACGCCGGTCTCAGCAGATTTGGCAAGGAAGGCGTCCTGCAGTTTTTCATCGTGCAGGGGAAGTTTGCCATTTGGGTGCACCTCACCGCCGAAGTCCACCTGCACGCCATCAAGGCCGATGCGCTTGGCGAGATCGAGCGACTCGGTCTTCGCGGTGAGTTTCAGTGTCCAGTCACAGGCACCGATGCCGAGGAGTTTGCATTTCTTCTGCTCTTCCGCGCCTTGTGAAAAGGAACTTGCGGCCAGCGCAGTTGCGGAGGCGGATTTCAGAAAGTCACGGCGTCTCATGATAGCAGGCCCTCCAGGTTCACGGTCATCACCTCCTTGTTCGCCAGTACTTCCTCCCATGTCACCGTCTTGCCGCCGTAGGCGGCCTGCCGCACCATGATGCCGGTGAGATTGCTGGTGATGCTCGGCTCCAGCGTGGGATTGCTGGTGTCTCCCGAACTGATGGCCTTGTGAAAGGCAGTCATGTTCTCGCTGATGCCGGTGCGGTAGAGTTCCTTGTTCGCACCGCCGCGGTAGAAGGAGTCTTTGCCACCACGTATCATGACATTGCCACCGTATTCGCTGAAGAGCGCGCCTTTGCTGCCATAAAGATCAAACGTGATGCCGCCTGGTGCGCCCGAGGCCTCGAACTGACGTGAGGCGAAGGTCACCCCCACCTGGTTGGGATATTCAATGAAAGCGCTGAAGGTGTCGTTGCAATCTCCCACATCCACCCGCGAGCGCCGTGCACAGGTGCCGGTGACCTTGAGCGGCCCCTTGTTGCCAAAGGCCCAGGCCATCATGTCCAGCGTGTGGATGTTCTGCTCCACGACAATGTCACCGCTCAGCCCCTTCCAGAAGACCCAGTTCTGCAGGCGGCCTTCGGCGGTCTTGTCATCGCCTTTCGCACCGAGACGTCCGGACATGTACTTCGCTTCACCGAACGCCAGATCTCCGAGTGCACCCTTGTGCACGCGCTGCATGGCCTCGATGAAGAAGGAGTCCGTACGCGATTGGAAATCGATGAGGAAAACCTTCTTCTTCGCCCGCGCCGCTTCACCACTGGCCTGGATGCTTTGCACACCCGGCACGTCCACCGCCATGGGTTTTGCAAGGTACACATGCAAACCCGCATCCACCGCGGCCTTCGCCTGGACTGGGTGGAAGTAGGGAGGGCTGATGATGGCAATCGCATCCACGCCGCCCTGGGCGATCATTTTCTCCGTGCATTGCAGTCCGGTGAAGACCTTTTCCTTCCCCAGCTGGTACGTTCGCGCGACCGTCGCCGCCTTGTCCTCGAAGTAGTCCGCTGCGCCGCCGATCTCGAAGTAGCCATTCTCGACAAACATCTTGGCAATCAGCGTGCCTCGACCGCCGCAGCCCACCACGCCGACCTTGATGCGGCTGTTTGCCTGGGAGCCAAAGGCGGTTTTCGCAGAGATGGTGGCAGCGAGGGCCGTGGTGGACGTCTTGAGGAAGTCGCGTCGCGTGTTCATGGCTGGGATTCTTCCAAAGTTTACGCAAAAGCGCCAGACTTCCTTCGGTGAAGAATCCTTCCCTGAGGCTGCGATGAATTCAAGGCGCTCGAAGAACGAGCATGGGCGTGGCGGGGTCTATCTTGCGCTGGGTGCCCACACCTGCGATCCCGTGCTCCCGCAGGAGTCGCTCCGAAATGATCTCGAGTTGCTGGAGGTAGGGTGAGTAGATGCCATCCAGCACGGCTGGCTGGCTCATCTCTGGATAGGTGTAGAAAGTCTGCCAGATACCGCAGTCCCTGCGCGAGACACTGCTGAAGTGAAAGAACACAAGAGGCTCCGCATCGACCTGGGTGCCTTCAGACGCTTGTCGCAACACATGGCGTCCCAAGTTCCAGGGAGCCAGGTTGAAGCCCGGATGCGCAAGTACCTGGACACCCTCGTGCTCCTGGGGCCACGCATTGAGATAGGCCTGATTCATGAACCGGCCATCTTCCACGCGATTGAAGCACCACTCCAGACAACGTGTGGCCCAGTCGGCCAGCACTGCCTTGCCCCGGGTATCGTGACGCCAGAGTCCGAAGCCGGCGTTGTAAGTGCCGTACCTCTCCAGCTCAATGGTGTCGAAGCTGAAACGATGCGGACTCAGAACCGTGGATGCGTGCGCGGGAATCTCAGCAAAGGCATCCCGTGGACTTGAGAAGAAATACGTGTCCGCATCCAGGAAAGCCACCCAATCATCCTGCGCTACTTCGGTCTCCATCACGTGACGGATGACCAGGGGCTTCGTCGTGGCATAGAACTCCCAGGGCGTGCGTGTTGCCTGCAACTCCACCAGCCTGGAATCATGCTGCAGTATCTGGGCGATGGTGAGTGTCTTCACTCCATCAGGAAACCAGGCGCTCAAGATGTGGAGGATGGTATCATCAAGACACAGCACAGTGGCTCTGGCACCGGGACACCATGCGCGCAGCGATTGCAGCATGGCAATGCCCTGGGCCGCATAGTGGGAGTCAAAGTAAGTGACGAAGTGCGGTGTCACGATCTGGATGACTCATGCAAGTACAGATGATGGAGATGCTCGCGCAGCTCCCTGCCTGCATCTTCCACGTGCTCCTTCGAGCGTGTGAACCAAAAATTAAGTCGCGACTGCAGTCTGCGCACCGCGTCACCAAAGGTGTTTGGAGTCAATCTCTTGTGAAAGCTCCGGGCAATCCACGCGGAGTGGGAGCCCAGGGCGGCGTGACGGGCCAGCACCAGATCAGGTGGCACAGGCACGGATTCCGACACGTCCGGGCTGGCCACGCCTCCAAATCCAAAGGCGCGTCCTGCTTTCCTCGCACGAGCAGCGATGTCATCCAGCGTTGGCGAAGCTACCAGTTGCATCGGATGCCTCATGCCGAGGGCCAGGCTGAGATCATTGAGCCCGACCATCACTTCATCTACTTCGGCGATGGCAAAGATGGCATCCAGATCCTCAAGGCACTCTTTTGTTTCCAGCAGGAGCAACGTTTCCGCACGCCCCGCCACCATGCCCACAAACTCCCGTACCTCCGAGGCATTGCGAAACTGAGGCAGCATGAGAGACCGGGCGCCCGCTTGAAGGGCTCGCTCCACCTCCTCACGGGTCGTGGAGTGAAGAGGATTGATGCGCACAAACGCGCGTGCGTGGTGCAGGACTTTGGCGATGGGGATCAAATCCGCCAGCGTGTGGTCGGAAATGCGGGCATCGGGAACGAAGCCCTGACGCTGGATCTTGCCCATGCGCTCAATATCGACTCCCACACGAGTCACACCGGCGGCGTCCGCAGCCGCCGCCCACGCGGTGTCCTTGGTCAGCAAGGTCAGCGTGAATGGAGGCGTTGCAACGCGCGGTTCTTGGAGAGGGGGCATGCAGTGCGTAGAAAGGTCTTCTCAGAGCAGTCCTGACGGCAGCGCGGGCGAATCCGGGGCCAGCGTCCAGTCGTCTGGATTTTCGTATTCAAAGGGCACATCATTGAGCACGATGTATACGGCCTCATCCGTGCCGATGTTTTTCAAGGAATGCCACACGCCGGGTGGGATGTGCAGGTACCGGGGACGGTGTAGATTGAAATTCATGGCAAAGGATTTGCCCTGGGTGGGGGAGTCCTGGCGTGCATCGTACAGGCCGATGCGAAGAAATCCTCTGACGGGAAAAACAATGTCGCGCTGCACATGGTGGCAGTGCCACTGCGTCACCAGGCCGGGCAGCAGTGAGACGTGTACCACATGGCCTATGGGGAAGGATTCCTCGGCAAACCACTCCGGTCGATAGAGTTCCGTGAGCACGCCGCCGCGGTAGATGACGTTCTTCACATCTTTCACATACACGCCATCGATGGGTGGCGGTGAGATGGGATCCCAATCCTTGTCCAAGGTCTGCCGGGCGCGGGCTTCCTTCAGGATTCCTCCGGCCATTTGAGTGGAATCAGGCGCGCTGGTGGATGCTGTTTTGGATGGCTCTTTGGGAACTTCGCTCACCGGGTTTCCGTAGCGAAAATCCACGGCACGTCAATGCATCTGACCAATGCTCTTACCGGGGATGTGCTCCTGCTTGCTCGATGAACAACGCGTCAATTCCAAGCCTCGCGGCGGTTTCTTTGCCTTCCTTCAGCCCGAGAATGAGCAGGGTCGTAGTCCATGAGTCCGCCTCAAAGCAAGAGTTGGAAATCACGGACACCGAAACCAGCGAGTGAGTCACCGGGCGACCGGTGCGTGCATCCAGCACATGTGGGTAGCGCTTTCCATCGATCTCGAAGAACTGCTGATAGGTGCCGGAGGTGGAGAGAGCCTTGTCCTGCAGTGGCACCGCGCCGGTCACCACACCCTTGTCCGCGTCAGGTTGTTGCACTCCCACCTGCCACGGTGAGCCGTCAGGCTTCATGCCGCTGGCGTAGAGTTCACCGCCCACATCCAGAAGGAAGTTTGGGTGGCCTGTGTCATGAAGTCGCTTCACGAGATCATCGACGGCATATCCCTCCACCAGACCGGAGACATTGATTTCTACATCTGCCTGCGCCTTGCGCAGCATCGGTGGATCCAATTGCACTTCGACCTTCTGCCAGCCCACGCGTGCCCTCGCTGCGGCAATGGCGTCATCGGCAGGAATAGCGTGTGTCGATTTCTTCACGCCGAATCCCCAGAGTTCGATGAGTGGCGATGCGGTCACATCAAACGCACCATGCGTCTCCTTGCTGAGGCGTTGCGCGAAGATCATCACTTCAGCCAGTTCGCGAGGTACAGCCTGCCAGTCGGTGCTGCGTGAAGCATTGAAGCGCGACACCGCAGAGTTTTCTCGCCAGTTCGTGAACAGGGCTTCTAGGGTATCCAGCCGCGACTGCACCATCTTGGAGGCAGTCTCCGTGTTGCCTTCTGCAAGAGTAAGATGCCAGCTTGTTCCCATGGTGGGTCCGCTGGCCTGAGGCAGGCGGTTGTTCCGGGGACAGTCGGGAATCAAGAACAGCACCACGGTCATCGTGGCCGTCATGATCAGCAGCTTCAGAAGTTTGCGTCCGCGGAGCATGGTCGGAATTGCATTGCTGCCGCTCTACATGCGAGAGATGTAGAGCATGCCGACGGCGGCGAAGACCAGCACCAGCGCTGCAACGTCGCGTTTCCCGAAGGCGTCGCCATGACCTGCATAACGCACAAACTTGAGCAGCGCGCCTGTGGGGCATCCATAACGACAATACGCCATGGGGACGAATAACGAGGCCACCAGTCCTGTTATGGCGACGGTGATCGTGCCCCAGCCTGCTACGCGGAACAGCCACGCATCAAAGGGCTCCAGCGCATTCACATTCACCTCGAGTCCGAACATGGCGACTACGAGGATGAAGATGAGCAACAGCCACGGCACCTTCTCCAGCGCCTTGCCCAGCTTGTGCGGTACCTTGAGCTGCCATTTCAAGCGATGCGCCAGCACCTGCTGCAGCGCTCCATGCGGGCAGTAGTGGTGGCAGTAGAAGCCACGGCGCCACAGCCAGGGAGTGATCAATGCCAGGGCCGCCACGAGCACGAGCATGGGTGCCGATTGCCATGCAACCCCGTGCCTTGCCCAGCCCACAAACAGACCCTGCGAAATCATGGCGCCGCTGAAGAGGCCGGCATAGCCGATGAGCAGCGCGTGATGCACCCAGCGCATCCAGCGCTTCCCACGCAGGGAAGTGAAAGTCATGAGCAGTGAAACGATGAGCACCACCAGCATCCCCCAGTCCGCTGCTTTCCAGGTGATGCGCGTGTACCATGGTGGCGCGGGCGTGGCTGCGGTGGCGAGTTGCGCGGCGCGACGCTTCAGTCCTTCGGCAAGTGCCCAGCTGGTTTCCGTGGCTCCGGATACGCCTTCCACTTTGGCTTCCGCGAAATCGAGCGTGCCCAGCTTCTGCATGCTCATCCCGTTGAAGAGATTCATGAAGTAGCTGTCCGCTGCCATATCTGCGACATAGTCCTTGGTATCAAAACTCTTGCGCAGGCGGATGCCCACCAGCTTTTCACCTGCAGGGTCCAGCACCATGAGTGTATCCGCGGGCCCCTTGTATCCCACAATGGCGTCACTGGCTGGAGAGGTGCGCGTAACCAGGGCGAGGACTTTGCCCGCGGTATCTTTGACATCCTGCATACCGGCACGGTCTTTGGCCGGTGTCAGTGTCGCGGCTTCGGGTACCAGGGTCTTCACTTCCTCCAGCGTGATGGCATCAGGAAAGCGCAGCGAGGTTCCCTGCTGGCCGAGACGTCGCAACACGCCTTCCGCTATCGCAGTACTGGTCAGGGTGGCTCCGCTTACCGCATCAACCTTGGGACGGCTGGAAGTATCGCCCAGCTTGAGTCCCTTGAAGGAATTGAAAAAGGGACGGTGGCGAATGATCTCCGCCATGTGATCCGGTGTGTCATCGCTGCGCAGCACACGCACGCCAATGACCTTTCCCTGCGCGTCACAGGCGATGAGCGTATTCGTGGGCCCGGAGTAGCCAATGATCTTGTCAGAGAGAGGCGTGGTTTGCGCCACCATGCCCAGCACAATACCGGACCCGTCCAGCACCCGCTGCACGCCCGTGTCGGGATCCCGCGGTCCGAGGGATGCCGCATTGGGATAAAAGTCACGGATACGGGAGACATCCAGGGTGCTGCCCTCCTGTGCCATGAACCAGCGATGCTGGCTGTGCATGAGCCAGGCAATGGCCACAAGTATCCCGGCGCGATAAAGGCGCAGGAAAACTGGGTTGAGCCGGGAGGGAGCGTCTGGCATCCAACAGTCTTTCGCGCCTTGAGCATCCATGCAAGCCGGGAGCGGTGGAATGAGAAAGCTTTTCTGTGTCCACTTCAGGGGACTCCGGACTGACTTACTCCTGCCGCGGCAATATCGATGCCCTTGCAATAGCGCAAAGCTGTGGCAATCTCTGCTCATGTTCTACTCGATGCACAGCTTCAGTTTTGGTGCATCAAGCAGTTGCGGCTAAAGACCCGCAACGCTTGAAAAGGGAAGGCTGTGTCCGCGCCATGTGAGGCGCGAGCAGCCGACTCATGATTCTGGATTGCGGCAGATCGTCCGCAGTCATCCACGTCCGGCAGAGCTATGCCATAAGGCATGCTCATGTCCCGGCGCTCCCTTCCATGTGCACCTGACTTTGACTTACCTATGCATCCTATGTGCCCGCCGCTCCTGCGTGATGCCGGACGGCTAGACCTTCTTGAGCTGGCATCCCCTCAAGTGCCGCGCTCCCAAAAATCTCATGCGCCTGTCTGCGTCGTCCGACGACCTCTGGACAAGGCGCCCTTGCGTTTGCACTCCACCAGCGCCTTCCCTCTGGCGCAGGATTGGCAGGCTCTGGCAGGTGCCAAACGGGATGTCGCTACTCTGACCTCGCTGCTCCGTATCCTGGCCCTTGTTCCATCGTCTGAAGGGCGTGGACCTTGCTGGACTCCGAGATTCGGAGAAGGCAGGGATGCGCGTCCGTGGATTTCCGATCGTGAGGTGCTGCGCCATTGGCTGGTGGAGATGAGTCACCACTGGAACAAGGCTATCGCGCCCTTGGTGAAGCAGCGCGTGCTGCCGGCCTCCGCTGAGAAGCTCTCGCCCGAGAGGGACGGGGCATTCTGCCCGGATGTGTTTGCCCTGGCGCGTTTTGGCAAGGCGTTGGACATGCGCGATGCAGGGTGGGATGCGCGTTTCGCGCGAAGGTTGCTGCCATTTGTATCCGGGGACGTATTGTGGGAGGACATCCGGAAGATGCAGGCTCAGTTTCTGAGCCTGCCGATCCTTCTTCAGGAAGAAGGTGATCTGTGCCGTCTCGTATCTCACGGGGTGGCCGGCGCTCAATGGATGGCGCTGCTGCCAATCGAGCAAACTGGCCACGCCAGGTTGTTGCTGGATACGATTCTGCAATTGGATGGCTGGAAGCACACTCCGAAGCCTGGTACCCATCGGCTGATCGCCACCGTGCTGCATATCTCCAAGCCCCTGGACATGGCGGCAAGGTTGCGATGGGCCGTCGATGGTCTGGTAAAGGGCCTCCCATGGAGATGGCTTGCGGGTACCCTCCATCTGGCGGAGAAAACAGGGCACTTTGTGCAGGATATCGCCAAGGTGGAGTGCTGCCCCAGTGCCACGCGGCTCGCGGCTTTCGCGAAGATGTGGAACATGGCACCGCTCACTGCCGGTGAACTCTGGAAGACAGCATCACTTTATCCCGGAGCGTGGGAGATGCTGCGGTGTATCACCCGAAGGAGCTGGACTGCGACGGTGGCGATCAAGCTCTACCTCTGGATTGCCAGTTTTGGAGAAGAGGATGCAAAATACATGCCTGGACGCTGGGCGTTGCTGCGTGAGCACTGGAAGGAAATCCTCCAATTCGCAAGGCATGGGTGCAAACGCAATCGCTGGGAGAACAAACGTTCGCGAAGGGAAATCATCAGCCTGCTGCAATATGGTTTCGATGCGAAACGCGCTGAGACCGAACCCGAGATCGGCAGGGATGCCATCCAATGGGCGCATGCACTGCGGAATGCGCAGACCATCGATTCCGCTCTGCGCGGAGATTTGCTGTTCCGGTTACTGCCCTGTTTTTGGCCGGAGCAGCGCCAGAAGATTGCGACCCACCTCACAAGGTTGCTCAGTGCGACCAAGAAGGTGGAGCGGTCATTCGACTTTGCGTATGACATGCGGGCCGGTGCGGGTTGGATCCCGCCGATTGGCAGGAGAGCGTGCCTCTTCTTTTTGCTGAGGGAACCGCGCGCATTTGTGAAGGCCTTCCGGCTGCTGGGGTTGCTGAAAAAAGAAGCTGCGAAGAGGGTGGCGGACGTCTTTGCTGCTCATCCGCTGGTGACCTGCAATGCCGAAACGTGCTCGCTGAAGGAACTGGCGATCATGGTGGAAGCTGCTTCGCTCGGACGAATACACGGCCTGGATATCAAGGAGCGCCTGCGGGCTCATCTCGCGAACACCAAGCCGCAACCGCCGCACCTGGTTGAGGCCGACCGTGTGGAACTCCTTCAGGCGTGGGCGCGGCTGGCCCTGGAGGTCTTGCAGGAGTTGGTGCAGCGCGAACTGAAGCTGATGTTTCCAATTTTCACACACACCGGCGCAAGCGGGGATACCGTTTTGTTCTTGCATACACTTGATGAAAATCGGCGGAAGGGTCGCTCGCTTGTGAGGAAACACCTTGAAGGTTTGCCGGCGCCAAAAGAGCATCATCCAGCAAACCGTCATTGGCTTGGTACCCTCCCTTCACCAACCTCGGCCTTATGGATCGGCGGATTCACCAGGAAACGACAGTTCCCAAAGCTCGGGGAGGTTACGATTTCTGTGGAGCAGGATCCTCAGGAGATCTTGCGCATGGGAGACTACGGCCGCTCCTGCCTTGGGGCGGGAGCCTGCAATCAATACTCAGCCATTACCAATGCCCTGGAGGCCAACAAGCAGGTGGTCTATGCCCGGGACAGTGCAGGCCGTGTCGTTGGAAGGCAGTTGATAGCCATTTCTGAAGAGAAGCGCCTCGTCTGTTTCATGGTCTACCCGTACGACATCTCCGACGAGCTGGAAATGTTCTTTGCAGCGTATGACCGCGACTTCGCCCAGGCGCTGCAGATTCCTCTGGAGACGGAGAAAAAGTACACCATGGCCGCTCCGCTGGGGCTGGAGTGGTACGACGATGGCGCCTGGAAGGTGCCGGATGCCTCTCCGTCGGACGAAACGAGTACCGTCGGACATTGAAGGAAATTCAAAGCATCCTTTTGGGGGCTGGTGTCCCCTTCAGGTGCTTATCACACCCGCGCGAGCGATGCACCGTGTATCACCTTGCGTCGCAGTTCCGACCACGAGAGATGCAGCCAGTTCAAGATGCGAATGGACTCTGAACTTTCACCCAGTGATGCCTGGATGGCAGACAGCGCCTTGAGCAGAAGGTCGAGATCATCCAGTCGTCCGGTGAAGGTGAGCGTGCCGTAGGCTCCCAGGCCTGGCAGCTTTCCTTTCACGGGAGGATTCGTGGGCACCGCGTTGCGGATCAGTCGTGCGAAGACGGGACCAAAGGAGGACTTTGCCGCGCGCAGGCACGCCGTGGTGGCCTTCACCACATCCTCGCTCATTTCGAGAGTGCCAGGTTTCAGTGTCTGTGCAGCCACTTCGGCAGCGGCAGACTGCAGGTTTGCCAGCAGCGTCTGCGCTTCCTCACGCATCGCCTCTTCACCATCCAGAAATTCCGTTCCGAGTATCCATGCAACAAACCTCCGCGATGGCCCAAGTGAACGAAGCAAATCCTCACGCAGGCTCGCATGGAACGCTGCATCCGACGTGAGCATGGTCACATGTCCAATGTGCCGATCCAGCTCTTCACGCCGTTCTTTGCTCAAAAACCCCGTGGTATGTGGATAGCCAAAATGTTCGGCGCAGATGTCCAGTTCATGTCCGCGCATGGCATATGTCGAGCGTGTGGTGAAGAAGGCGTCCAAGGCACGCGCTGCGAGCATGCTGGAATCAATGCAGGCCTCCTCCAAGAGGGAAAGCACCGGCTCGGCCGCAGGTCCTGAGCTCTTGGACTTGCGCACATCGTGCCAGTGTTTCAGCACCAACACCCGCTGCATCACGTGAAGCACCCGGCTCAGAGATAGGAGCTGGTCAGTGCGAGGTCGCTGCAGAAAGGCGATGCGGGCCAGGTTGGACATTATTTAAGGTGTATGGAGAAAATGCGAGGTGCAGGAAGTGTTTCGTGCATTTCGCACGTATCGATAAACAAATAAATAACGTAGGGGGAAGGGCGATTCGCAAGTGGGGGAATGCGAATATTCGATCCGAACACCCATTTTTCTGTCGAGCGTGTTTACTTTGTCACTTCCTGAACGCCAACGGAGAACGGGACTGCGGTTTCGCTCGGGAAATTTGTGTTCTGGGATTGCACGCCGATGGGGCAAGAAAACGCTGGGTTCTCATCCCTCGCCGTAACCAATAGAGAAGTCGGGGTGGTGCTCAAGAGGGGACGTTTCTCTTGGGATACTGCTGGACATCGTTTTTCGGGGCTTTGGAATGGGGCTTCATGGAAAAAAGATCAAATATCGCTTGCCATCGCCGGACGATCACTAAACTGGATTCGTAACGTCTATGGATAAACTTATGGGCTTCCGTATGTCATTCCTTGGATCCCTGCGGGTCTTTCTCTCCGGTGTGCTCCTTTGTGTTTGCAACCTCACTACGATGGGTTCTGAGCTGCCGATAGTCCTCAATCAAGCATCGAGCTTGGGGAAACCGTTTGTTGTTCCAAGCAATGTGCCTTGGGTGGAGACAACCATTCGGCTTACGAAGGGGAAGCGGTATCGAATCTCGGCCCAAGAGTCGGCATGTTATAAAGATGACGTCGTCCCCTGCACGGCTGATGGAGCCAGAGGCTTGTTGGGGTGGAGCTTTGATCGTTGTGTCAGGTCGCCCGGTCGATGGAATCTGTTTCGCTACGTTGGCCCAGGCGTGACCAAGCGTCTTCGCGTGCTGAAAGACGAGAGCGAAGAGCGTCGCAGGGCGAGCTTCCTCACCCTGATTGCCACCATCGGCATGGATGATTCGAAAGCGAGCACACGTGTCATCGGGAGGTGCCGGGAGTTTGACGCTGTGGAGAGCGGCACACTGTTCTTGTTCTGCAACGATTGGCCGGGAGGCATCGGTACGCAGGGAGAAAATCGCTTCCGCAACCCTGCCAAGAGTGGAGCCAAGTCGCTGCCAACCTACGGCAACAACCATGGACACTTGTCGGTCACCGTCGAGGAAATCACCCCATCCCGCTGAGCGCGAATTCTTAATCCTACCAACCATTCCGAGATGCTTATGCCACCCTTGGTAAACCGCATCCTCGCTCCGGTTCGCTCCGTTGTGAATCGGCTTCTGTTTTATGATAGGGACGAGCCCGCCCTTGCTGCCGTGCTGCCTGGGGCGTGTGCCGGTTCTCACTCAGGCTACTGCGACGGTAAGGTCCTGCCCAGAATCGCCTCTCCCAGCCTTCGTGGCTGCGCTGGCTCTTTGATGCGTCCCTTTCTCACCTGCCCCTCCCATCTCCAGAGGGTTCCGACATTCCAACCCTGGCCCTGCGAACTCCATGAGTGACGTTATCCTGAACAACTAGGCAAAGGCCAGAACTTTGCACTGGTCGCCCGGATTTATTGAGCACTTCACTACTGTTGCACCATGCCTGCATCTACTCCTACTGATTGGCGTTACGTCCTCGTTGCCGGTGTC
The DNA here is from genome assembly GCF_003315205.1 of Roseimicrobium gellanilyticum. Taxonomy (NCBI): domain Bacteria; kingdom Pseudomonadati; phylum Verrucomicrobiota; class Verrucomicrobiia; order Verrucomicrobiales; family Verrucomicrobiaceae; genus Roseimicrobium; species Roseimicrobium gellanilyticum. The sequence goes on along the minus strand of NZ_QNRR01000018.1, from coordinate 55,207 downwards.
GTTGGCGGTCTCGTTGCCTGGCTGATTGCCGCCACTTTTCCTGGGTATCTCGACAAGCAGCCCAGCATCCTCCTGGATGTAGGCAAGTACCTGCTGGCAGGTGGTTTGGCGGCGACGGCTGGCGTCTACGTTCTTGCGAATACGGACACTACTCAGTTCCCAAGAACTATCACCTTCGCTGCCATCTGTGGGCTTTCCTGGTCTGCAGTGGTTGAGGCCACGAGTGGCATTGTAAAGATCACGGCTGACAGGGCGGTGGCTGCGGCGGGCGTGGAGGCCAAGAAGAAACAAGAGGCGCTCACCTCGTCGACTACCACGACACCCGAAGCAGTAAAAGCGACGGTGGCGTCTACCGAAGTGGCGGCAGAAAAGGCCGTTAGTGCTGCCACACCGGAAGTTGCCTCCCAAGTGATCGATGTGGCCAAGATCAACATTCGGACCCTGACGCAGCTCAGTCATAGTGCGCAGAATGCAGACGTTAAGGCCGCGGCTCGCCAGGGGCTGGAGTCCATCGCAAGCAGTCCCAATATTGCTACAGAAGTGAAGCAAGCTGCGAAATCCTCGCTCGCCTTACCCCAATGATGGGCTGCGAGGTTAGGATACGTGGGGGACGGACCTTCCTCCCTTGCTTGACTCCTCACGTCCTTCTCCAAAACAGAAGCGGGCGGCCATTGCTGGCCGCCCGCTCATGATGTTTTGCCTCAATTGCAGCACTCGCTGCAACAAGATTGGTTAGTAGCGGTAGTGGTCCGCCTTGTAGGGACCTTCCACCGGCACGCCGATGTAGTCGGCCTGCTCCTGGGTCAGCACGGTGAGCTTCACACCGATCTTGCCAAGGTGGAGACGGGCGACTTCTTCATCGAGCTGCTTGGAGAGCACGGTCACTCCCACGGCGCGAGTCTCACGGGTCTTCCAGAGTTCCATCTGGGCCACGCACTGGTTGGTGAAGCTGTTGCTCATCACGAAGCTCGGGTGGCCGGTGGCACAGCCGAGGTTCACGAGGCGGCCTTCCGCCAGCATATAGAGGCTGTTGCCCTTCGGGAACGTGTAGCGATCCACCTGGGGCTTGATGTTCAGACGCTTGATGCCGGGATAAGCATTGAGCTTGTCCACCTGGATTTCGTTGTCGAAGTGACCGATGTTGCAGACGATTGCCTGGTCCTTCATGGCCTCCATGTGCTCCACGCGGATGATGTCCTTGTTGCCGGTGGTGGTGACATAGATGTCAGCGATGCCAAGGGTGTCTTCCACAGGCATGACGCGCAGACCGGCCATGGCCGCCTGAAGTGCGCAGACGGGGTCGATCTCGGTCACGATGACCTGGGCGCCCATGCCCTTGAGAGCGTCGGCGCAGCCCTTGCCCACGTCGCCGTAGCCGCAGACCACAGCCACCTTGCCGGCGATCATCACGTCCGTGGCGCGCTTGATGCCGTCGATGAGGGATTCGCGGCAACCATAGAGGTTGTCGAACTTGGACTTCGTGACGCTGTCGTTCACGTTGATGGCGGGGATGAGCAGCTTGCCAGCCTTCGCCATTTCATAGAGGCGATGCACACCGGTGGTGGTCTCTTCGGACACGCCCTTCAGCTCCTTCACGATTTCGTGGAAGATGCCGGGGGTGTCTTTGTGGATCTGCTTGAGGAGATCCTTGATGACGGCCACTTCGTGGTTGTCGGAAGGAGTGTCGACCCACTTGTCGCCGTTCTCCATTTCATAACCCTTGTGGATGAGCAGGGTCACGTCGCCACCGTCGTCGACGATGAGCTGGGGTCCCTTCTGCTCGGGGAAGATGATGGCCTTCCAGGTACACCACCAATATTCTTCGAGGGACTCACCCTTCCATGCGAAGACGGGCGTGCCGGAAGCAGCGATGGCGGCGGCGGCGTGGTCCTGGGTGGAGAAGATGTTGCAGGAACACCAGCGGACATCGGCACCGAGATCCTTCAGCGTCTCGATGAGCACCGCGGTCTGGATGGTCATGTGCAGGGAACCGGTGATGCGGACGCCAGCGAGGGGCTTGTCCTTGCCGTACTTCTCACGCGTGGCCATGAGACCGGGCATTTCGTGCTCGGCGATTTCGATTTCCTTCCGGCCGAAGTCGGCCTCCTCAATGTTCTTTACCTTGTAATCAATGGCGGCTTGGCGGGTGCTCATGGAGTAAAAGCGTTCGGGTGCAGTAGTTTGAATCAACGCATCAAGATGCGTTGATATGTTCTTTCAAAGAGCGCGGATGTCAACCTCGAAGTCTCGAGTGGACGGCAGGCGGATGGCGGGTTTTCTAACCTGCCTAAAATCAACCGCTTATGAGTGGACTGTCTGCGGTCAGCCCAGCTCCGCAATCGCCTGTTCCGCGTCGCCGAAATGGTCGAGCTTCACACCCATGCGGTCCATGAAAGCAAGGTGCAGACGGCAGAGCTTGCGGTTCGGGTCCTTGCTGAAGTCCAGCAGGCGACCGCCCTTGATGGTGCCACCGCCATTGCCGGCCACGAGCAGAGGAAGTTGTGTGGAATCGTGAGCATTGCCGTCCCACAGGCTGGAGGTGAGCATCACCATGCTGTTCTCCAAGAGGGTGCGCTCACCTTCATTCGTGTCCTGCATCTTCTGCAGTGTCTCGGCCCAGGCCTTCACCATGTACTCGTTGCTCTTCTGGTAGAGCGCGAGACGGTTCTCGTCATTCGCGTGGTGGGAGAGTTCGTGCTGGCCCCCCTTCACACCCAGGAAGTCGAAGTTCATCTGCGAAAGGTCGTTCGTCATCATCATGGTCGCCACACGCGTGCGATCCATCTGAAGGGCCAGCACCATGATGTCCAGCATGAGGCGCAGGTGTTCTTCCTGCCGGGCGGGAATGCCTGGGTTCGGACGCGCCATGGTGGGCGTCTTCACACTCGGTTGCCAGCCCTGGCCATTCGTCTCCGCCTTGCTGAACTTCTCCGCGCGTTCGATGCGCTGTTCCAGTTCACGCACGGAGGTGAGGTACTCATCCAGCTTCTGCGTATCGCGGCGGCTCAGGCGTGTGCGCAGAGCATTGGCATCGCCCAGCACGAGGTCGAGAACGCTCTTGTCGCGCTTGCGCTTGCTGCCGTCGTCAAAGAGCTGGTCGAAGGCTTGTTGCGGGTAAATCTCCTTCGGTGCCGGCGTGGTGGGGCTGCTCCAGGAAAGATACGCGGAATAGATGGACGTATAGCCGGAGTCGGTGCTGTACTTCGGACCTTCCGTGCCGAGCGCGAGGCTGGCCACGGGTGTATCACGCCCTACTTGCGCCGCGATGATCTGGTCCATGGTGACGCCCACTTCCACATCCGTGGTGGTCTGCTTCACCTTCAGGCCCGAGAGGATGTTCATCTTCGGGTAGTGGCCACCAGGCCCCTCCACAGTGGTGGGGTTCCAAAGCCCCTTAAGCACCAGAAGCTTGTCCTTGAGCGATTCGAGCGGCTTGAGTGTCTGCTTGAGTTCCAGGCCTCCTGGAGTGTTTTCCGCGCCCCAGTGATGTGGGTTCACTCCATTGCCAAAGAAGCACATGGCCATGCGTCGTGGCGCCGTGGCATTCTTTACACCAGTCGCTCCGAAGGTGGGCATGGACTCAAGCCATGGCAGACCAAGGGCCAGGCCTGCACCTCGTAGAAAGCGGCGACGGGAAAGGGTATTGCTCATCTCAAAAACAGAAGGGGTACTAATATCTACGGTTCAGGAACTGGCGGCTGTTCACGATTTCGAGAACGGCGGCGGAGAAATGACTGTCGGAGGCCATCGTCTTCGCGGTGATGGCTTTGAGCAGTTGCTTGTCGCTCGGTTGTACGGAGCGACCCAAGGCATACCCGAGCAGCTTCCGTGCGAACTGGCTGCTGAACTGCGACTCGTGTGAAGCGAGATACTCGCGCAGGCCTGCGAAGCCCGTGAACTTCGTGCTTTTCACCTGGGCAGAAGTATCGAGAGGCAATCCGGCTTCATCCTTGTCGCGGAAGCGGCCGAGCGCGTCGAAATTTTCCAAGGCAAAGCCCAGCGGATCGATGCGGTCGTGGCAGGAGGAGCAGGCCTTGCTGGCACGATGCTGCTCCAGCATCTCGCGCACGGTGGCGGGAGTGGGGCCGTGTTCCTTCAGTTCGGGCACGTCCGCAGGCGGCGGTGGCACCGGTGTGCCAAGCACGGACTGCAGGAGCCAGTTGCCTCGCAGGACTGGGCTGGTGCGGTGTGAGCGCGAGGTCTTGATGAGCACACTGCCCATGCCGAGCAGGCCGCCGCGGTTCTGTGCCGTCACACTGACTTGCTTGAACTGCTCGCCCGTCACTCCGGGCACGCCATAGAATTTTGCGAGGCGCTCATTCAGGAAGGTGTAGTCTGCATTGATAATCTCACGCACGGGACGGTCTTCGCGAATGAGATGCGCAAAGAAGGTCAGTGTCTCCTCATACAAATCCTCACGGAGCTCAGGCGTAAACTCGGGGAACTTCTTCCCGTCCACCGCGCTATGCTTTTCAAAACCGCTGAACTCCAGCCATTGCCCCATGAATTCCTTCGCCATGGCCTGTGCCTTCGGGCTGCGCAGCATGCGGCGTACCTGGGCTTCACGCACTTCCGGCTTCAGCAGCGAGCCATCAGAGGCCACTTTGCGCAGTTGCTCATCCGGCTTGGAAGACCAGAGGAAGTAGCTCATGCGCGAGGCCAGTTCCCAAGCGGAGACGGGATGGTCTGTCGCAGGGCTTTCGGGCTCGGGAGCCGCGACTGGAGAGAGCTCTGTCTTGAAAAGGAAATGCGGTGAGACCAGCACACGCGCCACGACTTCACGCGCGGCGCTTTCGCGATCGAGTCCTTTGGTCACGCCATCATTGTAGAGGGCCTCGATCTGTTGTTTCTCCGCGTCGTCGGCAGGGCGGCGCCAGGCGATCGAGGCAAAGGTCTTCAGGTGTTGGCGCAAGAGCTTGTCGTACTCGGCCTGTTTCTCTTTGGGCAGTTTGTCCGTCCAGACGTAGTCCCAGTCGGTGCGCATGCCCTTGAGGCGCTTCTTCTCCACCTCCGGAAGCAGGGCGAGAAGCTGCTCATCGGTGAAATAATACACGCCGGGCCCGGTTCCGTTGTTGTAGAAGTTCCGCGCCACTTCCTCCAGGCGGCGTTCGAACATGTCGGGGAATGCCGTCTTCATCCGGCCAAAGTCCGACATGGTGCTTCTCGCAGCTTCGGTCTGACGTTTCCAGACCGTGAGCACACCGGGGATGATGGCAGAAGGATTCGGTGGTGTGCCGGTGACGAGAGTCCACTGCACCGTGGCCTTGTCCACTTCAGGCGAACGCATGTCGAGCTTGCCGGCCACGTTCACTTCATTCACGCCTTCAGGCAGAGGCAATGAAATCACGGCTGGCGCCTGGACGCACAGGACCTCCGGCGCGACGTCGCCTTTGCCGAGGGGATCCTTGCCATAGAGTGCCAGTGTCTTGTCCACGGACTGAAGGTACTTCTTCAGGCCTTCCACCGTCACACCCTTTGGTGCGGGCTTGCCACCCTCGATTTCACTGAGAAGCTTCTTTCCTGCTTCACTTTCCACTTTCAGCAACCGCTGATAGTTGATGGTCTTGCCCTGGCGGCGTACGTTCAAATTGCTCAGCTGTACCAGGTCTCCGCCTGCGCCATCGCCCAAGTCTCCGACCACAAGGTGAGCTTCGCGTACACCCTTATCCACGGCGACCTTGGCAGGATAGCTACGAAGCCCATCGGAGTCCTGCTGGCGGCGCTGCACGCCACTGCCTGCCTTGAGCGGATTGTTCCAGGAGCGGCGTTCTACCTGGATGGCTTTTGCACCGGCGAGCACCGCCGCGGGCACTTCCTTGGGTTTCGCTGCGTCAGGTCCCGGCAGGTTGTGCCATGCGGTACGGGTCAGGTCGAGGAAGCGCGACTTGATCTTCTCGTTGTGCAGCATCCGCCACCAGTTGGCGAGGAAGGCGGGGGAGAGGTTTGTGTCCTTGGCGAGCTGGTCGAGTGACTGCGCTCCGGTCAGGTCCTTGTGCTTCCACTTCCAGCACGCGAGCATGTACTCTGCTTCGCGGAAGTCTTCGCCGTCCTTCGGCAGGTAAGGCCCGGACATCTTCTGGTACCAGACGTAGAGCCCCTGCTGCGCCTGACCTTTCACCTGATCATATCCGCGCATGCCCACGCGCTGCTCTTGGAATTCCACTCCCGTGCCGGGGAGAATGGTCGCATGGTCTGCAATCTTGCGCGCTGCTGTGAGATACTTCTCAAGCTGCGTGGGATTCGTGAAGAGCACATCACCGATGTTCGAGAAGCCTTCGCCACCACCGCCGTCCGGCAGGAACTCACTGGCGAATTTGAAGTCGACTCCGGTCAAATCACGGATGGTGTAATCATACTCCGCATTCGTGAGGCGGCGCAGTGTGACTGGACCGGGGTCACCCGCATTGCGCGTAGCCACGATTTCCAGTTCCTTGTCCATCCATTCGAGGATGTCATGCTTCTCCTCCTTCGTGAGTTGCGTTTCATCTTCCGGCGGCATGGAGCCGGAGTCGATGACCTCGCGCACCTTCTCCCACATCGCGTATTCTTTTTCCAAGTTCGGATTCGCATCCAGACGCTTCAAGTCCACGCCGCCCTTCGTCTTCTTGGTGTTGTGGCAGTCGTAGCAGCTTTCGCTCAGGACCTGCCTGGCGGCATTCCAGTCGGTTACGGCGTGTGCGGAGGACACGGCGGCGAGAAGGAGGATGGTGGAGCGGAGGGTAAAGTTGGGCATTCGCAAGAGCACAGACGTGGCCAGATTTCAGGGGAGATAGATACGTGAGGTGGCGCTTCGTCTTCCCTTTCAAAAGGCCGGATTCCCTTCATTTTGGACGCAAAATAAGAAGGCCGTGTGACCCGGAAGTCACACGGCCTCGAAGAGAACTCCGTGGGAGGAACTTACTTCGCTGCCTTCTGCAGCGCCGCGGCCTTGCTGGTGGTTTCCCACGTCAGGTCTGCGTCGTCCTTGCCGAAGTGGCCGTAGTTGGTGGACTTCGAGTAGATCGGGCGGAGCAGGTTGAGCTGCTTCACGATGTCCGCGGGCTTGAAGGAGAACACCTTGAGGATGGCGTCGAGGATGGCGTCATCCGACTTGGTGCCGGTGCCGAAGGTGTCCACATGCACGCTCACGGGGAGCGGGTGACCGATGGCGTAGGCGAACTGCACCTCGCACTTGCTGGCGAGACCGGCAGCCACCACGTTCTTGGCAACCCAGCGGCCCATGTAGGCGGCGCTGCGGTCCACTTTGGAGGGGTCCTTGCCGGAGAAGGCGCCACCACCGTGACGGCCCATGCCGCCGTAGGTGTCGACGATGATCTTGCGACCGGTAAGGCCGCTGTCACCCTGAGGACCACCCACCACGAACTTGCCGGTCGGGTTGATCAGGTACTCGGTGTCCTTGGTCAGCATGCCCTTCGGGAGGACCTTCTTGATGACCTGCTCGATGCAGAACTTCTCAATCTCAGCGTGCGTCGCGTCGGCGGCATGCTGGGTGGAGATGACCACATTCACAATGCGGGTGGGCTTGCCGTCCGGTCCGTATTCCACGGAGACCTGGCTCTTCGCATCTGGGCGCAGCCACTTGGCGGCCTTGCCAGCCTTGCGGATCTTCGTCAGCTCGCGGCCGAGGCGGTGTGCGTACATGATGGGCGCCGGCATGAGCTCGGGGGTCTCATCGCAAGCGTAGCCAAACATGATGCCCTGGTCGCCTGCACCCTGCTCTTCGTGCTTCTTGCCTTCCGCACCGGCGGCATCCACGCCCTGCGCGATGTCGGGGCTCTGGATGGTGAGGTAGTTGTTGATGAAAATCTTGTCGGCGTGGAAGACGTCGTCGTCGTTCGTGTAGCCGATGCCGCGGACGGCATCACGGATCACCTTGCCCACGTTGATCACTTCATCGATCGGCTTCGTGGTGCCCTTCTTCTTGTCCTGCAGCTTTGGGATGGTGATTTCACCGCCCACAACAACGATGTTGCTCTTGGCGAAGGTTTCGCAGGCAACGCGCGCCTTGGAGTCGACGCTCAAGCATGCATCGAGGATGGCATCAGAGATGGTGTCGCAAACTTTGTCGGGATGGCCTTCGCCGACGGACTCGGAGGAGAAGATAAACGAGCGTGACATGGTGGATTCTGTTTCGTATGGACGAATGATGATACGTTGATATGTTACCTCTCACTGCCGTGTCGTCAATCCTCAAATCCTTTGCCCTGCTCAGCGATGCCACCCGTGTCCGCCTGCTCGCGCTATTGCGCCAGGAGGAGCTTTCCGTGGCGGAATTGCAGGAGATCCTCGCTCTGGGCCAGAGTAACATCAGCGCCCAGCTTGCACGGTTGAAGGAGGCTGGATTGGTAAACGACAGGCGCTCAGGCAAGAACCGGCTCTACAAGCTGGAGAGCCCCCGGCCGAAGGAAATGGAAAACCACGCCCACCTCCTGGCTCTGCTGGATGCCGCAGCGCAGGAGCTTCGTGAGGCCAAGCGGGACCAGACCGCGCTCAAGCTGGTGCGCCGCAAACGTCAGGATACCGCCAAAACCTATTTCGATGCGCTTGCCGGGAAGTTCGGCAGGCAGTACGTGCCGGGACGCTCCTGGAAAGGTCTTGGTGAAATGCTGATGCACCTCGTGCCCCAGGTGGTCATTGCCGATCTCGGTGCGGGTGAGGGCACCCTTTCCCAGATGCTGGCCCCTCACGCAAAGCAGGTCATCGCCGTGGACAACTCCGAGCAAATGGTGGCCTACGGTTCCAAGCTCGCGAAGGAGCATGGCTACACGAATCTGGACTACCGGCTCGGCGACATTGAGTCTCCACCCATCAAGGAGAGCACGGTGGACATCGCCATCTTCTCCCAGGCCCTGCATCATGCGCAGAAGCCAGAGAACGCTCTCGCCGCCGCTCATCGCATGCTGAAGAGCGGCGGTCGCATCGTGATCCTGGATCTGCTCAAGCACAGCTTCGAAAAGGCGCGTGTGCTCTACGCCGATGTCTGGCTGGGCTTCTCCGAAGTGGAGATGCACGAGATGCTGGAGCACGCTGGCTTCAAACAGATCGAAGTGCGCATTGTGGATCGCGAGGCGAAAAGCCCGAACTTCCAGACGGTGCTGGCGGTCGCGGTGAAGTAGCTGCTGGTCCGGGTTTGCGATGCAGCCGCATTTTACTTGCTCGTGACAGCAGCGTTCCGCATGCTGGCGGGATGAAAGCGCGACCGAATCAGGAGCCGATTGCATTTCGCCGGCACATGAGATGGATGCAAGGAATCGCAGCAGTCTTGTGGGCATGTGCTGGTATACCTGGAGAAACCTTCGCCGCAGATGCTATGGATACTGCAAAATCCAACAATGCTTTTGCTTTCGCCTTGCTGGATAAGGTGGAGGGTGGTGAGGAGAATTTTGCCTGCTCGCCGCTGAGCATCTGGTCCGCGCTGACCATGACCTCGGCAGGCGCGGAGAAGGAAACCCTCGCACAAATGCGGAAGGCGCTGCATCTGCCGGAGAGCCCCGGCGTGCACGAGCAGGTCGGCGCGTGGAGCAAGGCGCTGCAAGCTTCCGGGAAAGTGGAGATTCGCATTGCGAACCGGCTGTGGGGAAACAAGGGGCTACCCTTTGAAGAGGGCTTCCTGAAGCTCACTGAGAAGGCCTATGGCGCTGGCTTGGAGACTGTGGATTTTGCCAATCAGCCGGACGCTTCGCGGACTCGAATCAACTCCTGGGTTTCGCAGGAGACGGGGGACCGCATCAAGGACCTGCTCAAACCGGATGACATCCGCCCGGATACCCGGCTGGTCCTGACCAATGCCGTGTACTTCAAGGCGAAATGGCTGCGTCCCTTCGATGGCAACAGCACCGCGCCCCGCGCCTTCACTCTTGCCACGGGAAAGACGCTTGAGGCCAAATCCATGCGGAAGAGCATGCCGCTTGCCTACATGGAGAATGCCGAACTGCAGGCAGTGCGTTTGCCGTATCAAGGTGGTGCCGCCTCAATGATCATCGTGCTCCCACGCAAGGCAGATTCCCTGCTCAAATCAGGATACCTTGGAGGAGACAAGTTCAATGCCATCCTGGCCGGGTTGAAGAACGAGCCCGAGGTCGTAGTTCAGCTCCCGCGATTTGAAGTAAGTGCAAGACTCGGGCTGGAGGATGCCCTGGCTGCCATGGGCATGGCGCGCGCTTTCAGCGATGACGCGGAGTTCGGTGCCATGTGCAAGGAGTCCCTGAAGATCGCAAAGGTGATTCACAAGGCTTGGGTGAAGGTCGCGGAGGAGGGAACGGAAGCAGCCGCAGCGACAGCAGTCACCATGATGCCAACGGGTGCGCGGCTGCCGGTGGCCGAGCCAAAGCTCTTCCTCGCGGAGCGCCCCTTCCTGTTCTTCATCATGGATGACAAAACCAATGGCGTGCTCTTCGCCGGAAAGGTGATGCAACCTGAAGAAACAAAGTGATGAGCAGCCTCCCACCGGGGGCGCCTTACCAGTCAGCCACGCTGCCAGTCAGGGTGTGGATCGGGGTCGTGCCGGTGCAGTCACCGTACGGAACGCCAATTGCAGGGACGGCATTCAGCCAGGTATAAAGACCGCCAGCGGGACACTCCGGCTTTACGGCAAGCAGCGGCGAACCACCACCGAACACCACTGAGTCCTCAGGGAGAGGATCCGTAAACTTCATGTTGTTCAGGTTCGCGTGCGAGCGAACGGCCTTCTGCACTGAAGCCAGTTGCATTCGGCACGTCGCCTGATCGGAACCTTGTCGGAAAACATCGAGACCGAAAAAAATCACGGCGAGGAGGCTGACGAGCAGGGAGATGACCAGGCTGATTTCGATGAGGGTGAAACCAGCGCTGGCCCTTGGGCACTTCCCATGAAGAGCAGGTTCGGATTTCATAGATTTGAGCTGGTAGAGCATGGCGCAACTCATATATGGAAATTATGATAAATCAATTTTCTCGTCAGGTCTACCAAGATGTTGATGCTTCCTCCAGACGGACGGAGCGATCTGTAAAAAACCCGAGTCATCGACGTTCATGCGCCGCGGATTGGAGGCTGAGCACCTGCAACAGCCTCAATTCGAATTGAGTGCAATATTCATGAGGAGTATTGACCTTTAGGATTGCCGTCGCAACCGCTCCTCTCAAGGATGGGATCACCGGTGCACGCGATTACCGTGGGGGACGAAAAAATATTTCCCGAGAGTCTCGCCAATCGCGCGGACGGGCTTGTTCGGAGCGTTGCGGCAGGGCTCTACGCTTCTCTCAGCAAAATCGAATCCACTACGAGTTCATCGTGCAGCACGTCGCTGAGGATGACGATGGGGTCACCTTTCACCAGGGCTTTGCGATTGCGCAGCAAGGTGATGGCGCGCTCGATGGTCTCCGCAGGTTTTGCGCAGAACTCGATCACGAAGGGGAACAAACCGCGGGCAGTCATGCACGCGCGACTTACCGCGAGATTCTCGGTGAACGCATAGATGGGCGCTGCTTCCGGCCGCTGGTGTGCGAGAAGGTGCGCCGTCACGCCGCCCTTGGTGAACACGAGCAGGCGTGATCCAGGAATGCTGTTCGCGAGTTGCACGGCGGCTTTCACGGCTTTGTGCTTGTTCGTTTTCAGGGGAGCGTCACTGGCGAAGCGGCCACTGGGATAGCGCTTTTCTGTTTTCGAAATGACGCGATCCAGCACATCCACGCAGCTCACCGGGTACTTGCCTACACTCGTCTCGCCGCTGAGCATCACACAGTCCACCTGCTCCGTGACTGCGTTGAAAATGTCCGTAACTTCCGCGCGCGTCGGCACAGGGTTCTCGATCATGCTCTCCAGCATCTGTGTCGCCACGATGACCTTGCGTCCGTGGTAGGAGCAGCGCTCGATGATGTCTCGCTGGATGATGGGCAGGTCTTCCAGGGGGCATTCACTGCCAAGGTCCCCACGCGCCACCATGATGCCCTTGGACGCCTGCACGATCGCGTCGAGGTTCTTGAGCGCCTGCTGGTTTTCTATTTTGGCAATGACGCGTGCTTGGGAGTTCTTTTGTTCCAGCAGCAGTTCCAGGTGCTGGATGTGCGCCGGCTCACGCGCGAAGCTCAGGGCAAAGTAGTCCACGCCCATTTCCACGCCGAGGTCCAGGTCCGCGTAGTCCTTGCGGGTGAGAGGCGGCAGATTCACATCGACGCCGGGGAGATTGATATGACGGCGTGATTTCATTTCGCCGCCTGTGACCACTTCAGTCTGCACGCGGTGGGTGTTGGTCGAGGTGGTGCGCAGCAGGATCATGCCGCCATCGATAGCGATAGGATCTCCCGGTTTCAGATCCTTGGTGATGCCGGGATAGTTCACCGTGGTGGAGAGTTCCGTGGTGGCGGGCAGCGTGGCATCCGTGCGGAGTTCCACCACATCACCCGTCTTGAGCTGCCAGGGAGCGGCGAGGTCACCAGTGCGGATGGAGGGACCGGTGAGGTCCATGAGCACGGCCACGTCGGTATCCAGGGCTGTGGCTGCTTCGCGAATGCGCTGGTACACGGTGCGCGTCCATTCGTGCGAGGCGTGGCTCATGTTGAGCCGGAAGATGTTCGCGCCGCGCCGGATGAGGGATTCAATGACGGATGCGGACTCCGTGGCCGGGCCGAGGGTGACGAGGATCTTGGTCTTTCGCATGCAGGGAGGTGAGGGGAGGGAGATGCACTGAAGGCATCCACACCGGGGAGAGAGTTACTCAAGCAGCATGAGACATGCCACGGAACGCATCGCGCTGGTCATCGTTTTGGTCACAGGATCAGTCGCTTCGAAACTGTCTTCACGCGATGTGTCAAACACCACCGACCAGCGTCCGGCAGGCAGTGGGAAGGAGATATCTGATGTGCCGTTGTTCCACAAGAGCAGGAGAGGGGCGCTTCCGTCACCCGGCTCATCACGATGCGGAGCATCCGGTGCCTCGACCAGCATGCCAAAGAAGCGGATGCCCGCCGCATGCCAGCCATCGTGGCTCAAAGGTTTGCCATTTGCATCATACCAGGTCACATCCGGGCGCTTGGTGAGCGGATTGATGCGGCCATTGTAGTGCATCTGCCGGCGGAAGTGGGGCCGGCTCATGCGGAAGCGGATCAGCTTCTGTGTGAACTCGAGCATCTTCCCTTCATCACCCGCCGTGCTCCACTTCATCCAGCTGATGTCGTTGTCCTGGCAGTAGGCGTTGTTGTTTCCTTTCTGGGTGCGCCAGCGTTCATCGCCCATCGTGAGGAAGGGCACACCGAGCGCGCAGAAGGACGATGCCAGGCAGGAGCGGACCATGCGGCGGCGCAGACTCAGGATGATGGGGTCCTTCGTATTGCCCTCGGCGCCGCAGTTCCAGTTGTCGTTGTGATTGTCGCCGTCGCGATTGTCCTCGCCGTTGGCCTTGTTGTGTTTCTGGTTGTAGCTCCAGAGATCACGGAGTGTGAAGCCATCGTGGGAAGTGATGAAGTTCACACTCACCAGCGGGGAACGGCCTGCCGGGCCAAAGATGTCCTGACTGCCACTGATGCGCTTGGCAAAGGAAGCCAGCGCACCTTCATCACCCTTCCAGAAACGCCGCACCTTGTCCCGGAAGCGGCCGTTGAGCTCGTGCCATGGCTTCGGGAAGCCTCCGACCTGATATCCATTCGGACCAATGTCCCAGGGCTCGGCGATCATCTTTACGCGGCTCAGCACGGGATCCTGCGCGATGGAGAGGAAGAAGGGTGCCAGCGTATCAAACAGCTCGCCGCGCCTGCCCATGGTCGCTGCGAGGTCAAAGCGGAAGCCATCCACGTGCATTTCCGTCACCCAGTAGCGCAGGCTGTCCATGATCATGCGCAGCGCTCCGGGGGAGGCGGCATTCACCGTGTTGCCCGTGCCGGTGTAGTTCACCACACGGCTGTCGCCGTTGAGGAGGTAGTAGGAATGGTTGTCCAGCCCGCGCATGACGAGCGCCGGGCCATTCTCATCCCCTTCGGCGGTGTGGTTGTACACCACGTCCAGAATCACCTCGATGCCCGCCCGGTGCAGATCACGCACCATGGCTTTGAATTCATCGACCTGCTTCTGCGGTTCACGTGCGGCAGCGTATTCGCTGTGCGGGGCAAAGAAGCCCACGGTGTTGTACCCCCAGTAGTTCGTGAGGTCCTTGGCCAGCAGGAAGCCGTCATCCACGTGCTGATGCACTGGCAGCAGTTGCACCGCAGTGATGCCAAGATTCTTCAGGTATTCGATGGAGGCCGGATGTGCCAGGCCAGCGTACGTGCCACGAGTGTCTTTCGGCACCGCGGCATTGAGCACGGAGAAGCCCTTCACATGCATCTCGTAGACCACTGTGTCGCTCCACGCCGTGTTGAGCTGGGTGTCTCCCTGCCAGTCAAAGGCATCGGAGATCACCACGGACTTCACCATTACGGCACCATTATCGCGGAAATCCGGCGTGCCGTCCTTGCGGGCCGGCTGCATGTGAGCATTCCATTTCGTGCTGCCGTGGATTGCCTTGGCATGCGGATCGAGCAGCAGCTTGGTGGGATTGAACCAGCGCCCCGTCGGCGGGTCCCATGCCCCATGCACGCGGAAGCCGTAGAGCGCGCCCGCCTTCGCGTCCTGCACGAAGGCATGCCACACGTCATTGTGGTCCCGCTGCATGCGCACTCGCTGTGTCTCGCGGGAGGGCTCCAGCGGCTCGTACAGGCACACATCCACCGCCTGGGCGGTACGTGAGTAGCAGGAGAAATAGACTCCCTCCTGCGTGGGCGTGGCACCCAGCGCGGGAGGGGCGTTTTTACTGAGTTGTGAATTCCAGACGGTGGCCCCTGCCTCGTTGCCGAAGCAAATCGTGGCAAGTTTGGAGATGAGTCCCGTCACGCAGCGACACCGGCTTGGGCTTTGGCGCCAAGCGTATCGTCAGACGGGGGTTCATCCTCCCCCGGCACCGCCACCGGCTCCACTTTGGGTGATACTTTCACAAACAGAGGGCCGAAGTGATCCCAGCGATCCAGGATGTCCCTGGCACGGGGGCTGTCAGTCTTCTCAAGATGCTTGTAGATGAGCGCCTGCAGCGCCTTCACGTCGTCTTCTGCTTCCAGTGCGCCACCCTTGATCATCTCAGGGTTGTGCAACTTGGCGAACATGCCCGCTTCATCCAGCAGGTAGGCCACGCCGCCGCTCATGCCAGCGCCGAAGTTCTTGCCGAAGCTTCCGAGCACCGCCACCACACCGCCGGTCATGTATTCGCAACCGTGGTCACCGATGCCTTCGATGACGGCAGTAGCGCCGGAGTTGCGCACGCAGAAGCGTTCACCCGCACGGCCTGCCGCGAAGAGCGAGCCGCTCGTGGCGCCGTAGAGAAGGGTGTTGCCCACGATGCTGTTCTCGTGCGTCTGGAAGGTCGGGTGCGTCTTCGCCGGAGGACGAATCACAATCTCGCCACCGCAAAGGCCCTTGCCCACGTAGTCGTTGGCTTCACCGGTGAGGTTCAGCGAAACGCCGCCGCAGAGGAAGGTGCCGAAGCTTTGACCCGCGCTGCCTTCGCAGTTCACTTCCACGGTGCCGGGCTGCAAGCCATGGTTGCCATGATGGAAGGCGATTTCGCCAGCCAGCTTGGTGCCGATGTTGCGGTCCGTGTTCTTCACCTTGTAGCGAAGCGGGTTCACCTTGCGCTTGTCGCTGATGGCGACCTGCGCCGCCTGCATGATCTTGTCATCCAGCGGGTGGTGGTTGATGCGTTCGTTGCTGTTCACGCGGCAGATGCGCGGGGCATCCTGGCCGAGCTCCTTGCCCACATCGCGAAGGATGCGGGAGAGGTCGAGCAGATTCGCCTTCTTGTGATCGGGAACCACGCGTTGCTTGAGGAATTCCGGACGACCGATGAGGTCGTTCATCTTCGCCACGCCGAGCTGCGCCATGATGGCGCGTGTCTCTTCAGCGACCGCGTTGAAGAAGTTCACCACGTGTTCAGGCTTGCCCTTGAACTTCTGGCGGAACTTCGGATCCGTGGTGGCCACACCTACCGGGCAGTTGTTCAAGTGGCACTGGCGCACGTACACGCAACCGAGTGCGATGAGGGCGATGGTGCCGAAGTTGAACTCTTCCGCGCCGAGGATGGCGGCGGTCACGATGTCGCGACCATTGCGCAGGCCACCGTCTGTACGGAGCGTCACGCGGTCACGCAGGCCATTCAGCATGAGTACCTGCTGGGTCTCGGCAAGACCGAGTTCCCACGGCAGACCTGCATGCTTGATGCTGGAGAGCGGGCTCGCGCCGGTGCCACCTTCGTGGCCGGAGACCAGAATGATGTCCGCATTCGCCTTGGCCACACCGGCAGCCACGGTGCCTACACCCGTTTCGGCGACGAGCTTCACGCACACGCGGGCGCGCGGGTTCGCCTCCTTCAGGTCATGGATGAGCTGGGCGAGGTCTTCGATGGAGTAGATGTCGTGGTGCGGGGGCGGACTGATGAGAGATACGCCCGGCTGCGTGTGACGCAGACGCGCGATGAGGCCGCTCACCTTCATGGCCGGCAGCTGGCCGCCTTCACCAGGCTTGGCTCCCTGCGCCATCTTGATTTCCAGTTCCCAGGCGTTCGCGAGGTACTCGGCAGTGACGCCGAAGCGTCCGCTCGCCACCTGCTTGATCTTGCTCATCGCCCAGTCGCCGTTCTCATACGGCTTGAAGCGACGAGGGTCTTCACCGCCTTCACCGGAGTCCGACTTGCCGCCGATGCTGTTCATCGCGATCGCCAGCGCTTCGTGTGCCTCAGGCGAGATGGCGCCAAGGGACATGGCCGCCGTGGTGAAACGCACACGGATGTCTTCAATGGGTTCCACTTCGTCGAGCGGAATGGGGCCGCCACTGTCTGGCACAAACTCAAAGAGGTCTTTCAGAGCCGCAGGGCGGTTCTCGAGCTGCGAACTCACATACTTGTCGTAGTCCTCCGGCTTGCCGGACTTCACGAAGGTGTGGAAGTTCTTGATGACAGGGCCGGTCACGCTGTGCAGCTCACCGTCACGACGCGGGCGGTAGAAGCCAGGGTCAGCAAGCTCGATGGGGCCGCTTTCCGGCACCGCCGTGGTGTAGGCTGCGGCGTGGCGCGCGAGGCTTTCCTCCGCGATTTCATCAAAGCCAATGCCAGCGATCTGCGATGGCGTGCCGGTGAAGCAGCTGTCCATCACTTCCTTGCCGATACCCACCGCTTCGAAGATCTGTGCGCCCGTGTAGCTGCTCAGCACGCTGATGCCCATCTTGGACATGATCTTGAGCACGCCCTTTTCAAGCGACTTCCGGTAGTTCGTCAGCAGCTTGGCGAAGTCGAGGTCCGTGTACAGCGGCTTGCGAGCCGTCTTGTCGGCGTCCAGCACTTCCTGCACAGTTTCAAACGCGAGGTACGGGCACACCGCGCTCGCGCCGAAGCCGAAGAGGCATGCCATCTGGTGCGTGTCGCGGGCTTCACCCGTGTCCACCACGATGGACAAACGCATGCGCTTCTGCGCACGGTTGAGATGATGATGCACCGCGCCTGTCGCGATGAGAGACGGCACCGGCACACGATTGTGGTCGATGGTGCGGTCGCTCAGGATCAGGATGCGGACGTTGTCTTCCACCGCCTTCTCCGCTTCCGCGCAGAGGCGTTCCACCGCCTTGCGCAGGCCGATGGTGCCTTCCGAGACAGCCCACGTGGTATCGAGCACGCGGCAGGGGAAGTTCTCAAGATTCTTCAGCTTCTCCAGCTCGTTCTCGAAGAGGAACGGGGACTTCAGGTGCACCACGCTGGCGTGCTCGGGCGTTTCCGCCAACCAGTTGCGCTGCCAGCCCAGCACCACATCGAGGGACATCACCGCACGTTCGCGGATGGGGTCGATCGGCGGGTTGGTGACCTGCGCGAAGAGCTGCTTGAAGTAGGTGAAGAGCACCTTGGGCTGCTTGGACAGCGCCGAGAGAGCCGCGTCATCACCCATGGAGTAGATGACTTCTTCGCCCTTCGCCAGCATGGGGGCGAAGGCCATGTCGATTTCTTCCTTGTTCCAGCCGAAGGTGACCTGCTTCTGGGAGAGGCTCAGGATATCGAGCTCTTCCTTTGGAGCATGGGGAGCGAGGCTGGTGAGATCGTGGCGGTTCGCCTTGAGCCATTCGCCGTAGGGCTGATTGGCCGCGAGCTGCGCCTTGATTTCACCATTGGAGGTGACGGTACCCTTCAGGGTGTTCACTTCGATCATCTCGCCGGGAGCGAGACGTCCCTTCTTGATCACCTTGCGGTCATCCAGCGGGATGATGCCGACTTCGGAACCCAGGGCGAAGATGCCGTCTTCCGTAAGCTTGTAGCGGGAGGGGCGCAGGCCATTGCGGTCCAGGCTGGCCACGATGCTGACGCCATCCGTGGCGACGAGTGCGGCGGGGCCATCCCAAGGCTCGCTGAAGCAGGAATGGTATTCGTAGTAGGCCTTCTCTTCGTCCGTGGTGGTCGGGTCGATGCCATAGGCTGCCGGCACCAGCATGGACATGGCATGCGTCAGGTCGCGGCCGGAGAGCACGAGAAGCTCCAGCGCAGCGTCAAGGCTCGCGGAGTCGCTCTGGCCCACGGCACAGAGATTCTTGAGGAGGTGTTCTTCGTTCTCCCAGAACTCGTGCTCGAAGTCGCTCGCACGGGAGGCCACCCAGTTGCGGTTGCCACGCACGGTGTTGATTTCACCATTGTGCGCCAGCATCCGGAAGGGATGGGAGAGTGCCCAGGTGGGGAAGGTGTTCGTGGAGAAGCGCTGGTGGAAGATGGCCAGCGAGGTCTCAAAGCGCTCGTCTTGCAGGTCCTGGTAGAACTTGCCCAACGCGGTGGCGATCACGAGTGCCTTGTAGATGATCGTCTTGTGCGACATCGAGGGCACGTAGAACTCCGCCAGACCCATGGAGCGGGACTTCAGAATCAGCTCGCGCCGCGCCATGTAGAGCGCACGCTCAAAGGGGCCGTCATCCATGCCTTCAGGCCGTGCCATCAGCAGGTGCATGATGTACGGCATCGTCTGCAGGGACTTGGTGCCCAGCTCGTTGGCATTCACAGGCACCTTGCGCCAGCCGATGATGCGGATGCCACGCTTTGCCACGGCACCTTCGGCCACGGTTTGAATCTTGATGCGCTGAAGCTCGTCCTGCGGGAGGAAAAAGACGCCCACTGCGAGGTCGAGCGGGTGATCCAGCTCCACGCCGAATTCTTCCTTGGCCACCGGCAGCAGGATCTTGTGGGGGATCTGCGCCAGCACGCCGGCGCCGTCACCCGTCTTCATGTCGGCCTCCATGGCGCCGCGGTGCACTACGGCGCAACAACCACCGAGGGCCAGCTCCAGAATCTCATGGCTGCGGGTCCCGTCGACTTTGGCCACGAATCCCACGCCACAGGCGTCACGCTCGAGCTCCATGCGATGGAGAGAGCCTTCATTGGGAATCGGCAGGTCGTAATAGGGATGCTTTGTCATCTCGTCGGTTTATGGGGAGGGGTGAGTGTTCCCTTGTGACCCAAACCGCGAGGCATGGGGACAAAGGGCATTCAGCATATATCTTTTGTCGGAATTGGCAAGGGCGGGTGGTAGCAGGGAGCGTGCCGCCGCCTTCGGGAGCCTGAAACGAGACTCCCAAATTGATCATACGTCTGGCCTGTCATCACGTTCCAATTGTGTGACTTGCGGAACGGCAGAAGGCAAAAATGCCCGTCCAGCATGGCTTCCGGGTGGTGGCGAGAACCCTCAACCTCACTTTTTCTCAAAACGCCTTTCCAAAACTCAACTTTCCCCTTGCGTCCACCCTGCTTCCTCGGTACCAACTTCTCCCCGCTTCTCACGGAGCGGCTGAAAAAGTTTCGGGTAGGTGCCGGAGCGGTCAAACGGGGCGGACTGTAAATCCGCTGGCTTACGCCTACGGTGGTTCGAACCCACCCCTGCCCACCATTTCTTTCATGACAGCACTCCCCCCTGGTGGGAGCGCCCGCATACACTGGAGCGGGTTGCTGAGTCAGCACGAAAGCACCATCGCCCTGGCAGTTCCATGGCCTGAGCCCACCCTTCACGGGATGGTCGTCGTCCGGAGCCTTTCCATGAGCATCCAGCAATCCAACGCTCCTCTCCCTGCCGAAACCATGGAGCACATGCTCTCTCGTAATGTTGAGCGTGACGCCGCGCTACTGGCTCCCCGCACATTCCAGGACTATGTCAGGTTGCTGGGCGGCAAGGTGTCCACCCTCAAGTTGGAACTGCGGGTGGAGAATCCGAACGAGCGGTGGCTCACGCTGAAGGTGGATGGTGGGACACCATACGGCTCGGCCATATGCACAGTGAACCTGCTCGACTCCACGCGCCTCAGTGGTGACTTCCATATCTTCACCTGCGCATGCGGCCATGCGGGTTGCAACCGCATCTATCGCGGTGTGCGTGTGGTGCATGAAGGTGCATGCACCCTTTGGAAGGCCTACTACGCGAAGGGGAGAAAGCTCTTCCTGTTCGATCGTGAGCAGTACCGCGCAGAGATTCTGCGAGGCTGCACGGAGGTGGTCGATTTCCTGAGAGAGAGCCCGGAGAACTTCTGCTCACCGGTGGAAAGTCCAACCCGCAGGAAATGGCTGGAGAGGGCTTATTTTCAAGCTACGGGTGGGTGATATCACCAGTTGTGGAGGCAAGGTCGAAGACCTCAATTATGGGGTCGAGGGGAGTGCCGGCCCGAGCTTTTCCCGATCCTTGCCAAGCATGGCTACCAGCAGCATCTCGCCAGCAGGAGAGACGCGGAACTCCCCATAGCGTGCGCCCTCATAGATCTTTGCGTGACCCTCCTGGAAGAACCATGCGTTGGTTGCGAACTTCACCTGGTGATCCCGCACGCGATAGCGCAGGAGGAACTCGTCCGGGGCAAGCGATTCGCCTGCGTGAAGTCGGACATACCGGGTGATGCCGTTGGCATCGGGCTTCGCCACGAGGTGGCCATCCTGCGCATCTTCCTTTTTTTCCGTTATCGCTCTCTGCACTTCATTGGAAAGCTGGAAACGCAGGGCCATGTAGTCACCCTGCATGAGGGAACGGGGATCCACAGGAGCGAGCTCCAGGCGCGCGACTTTGCCATTCGTGATCTGATTTTCTCTCTGGGTGATGGTCCAGTTCACGAGGGCCAGCGTCGCAACGCCGGTCAGGATGATGATCCACTTACGCATGGGTTGGTTCCTCCTTCTTGAGTGTCGGCCACCAGCGAAGCGAGACAAACCGCAGGCTGAGCAAGGCAATGCCGGTGAGCATCATGAGCACGGACTTCTCCAGCAGCGTGGCATGGAGTGCATAGTAATAGTACGAGAGATACGAGAGCAGTGCCACGACTCCGAGGCCCGTGAGGACGCGATTGCCATTGGCGAAACCCAACAGAAGCATCAGCGAAGCAGGAGCAAGGCCTGGCGCTTGGGTGGAGGCGAGTGCCAGGACGATCGCGAGTGCGAGCGCTGCCTTCCCCTTGCCTGAGGTGAGTGCGACCATCTCGCGTCGGAGCAGCAATATCGCAGCACCAATGATCACCATGATGATGAGACCCTGGCCCATGTACCTGCGTACCTGCAGGATCGCCAGGTCCGTGGGCACGCTGGAGTGAGTGCGCCAGTCAAGCCAGTCACCCGGGTTCATGTAGCTCATGAGCAATGCTGTGCATGTGATGCCGTAGCCACAGGCTCGAATCATGTCCCCCTGTCTGGGGCGTTCGAACTCGTGAAGCCATGCCACCGCCAGCGCGGCGGTGAGCAGCGGCAACACAAGAGCATACAGATCCGCCCTGCCCATGACGAAGGCCAAGGCCAGCGTGGCGGTTCCAGCCGCCCATACGCGATGCAGGTAGTTCGGCAGAAAAAAGAACAACAACGACTGCTGAACGAAGACGACGGACAGCGCGGCAGTGAACGACGAATCCTCCCACCACTGCGACATGCCAGCCACCATCAGAATCTGACCCGCGATGGCGACAGCCAGGCCAAACTGAGACACGAAGTCTCCACGCCGGTTCAGGTGAAAAAGGACCGCTGCACCGCCACACGCAAGGAGTCCGATAAACCAATACACTCCGACTTCCTTGATGCCCATTGCCATCCCTGTCACGACGAAACCAACAAGGAACAAGGCTCCAATCCATCCCGCGACACCCAGCATCGCTCGCACAAACCATGGGCTGTGCTTTTCATGCTGCTCAGGCATGGCTCCCTGGACAAGGGCGCTATGCTGGAGCTGGGACCAGAGTTCGTTTTTGGTCATGGTTTTCATGCGCTTTCCTCCTCACTGGCCACTTGTTTCAGCCACCATCCCCCGGCCGCCGATATTCCGATCACGATCAGACCAATGACAAGGAACACGGCTGCGGAGTCGAAGCGGGTCTCCTTGAGGATGGCCGTCACCACTACCAGAATGAGCGACAGGAGGCCTCCGGCGAGTACGAAGAGGTCCTTCACCACATAGCGGTATACGCAGAAGGAGACTACCATCCAGGCAAACCATGCGATCAACCCTCCAGGGAAGCCCCGGGGCGAATCGAGGATGTCATGCATGGCAAGCGATGTGGCCAGATAGCCACTGGCGACGGCCATCACGCGCATGGCCCAGCGCTCGCGCAGCCAGGTGACGCCTGCCGCGGCGAGTCCTTCCCAAACGGCCAGCGCGATCGTATTGAAGCCGAAGAGCACCCACATCAGTTTGTCAGGCCGGAACGCCATGCCAAGCATGCGCCCTGTGGTGTTGAAGTACAGGCCGATGGCCACATTCACCAGCGCCAGCCAGATGAGCCAGAGGGCCGGGAATCGCGCTGCCAGCGTCCATGGCAGGATGGCCAATGCCCATACCGCGAAAAGTTCAAAGGTATCTGCGCCAGTCTGGTAGGTCTGTCCCACCAAGGCGAGCAAGGCCCCCACCAGCAGCGTGATGGTGATCAACGCTGCTTTCCCTGGGGCACCATCTATTCCCAGCTTCCACACTACGGCGAGCCCCGCGAGGATGGGGGCCTGCACAAGAGCGAACTTGGCAAAACGCCCCAGATCCTGCCAGTTGTATGCAAAGAAGAAGATGACTCCCGCGCCCAAGAGGACGGCGCCCATGGAGAGGAGCACCTTGTCGAAAAAGGTCCTCCACTGTGATTCATCTGGCAGGGCGCCTGACTTCTCCAAGGCGCTGCGCATATGCTCCGGTGGGATGTGCCCCTGTTGGGCCCATTCAAGTATCTCATCGCGCGCATTTGCCATGGTGGGCACCGTACCGGGAATTAAGATCGTGCCCAATACATAATGGACAAGGCTTCATTGATTTTCTCAATAGGTGCCACGGAGGCATGAGACGCTGTTGGCTCCAGGGGTTGTCACTGCGCCGACATGTTCCGGAACAACCAGGCCCGGGCGTAGGTCCATTCACGTTTCACGCTTGCGGGGGAGATGCCGAGGACATCCGCAGTGTCGTCGATGGTAAGTCCGACGAAATAGCGCAGCTTCACCAGTTCTGCGACGCGTGCATCGTGCTGGGAAAGGGCATCGAGTGCCTCGTGAACGGCAAGGAGCTCCTCTTCCTCCGCGAGTCCAGGCGCCTCGATATCCAGGTCGTCCACCGGCACATGTCCGGCTGCAGGATGGTGCTTTGCGGAGATTCTGCGCCGCGCGCGGTCGATGAGGATCCGTCGCATCGCCTCTGCCGCGGCGCTGAAAAAGTGGGCCCGATTCTCAAAGGACGCATCACCCAATCGCATCCACGCCTCGTGCACCAGTGCGGTCGATTGCAGTGTGTGCTCGGATGATTCGCGTGCCAGCTTGGCGCGTGCCAGCCGCCGCAACTCCTCGTAGACCTCCTGCATCAGCGCGTCCGCCGCGTGGGGTTCGCCACGCTTCATCGATTCCAGCAACAAGGTGATCTCGGGCATGCCTTGTGGGGCTAGCTTTGATGGTTCCGCGATCGGCTGTCGCATGACAGGCGCGTTCCGGTGCGACGATGAGCCATGGTGGGGCACGCGTTGGTCATGGTGCTTTCGTGGGTGTTGCCGTTGTTTGGAGCATGGCGCGTGCTTCTTTGTAGGCGAGCCAGAGGACGATATCGTCGTAGTGGATGTCGACGTCGAGCAACGAAATTTTGCCTTCAGGGGGAAGTGGTTTCATTTTCGCCTCGGTGGTGGTGAAGAGTTCATGGGCTTCAGGCTGCCTGTCCTGTTGGAAGAGGCACATCACCCGGTAGTAAGAGGCGCCCATCGCAACACTTGACCCCTGGCCGTTGAGAACGTCGGATGCAGTCTCTACCGCCGCTGTCAGGGCTGCTTCGGCAGCAGGGTAGTTTCCGCTGCGGTACTCAGCCATGCCGAGGGTCATTTGATATCGGGGCCAGTGCCCCTTGTTGTTTTCCCGGGGATTGACTGCATTCCGGGCCTGGGCGAGGATCTCTTCCCGCATGGAAAGGTCGTCAATCGGGTAGAGGCAAATCAACCTGGCGGCGCGCTCGGCATTGTAGCCACTCTTGGTATCGGCGACCCATTGAAGCAGACGCTGGTGGAACTTGGCGCGATCGGATCCACTGGCGGACCATGCTATCATGGCCCGCAGCTTCATGGCATAAAAGGTGAATCCGGATCCTTCGAATTCGAGCTCATTGAGCAAGT
This sequence comes from Roseimicrobium gellanilyticum, assembly GCF_003315205.1. Lineage (NCBI taxonomy): Bacteria > Pseudomonadati > Verrucomicrobiota > Verrucomicrobiia > Verrucomicrobiales > Verrucomicrobiaceae > Roseimicrobium > Roseimicrobium gellanilyticum. Next base: position 30,612 of record NZ_QNRR01000018.1, on the reverse strand, counting down.
CGAAAGCATCCCCGTAACGACCGGTCTTGATGAAGGACTCAGCAAGTGCAGAGATCGCGCGCGAGGTGTCCAGATGACGGTTGCCCAGCACCTTTCGCGAATCTGGAACGGATGCTTCGAGTTGCTTGGCGGCTTCTTCATGTCGCCCAAGGGATCCATAACATTTCGCCAGGGCGGTGATCGCATTCAGAGTCCAGGGATGTTGCGGGGTGTAACTCTTGCGAAACGATGTCACACACTTTTCATACAAGCCCAAGGCTTCATGCTCGCGATGAGTCAGCATATATACCCCCGCGAGCATGTTCATGGCCCAGAGGGTGTCTGCATGCTCGGCACCACCGACGCGCAGCCGGGATTGATAAATTTCCTCCCGGAGTTTCACCGCTTCATCCAGCCGGTTCGCGGTTTGCAACACCATGGCCAGAACCCCCAGGGACGACAGGGTATAGCTGTGGTCCGAACCGAGAGCCTCACGAATTTTGGGAGTGACATCCTCGAGGATTTTGAGGGCTTCATCCCGGCGGCCACAGGCGTAGTAGGATTCAGCCAGGTCCCTCGTCGCCAGCAGGGTCCTGGAGTGGTGTTCGCCTTCCCGCTTGCGCCAGGCAGCGAGTGTCTCCTCACGAATCTTCAGCGCTTCGTTCTTGCGGCCGACGTCAATATAAGCCCTGCCCAAATCCATCAAGACTTCCAGGGTTCGCAGGTCTTCCGCCCCAAGGGTCGCAAGGCAATACTCCCGAGCCTTCTCATACAACGGGATCGACTCATGATAGAGGCCCAGCGAGTAGAAATTGTCTGCGAGATTGTGGCGCAGCTTGGCCTGTAGCTCGGGGTGCTTGGAGAGATCGGTATCCACCTTCTTCACGGCCTGGTCGAGGAGTTCGGCCACCGTGACGGTCCGTCCTTCACGAGGGGATCCCTTGCGCTGAAAAATCTCGTTCATGAAGTTGGAAACCGCCTCGGCTTCGCGTCGCGCGGTTTCCTTCTCGTCCCGCTCGATGGTCATCGCCTTCAGGCGGGTGGCCGCCAGCTTCTCCGCGGCGGTGGCACGCTGTGCCTCGGCATGGGCGGCCTTCTCAGCTCGCGTCGCGCGCACGGCCTGCCACACGCTGGCCACAATCCCCACCACAAGCGAGAGTGCGATGCCCGTCCCGGCCGCGAAGGCGAGCTTGTTGCGCTTGATGAGCTTGCCCAGCAGGTACCGCGTGGTGGGCGGTCGGGCGATGATGACCTCGTTATTCAGGTGCCGCTGCAGTTCCAGCGCCAGCCCGTTGGCTGTTTCATAGCGACGCTTGCGATCCTTCTCCAGACACTTCATCACGATCCAGTCCAGATCTCCACGCACCACGCCGGGTAGCTTCACGGGCTCCGCGTGCCGTCGCTTTGCTGTGGTGGTGAGGTCCTTCTCGCTCAGGGTTCGTAGCTTTGCGGAGGGTCTGGGAGGATCCACTTCGCAGATGAGCCGGCGGATTTCATCCACCCCTGCGCGGGCCATGGTTGCATAGTCCACCGGGGTGTGGCCGGTGAGCAGTTCATAGAGCAGCACGCCCAAAGAGTAAATGTCACTGCGCGAGTCCACGTCGAGCGAGGTCATTTCCGCCTGTTCAGGGCTCATGTACACTGGCGTGCCAATCATCTGGTCAAACCTCGTGAAAAGCGTGCGCTCCGTGAGCGTCCCCTGGGTCGCCTTTGCCACCCCAAAGTCGATGATCTTCGGCACCGCCACACCATCATTCACCGTCACAAGAATATTGGAGGGTTTCAGATCCCGGTGAATGATGCCCTTCTGATGCGCATGCTGCACTGCGTGGCAGACCTGGATGAAAAGCCCGATGCGATCCGTGATGGAGAGTTCCTGCTTGTCGCAGTAGTCCGTGATGCGTTCCCCGCGTACCAACTCCATGACAAAAAATGGACGCCCGAGCTCGGTGGCTCCGGCATCGAATACCTTGGCAATATTCGGATGGTCCATCAGGGCCAGGGCCTGACGCTCTTGATCAAAGCGCGCCACCACTTCCTTGGTATCCATTCCCAGTTTGATGATTTTGAGCGCCACGCGCCGCCTTACCGGCTGCTCCTGCTCCGCCATCCAAACCGTGCCGAAGCCGCCCTCGCCGATAGGCTGCAGGAGCTTGTAGTTGCAGATCCGCTCGCCAGGTTTCTCACCTGGGGGAAAGATGGATGACTCATCCTGGGAGGCATCCTGTAGCTTCACCGTTTCCTCCGCTCCCTGCCTTCGCTGAAGTTTTGCCATTGCGGACCCCTTCAGGAAATTCTCGGAGGCCGCTTCGTGCGCTGCCAGCAGGCTCTTTACCTCGGCAAAGAGGCCCTCATCTGCGCCACACGCGAGTCTCAGAAAAGCCTCCCGATCCTCTGGCGCATGGTCCAGGGCGGCGGTGATAAGACGCCCGCATTTCTCCGATCTGGACGTGTTCATGAGACTGCTCATACCGAGGGCTCATGCGAGATATCTTGTCAAAAAGCCTCAACTCAGAAAAGGAAGCTTGGTGGGATCGGGTGGAATTTTTCTTTGCCAGCTCCGACATTCTTAGCAGAACCAACGCGTTGCGACTACACAGTCGTCCTTTAGAAATTAGGTAGGCAAACAAACTCTTAATCTCGCTGAAACTTCCGGGTCGACATTCCCATGGGGTCTAAGGGCTCCCAGTGCCGCCTGCCAGCTTGCGTGCCAAATCCTGGCTTTCGGGCGCAAGGCGTACCAGTGGAACAATGAACGACTTTCCTGAGCGCAACAGCGTCACCTGGTCGTTTTGAAGCCCGGCAAACTGGGCCTCGATGGTCCGTCCATCCGCGCTCTTCCATGACTGCACACCTCCTGCGGGAGATGCCACAGTAGCGGAGGCGGCGACGGGAGTGCGACCAGCCAGCCGCTTCTGCAGCATCGCGAGATGGATGTCCGGTGGTGTGATGCCACCCGGACGGATAGTTTCTATCCACCGTCCTTCGGGAGTCTTGATGTCCCTGCCTCGCATCTTCATTGCCACCAGATTCATGGCGTCCAGCTTGAAATGTTCCGGCCAGTCCGCGCCCTGCTTGCTGCGGATGTTCCAGAAGGTGGCTCCTGCGGCGGTGTGGTTCCCCCTGCCAGGAGCACCTCCGGAGCCGAAGAGCCGCGTCCCATCGCCTGCATCGATGTCGGTGAAGAGATTTTCGTACGGTGCGCTCTTGTGGTGGTCCATGTTGAAGTCCATGGCACGTCCCCGGGAGAAGACATTGCCCGTGGCCCCGTGGTCCACGGTGACGTCATGGAACATCATGGTTTCGAAAATGAAGTTGGTGCACAGATTATCCGATCCGGTGAACGTCACGCCGTGGTGACCGGAAATGCCGCCGGTGAAGTTTCGCCGGCGATCGGCGCCAAAGAGGATGCCATCGACCGTGCAGAACCAGCCGGAGATGAATGGGCCATTGTCCCCGTTCCACACCCGTATATTCCGGACCCAGCAGTGCGCCACATACTGGGAAAACTCGATGGGATTGTATCCCACCTCTTCCCAGTGGCCCTTGTACGCCTCGGCAGGAAATTCAAAACCCATATTCTCCACCCCCACGTCCATGACATCGGGGCTGAACAGACAGACAGTGGGCGCCCACTCGAGCTTCACATCCATCCGCAGGCCCCGGTCCAGCGTAAGTTCCGTGGCATCTGCCTTGGTGACCCGGAAGACCTGGGAGATCACTTTCTTAAAACTCGGGCTGAGATCCGTCGCCTGGCCGCGATGCAGATAGGCCAAGAGTGATTGTGAAGAGGTGTCCGTCGCAGTCAGCAACACCTCATCGCCCTCCTTGAAGCTGTGTGCTGCCAGCGTCAGCTTCAGGTCGCCACGTTTCGCTTCCGCGGTCACCGGCAGCTTTGTTCCTTTGTGGGGTGGTGAGCCTCCCACGCTGATGAGACCGCCGCTCCATGAATAGGCGGAGGTCGCCTTCCCATCGCCGGTCGCGGCGGTCGTGGGTTTGATCTCCTGGAGCGGACGCGTGAAGAGCAGCACTGTTTCCAGCGGGCCGTCACCCCGCAATACCACACGAGGCTGCCGGATCTCCAGTTGGTCCGAGAGGACATACCTTCCCTTCGGGATCAGTATCAGTTTGTCCGGGCCACTGGCGATGGCTTTCTTAAATGCTTCGGTGTCATCAGTCTTCCCATCGCCTTTTGCGCCGAGGTCCTTCACGGAGATGGTTTCCTTTGGAATGCGGTAGGGTTCCTCGCCCCTGCGATAACCCGCCTGGGAAAAGTCCGGTAAACGGCTGGTCGGTGTCCATTTTTCCCCAGCCACACCCCAGAGTTCCGAATTCTGATCCGCCGCCGTGGCGAACGTGGTGACCATGGCCAGATGCGATACGGCCATCAAGGAGGTCCATCGTATGGAGCAAGTCTTCATCATGGCTACATGCGAGAAGTGACGTCCCGGAAGCGCAAAAAAAGTGATTTTTTGCGACGGAGTCATGTACTTACTGGCACGAGAGCACCTAGTGTGCCGCCCGATGATGTGGTGAAGGTCGAGGGTGATGTCTTGAGGTTGAGCGTGCAGAGGACCTGAATGCGGTCCGGGGGGCCGGAGCCGTGATGATTCACGGCGTGGGATTTGATCCTGCCAGATTGCGCGCCTGTACCTGGCTTTCCGGTGCCAGTCGAACCATCGGAACGACGAACGACTGGCCTCCCCGCACCAGGGTCACCTGGTCGCCCTGGAGTCCGACGAACTGCGCCTCGATCACTCGTCCGTCCGTGCTTTTCCACTGCTGCACTCCACCGTTCCGAGGCGGTGCCGCTGCCACTGTGGCGGGCGCACGAGGGCCCAGACGCTTCTGCCGCATCGCAAGATGAAGATCCGCCGGCGCGATGCTGCCTGGGGGGATGGATTCCATCCATCGGCCATCTGGCGTCTTCACTTCCGCACCCTGAGTGTTCATTGCCACGAGATTCATGGCATCCAGGGAGTACTGCTCCGGCCAGTTCGTCGGCTGCTTGCTACGGATGTTCCAGAAGGTGGCTCCCGCGGCGGTGTGATTCCCGTAGCCGCCCGCGCCGCCGGACTGGAAGAGTCGCGTTCCTTCGCCTGCATCGATGTCGGTGAGCAAGTTCTCGTAGGGCGCACCCTTGTGATGATCCATATTGAAATCGGGTGCGCTTCCTTTCGAGAAGACATTTCCCATGGCGCCGTTTTGCAGGGTCACGTCGTGAAACATTTTTGTCTCGAACTTGAAGTTCGTGCACAGGTTGTCGCTTCCTTCGAACGTCACTCCGTGATGGCCGGAGATCCCACCGGCGAAATTGCGACCGGCATCCGCGCCGAACAAGATGCCATCCACGGAGCAAAACCAGCCGGAGATGAAAGGGCCGCTGTCCGCATTCCACACACGCACATTGCGGACCCAGCAGTGCGCGACATTGCGGGTGAACTCGATGGGATTGTACCCCACCTCCTCCCAGTGACCCTTGTACGCCTGGGCAGGGAACTCAAAGCCCAACTCCTCCACGCCCACGTCGGTGACCTCGGGACTGAACAGGCAGACATTGGGAATCCACTCCAGCTTCACATCAAATCGCAGCCCCCGGTCCAGCGTGATTTCCTTGGCGCCCGCCTGAGTGACCCGGAATACCTGGGAATTCACCTTCTTCCAATTGGAGCGGATGTCCTTTCCCTGACCCCGATGGAGGTAGTGCAGCAGCGATTGCTCGGCTGTGTCCGTGACCACCAGCATGACCTCGTCTCCTACTTTGAAGCGGTGCGAGCCTACCGTCAGCTTCATGTCACCGCGCTTTGCTTCGGCGGTCACCTCCACTGGCGAGCCTTTGGTGGGTGGTTGTGCCCCCTTCGCACTGATGAGGCCGCCGCTCCACGAATACACCGATGTCATCTTCCCTTCTCCTGTCTGCTCGGTGGCGGGTTTGATCTCCTGGAGTGGGCGTGTGAAGAACAGCACGGTTTCCAGCGGACCCGCCCCACGCAGCACGACGCGTGGCTCCGTGATCTCCAGCATGTCCGAGAGCACATATCGCCCTTTCGGAATCAGAACCAGTTTGTCCGGGCCGGAGATGGCCTTCTTGAAGGCCTTGGTGTCATCCGTTTTCCCATCACCCTTCGCGCCGAGGTCTTTGACGGAGACGGTCTTCTTCGGGATGCGGTATAGCTCTTCGCCTCTGCGGTATCCTGCTTGGGAAAAGTCAGGGAGCCGGCTGGCCGGGGTCCACTTTTCTCCCGAGGCACCCCAGAGTTCGGAATTTTGGTCGGCTCCTGAAGCGGCGAGGGTGAGCAGGGCCATGTGCAGCACAAGCAGAGGGGGAGTATGTGTGAGGACTCTCATACAGGGAATACGTGAGAAATTCATTGCTGAAGGGCGCCTTGTGTCCAGGGCCGGCGACATGCGGGAACACTTGCTGCAATGGGTGTCACAGTAAGAACGAATGGCATGACGCCGAGCCCCCTCGGATCTTTGATAACATCCGGAAAATGGGGCGGACGTTACACACTTTTCCTGCCACCTTCGCGCTGCCAGCGTGCTTCACTTGCGGAAACCAGCCGGCCGGTTGGCATCACCATGGTTGCTCATGATCTCACCAGCCCAACAAAGCCACGAGGCAAGTGTACGCCCGCAATGGCAAGGCCCACCATGGCGAGACTCACGCGCGGGCGATAGGCCAGGTAGCGTCCCTGCCAGTCGGGAAGGTACTTCTTCTTGAAGTTGAAAAGACTCTTGTAGCCGTAGAATTTGTCGAAGTTGTCGAAGAGGAACTTCACGGCGCGCTCCTCGCGGCTTTCGAGTTTTTCTCCTTCCACAACATCGACGTTGGCGAGGGGGGCATTGCCCAGGCTCACCTCCTTCACGCCACCGGCCTTGAAGTGATCGATGGCTTCCACGATGAGGAAGTCCATCACATCCTTGAACTCATTGCGCCCGCGCATGAGATCCAGGCAGCGTCCTTTGCCATCACCGTAGCAGAGCCAGGTGGCGAAGGTCTCAATGCGGCCCTCCGGATTGCGCACGATCGCGCAGCCGTGCTCGCGGATGAAGTCCAGATTGAAGGCACCGAGGTCGAAGGTCATTTCCCCGCCGTGCTTCAGGTCGAGCCAATGTTGGGAGATGAGCTGCACCTGGGCCTCCAGTCCATGATCCGGATGCGGCCTGGCATCATACCACTGGAAGGTGAGGCCTGCTTTCTGCGCCTTGTTTCGCGCCGTGCGGAGGTTTTGGAACTTGCCGCCCTGGAGCTTGAACTCACCCGTGTCGAGTCGCGCATCTTCACCCACTTTAAAAGTCACGAACCCCAACTCCTCATAGAGCGTCCGATGAGTCACATGGGAGCAGTAGAAGACAGGTTCCCAGTCCTGACGTGTGCAGAATTGGCTGAAGGTCCGCACCATCTCAGCTCGCTTCGAGGGATCGCAAATGGGATCCGCCAGCACCACGGCGAACTTCCTCCACAAGGCATAGGCTACCACGCCGTCGCCATCCTCATTGAAGAAGTATCGTTTGTCTGACAGCAGAGCGAATCCATCCATCGGATCGGCGCCGTGGGTCGCAATGATGCTCTTTACCTTTGCGCGCTCTTCATCGGTGGCCTCAGGGAAGCGGCGCTTCAGTACGGGACGCAGCAGAAGCGCCAGCACGAAAAGGGCGCTCACCAGGCTGCCGGCCCGCAACGTCGCCAGGAAGCTGCGCGCATCACGGCTGCCATCGCGGTCCAGCTCGGACTTCTGCATCACAACGGCTGCGGCCGCGCCTTGGGCGCATTGGGACCATGAGAGCGCCTCACCGAAATTGCCGCGCTCGCTGAGTTGCCGCAATCCCGTGGTGCCATAGACGAACAGTGCCAGGGCAAGCACGCCTGCCATGATCCAGCCCAGTCGCATTGAGGGTGCATCCGAGCGGGCGATGAATTCCTTTCTCCATCGCACCAGAGGTATAATCAAAACTACGGCCGCGAGCGTGTGGTGCCAGTCAAACGCACGGGCAAGGTGCAGCACGGCGGAGATGCTCAGCATGCCCAGCGCCAGCATCCATGCGATGTGTTTCCTCCGGCGCAGTGCGCGCGCGAGCGAGAGCAGCGCCAGCCCGGAGAGCAGCAGCAGCAGGCGGCTCTTCTCCGTCACTCCCAGAGGAACCCACTGCTCCATCCACGCCAGCACCCCTGGTGGCTTCTGGAACAAGGCTTCCAGCAGATCCACCGCACCCATGATGGCCACCGCGAGTACCAACACCCGGATGGAGTGCCGGCGCGACACGATGAAAAAGATCGCGAGACCCATCGCGAGCGCCGCTGCGGGCCACAAGGGCGAGAGCCCAAAGGGAAGGTTATGCTCAGGGGGGAGCGCCACGGCCGCATCATCCCCCAGCACCCAGTCCACCCCGCGCAGCAGCAGCGGCGCGAAGCTGTCGTCCGGACCATCGAAGCCGTGGTTCGCTCCCGGCATGATGTAGAGCTGATGCGGCGAGGTCAGGCCTTGTATCCAGGCCGTTGACGCCATGAAGTCCGCTCCGCCATGGAATTGTGCGATCCGGAGGCCGGCGATATTCTTGCTGAAGTCTGAAAGGCCAAATGTGCCCTGTCCCGTGGGCGTGATGCCAAGCTCATCTGAGGCTCGCAACCCGTACCGTCCCCGGCTATCCGCGCTCATCAGGACCAGCCCCTTCAAGCTCGAGGGGCGTCCTGCGAATGCCCCTGCCGGCACGGCCTGCACTGCGCCCATGCTCCACCCGCCGTAGATGATGGGCGTGGTGGCATCGCCCCCGCCCCGTGTAGTGGCTTCATTGGCCAGCGTGGCCATGTCCCGGCCGAGCTTCTGCTGGTCATAATCCTTTTCTGCGTACTCACGCAGATCGAATCCGATTACATAGATCCCCGCATCCCGCAGCCAGTGGCTGGCCGCATCTTCCCAGGCGGACCACCCACCATCGCCGGAGCCGAACACAAAGACGGCCTTCGGCGGTCGCTCATCCGGTTCGTACAGGCGCACCATGGCTTTCTGGTGCAGGAGGGTCACTTCCGCCTTGGGAGCAGGGATGTCATCTTCATCGCTCTGGCCCCACAGTGGCAGGCTGAGACACGAGAGCAAGAGAGCGGCGATTGCGACGCCGCTGAGATCAGGAAGAAGCTTCCGCCTGACAAGAGTCATAGAATTGGGAACATCATCTGCAAAGGCCGCTTTGATGCAATGCATTCTTGGCCACCATCGGTGTAGCATGGTCATGACTGGGGACAAAAAAGGCGGCACCTCAGGTGCCGCCTAAAATGCAGGACTTACTTGAACATGGGATCCTCTTTGTTCCCCTTGCTCAGCAGGTAGGCCATGAGGTCCAGGATGTCACTTTCGCTCAGCGTGTTCAGCAGGCCGGGGGGCATCATGCTCACCTTGCTCTGCTCCATGCTCTTCACCAGCTTGCGATCCACGGCCTGGGTGGCGTTGGGATCCATCATGTTGATGTTTAGCGTGATGCGATCACCGGCGAGGTTCATGATGCGACCGAAGACCTTGCTGCCGTCATTAAGGGTGACTTCGAGCTGGCCGTACTGATCGCTGATTTCCTTGCTCGGTTCCACGATGTGCACCAGGAGGTCACGCACGCTGTACTTGCCGGCCACACTGGTGAGGTCGGGTCCGATGGCGCCGCCTTCCTGACCGAAGCGATGACAGGCAAAGCACGTAGCCTGGCCGAAGAGATTGCGGCCGTTGTCGAAGTTGCGCCCACCTTCCAGACCCACACCGAGGAGATGATCGAGATCCGCCATGGTGTAGTTCTTCACGAAGTTGCGCGGCGTGAAGGTGAATTGGGGCGTCTGCACATCGGGCTTTGCTTCCAGCACGGGCTTGAGAGCCACCTTCTCGGCATCGGTAAGACCGGCTTCGGCGTCCTTGCGGATGTCCTGCATGAAGAGGCTGAAGCTCGCGCCACCCTTGTACGTGGGAGCGCGCAGGCAGACCCACTTGAAGAAGCGCTCGCGCAGCTCGGGCGTCCATCCGTTCTTTGCGAAGCGCAGGCTCATGGCGTGAGCAATCTGCTCTTCCTGCGTGGGAGCAGTGTCCACGAGGGCCACGGCCTTCGGAAGGAACGCGGCGTCACCCAGGTAGGTGAGCACCTCGGTGAGGTCCACATTCAGCCAGGGATCACTGGTGGGGAAAAGCTTCGAGAGCTTCGCCGCTGTCTTCTCCTTCAACGCTGCCTCGGGTTCACCCAGGCGGGCAAAGGCGAGGTAGTAGTCACGCACGTACGTTTCACGATCGATGCCCTTAAGCGTGGCGAAGTCGATCTTGTCCAGCGAGGCGAGCACCAACGGCAGCAGCGCCTTGTCACCCTTGGCACTGCGGACCAGTGCCATCAGCGCGGTGAGTGAAGCGCGCGGATTGGTTTCGTTAAGCGCACGATCCTTCCAGCTCTCCACGGGCTGATGCTCCAGTGCGATGCGTGCCGCGAAGCGGATGAAGCGATCCTCGTGACCGAGGTGCGGCCAGGCAAAGTCCACGGCCTTGGCATCGGTCTTGTGATAAGCCTCAAGCTCGCGACGCAGCTTGTGCAGCGCTTCCGTGGAGTCTGCGCCACCGGCAGCACCATCGAAGCCCACCGCTTTCGTTTCCACCGTGGCAGCCTGCAGTTCCTTGAGGGAAAGCTTGCCGCCGCCGGTCTTTGTCATGGCAGGTGCCTTGGCGGTAGCAGCGGTGTCTCCTGCATAGGTCACGCGATACAGACCGCTCTGTACACGACGACCACCGATGGTGACATACATGGCGCCATCCTTCGGGGAAATCAGCACGTCCGTCAGCGGAAGCGGCTGGGCAGCCATGAACTCCTCGAAGTCCGCGGCGTATCCGGCACCGCTCTTCTTCAGGTGCACGGCGTACATCTTGCCGTAGCTCCAGTCGCAGATGTAGAAGGCGTCCTGATACTTCTGCGGAAACTTCGCGCCATAACCAAAACCCACGCCGGTGGGAGAGCCCGGGCCGATGTCCACAGTCGGGGGGAGGTTGTCCTCCCAGCGCACGGGCCACTTCTTCGAAAGCGAGCGCCAGCCGTACTCACCGCCGCTGAGCACGTGGCACACACGGGTGGGGCGGTACCAGGGCACGCTGAAGTCCCACTCCATGTCCGCATCGAAGGTGAAGAGATCGCCATCCTTGTTGAAGGCGGCGTCATATTCGTTGCGGAAGCCGGTGCAGATGAGCTCCCAGTTCTTGCCTTCGGGATCCGTCTTCGCCACCCAGCCACCGGGAGCCATCACTTCACGCATGAAGCCGCGACCGATGAGCGGGGCGAGAAGGCGATCTTCATCCCAATGCTGTGGAACGCAGCTGCTGTTCAGCTCCGTGATCGGAGTCTGGTTGCCAACGATGCAGTAGAGCGACTTGCCATCGGGACCCACCACCACAGCGTGTGGTCCGTGTTCGCCGCCCTTGTTGGGGAAGGCGCGGAGCTGTTCCACCTTGTCGAACTGGTCATCGCCATTCGTGTCCTGGATGCGCCACAGGCCACGTGGATACTTGTCCGAGTTCGTAATCGCATACAGCGAGCCGAAGGCATACACGAGGCCTTGCGCTTCGCCGATTTCCGCCGGGATGGCTTCCACCTTGGTGTCGGTGGCCTTGCCGCCCAGTGCAGGAAGGGTCACCCGGTAGAGCTTGCCATACTGGTCGCTCACAATGAGACGGCCCTTGTCGTCGAAGCAGGTGGCTACCCAGGAGCCCTGCTCCGCCATGGGCACGCTGTAGAGGAGTTCGACCTTGAAGCCTTCTTTGATCTTGATGTCCTTCACCGCCGTGGCTTCGGGAGCCTTGAGGTTTGCGGCTTGCGCGAGGGTGTCATTGGTGACTTTCTTCCAGGGACCTTCGCCCAGCTTGGCCACCACGAAGGCGGGCTTCCATTCCTTGTCCTTGAAGTCGGCGTTCTTCCAGCCGTCTTCCGCCTTGTCGCTCTGCTTCCAGGAGCCGTCGCTGACCACTTCGCGCACGCCCTTGGGAGTTTCCAGCACCACCTTCACCAGCAGACCGGCCTTGTCATTGCCGCCATTGCCCGCTTCCACGGAGATGACGTTCCGTCCATTGGAGGTGAAAGGGCTCAGGTCCTTCACCTGGATTTTGTCCCAGCCCGTGCCCTTCAGTGCCTCCTTGCCATTCACGTAGACGGTCATGGAGTCGTCACTGGCGGCGTAGAGACGCACGGTGTCCCTCGGATTCACCTCAAAGGTCTTTCGGAAGAAGACTTTCTGGTTCGGCTTGGCATCGGCGGCGGCCCAGATCCAGTTGGGAGTTTCTGCGCGGAGCGCAGCAGGGACGCCGGCCACCAGGAAGCTGGCGGCAAGGAGAGTGCGGGTGAGTCTGGTCATGAGCGGTTGAAGGAAAAGGAAAGGGGATGGCCTGCCTGAAAAGCAGGCAAATCCAAACGACCTTTCACCCGCCCCCCTTTCAGTGGGAGCGATGCCTTTGCAAACCGCTGATTCTTCGCGTGGATTAAAAATCCAGCAGGATTTCCGCGCGACGGTTGCGGGAGCGGCCCTCAGGGTTGTCCGTGCCATCCCCCTTCACATTTGGGCTCAGGGGGTTTGCCTTGCCGAAGCCGATGGTCTCGATCTGCGCCACCGGCACCCCTTCATCCAGGAAGAATTGCTTCACCGCGTCCGCACGCTTCTTGGAAAGGGCCAGGTTGTACGCATCTGCCCCAAGGGCGTCTGTATGACCACCAATCTTGATCTTCCGGGTCGGGCTGTTCTTCAGGATGCTGGCGATGATCTTGAGCTGGGTCTGGGCGCGGGGGTGGAGGATGTCGGAATCGTACTCGTAGTAGAGCGCAATGCTCTCACCGCCCTTGGGGTTCTGCACCAGCGGGGTGTAGGGTACGCCCGCGGCGGTGGAGGAGCGGGCATTGTCTGCCAGCAGCTTGGAGAGGTTCAGGCCGATGACACGCCAGCCGTCTCCCTTCTTCTCCAGTTCCAGGCCGAATTCCGTCTCCTCCTTGAGCAGGTCGGATTGCACCTTGGCGATGATCCAGCTCGTGTTCTCCGTGGCCACGGTGACCACGAGTGGCTTGGAACCGGCCAGCTTGTACTTTCCATCTTCGAAGACAATGCACAGGCCAGCCACCTTCATGGGTGGAACGCGCTCACTGTCCACCAGGCGGTTCACCGCGTCATAGTCCAGCTTGAGCAGGTGGCCCACGAAATCGCTGGCGAAGACGATGGCATCCGGCCGTGCCTCCAGCACAAAGAGGGGTTTCGCAGCGGGCGTGCTCGGGGGAATGGGAGCACCTCCCTGAGGATTGATGGTCGGTGGAGCGGTGACCGGCGGCGTGACGGCAGCCATGACCTGTTCGAGTTCCTTCGGCAGGCGCACGGTGCCCACTTTCCATCCCATGTCGGGATCCTTCTGCACATCGATCTGGATGCGGATTTGCTCCTGGCCGCCGCCGGCCTTTATCAGCGGAATGCCGAGGCGTACCGCCGGCCCTACTTGCCCGATGGTCTGGATGAGATCGGGTTGCACTGGCTTGTAGCCCAGTTCTTTGATTTTGTTCAGAGCTGCCATGGCTCCAGCTTCCTGGGAAGGATCGCCGCCCGAGATGATCTTCGCCGCTGCCGGCAAGTCACCGATCATCATGCTGCGGGCGAGTTGCTCCGCGACATCCACGGGTCGAGCAAAGCCAAGCACAGGGGCGGGAGCGGGTGCTGGCGCGGCGGCGGGCTGCCCGGCGGCTTGAGTTCCGGCTCCGGGTGTTTGTGCTGCAGCACCGGGAGCGTTGACGGCTTGTTGGGCCGCAGCTTCCGCAGCGGCTTGTTCCGCCATGGCCGCTTCGCGCTGAGCGTCGATTTTTTTCTTCGTGAAGAAGAAAAACACCGCCCCGCTGATGGCCAGTGCCACCAGGATCAAGAGGATGGGTCCAAGCGCTCCACCATGCGGGTGGAATCGATTGCGGCGGGTTCGGGACATAAGCATCATGTGTTCCAGCCTGCCAATAATGCAACCCGGCAGAGCTGCTTTGTCGAGGGGAATTGCCCCTGCAAAACACCAGGAATGAATCGTCAAAAGCGGCCGGACGGCTGCCTCCGCATTGTACTACCTTTGCGGAAACTGCGGCACCTGCGGTTGTTGCTGGGGGCGCGGCTGGGGTACGACGGAGAGTTTCACGAGTTTGCCGGCGCGGACCACCGTCATTTCCACCGGCTGACCCGGCTTCGAGCGGCGGATGAACCGGAGCAGTTGGTTGGCGGACTCCACCCGGCGATCCCCGTAGAGCGTCACCACATCTCCCGGCTGGAGGCCTGCCCCCTGTGCGGGTGAGCCCTGGCCAATGTTGGTGACCATGACACCGAGAGAATTTCCCTGCTGGGACTTCACGGTGACAACATTGGGGTCCACCACCAGACCGAGGAAGCAATCGGTGCGGGTGCGCTTTTGCAGCATCGCATCTACGGACTCTTTGGCGTCATCTGCCGGGATCGCCAAGCCGATGCCCTGCCAGTGCTGCTGGGGCTGGGTCGGATTGCTCCCGGTGAAAATGGACTCATTCACTCCCACGATTTCGCCGCGCAGGTTCACGAGAGGGCCACCGGAGTTGCCGGGGATGATGTTCGCATCCGTCTGCAGGAACTCCATGGCGCTGTCCTGCGTCCAGCGCTGGGTGGCGCTGATGATCCCCTGTGAAACCGTACCGCTGAAGCCGAGAGGATTTCCCACGGCAAAGACAATCTGGCCCACCTTCACCTCATTGGAATCGGCGAACGAAAGGGCAGGGAAATCCTTCCGGTTGCTTAGGATGCGGATGACCGCGAGGTCCACGGATGGGTCGACCCCTACGAGCTCCGCAGGGAAGGTCGTGTGATCATTCGTGGTCACCTCAATCTGCCGTGCACCCGCGACCACGTGGTAGTTCGTCACCACGTGGCCTTCCTTGGTGATGATGGACCCGGAACCGAGGCCCTTTTGCCGGACCATGGCGCCACCCTGGAGAGCTTCGATGATGTTGCGTGGGCGTGCTGCCACTACGGATTCCGTATTGATGCTGACTACGGAAGGCAGTACTGCGGCGGCCAGCTTCGAATACTCGGCGTTGAGCATTTCCAGCCCGGGTAGCTCTCCCTTGGGCAAGGCTGGTTTGGTGTCAGGAAGTGCGGTGATGGTCTCCTCCGTGGGGGGAGGGGTGCCCTTCAGGGCGTCAAAAAGGTCATACCCCGGACGGCTCTGGCGCCAGCCTTTGTAGATCCAGCCGACCAGAAGGAAGATGACAAGGACAAGGATGATGCGGCGAATCTGAGAACCCATGGAGGTGAGTGGATGGGAGGGGCGTGATTTGTACCGGAAACGATTGTGCAGGACCCCGCGTGGTCAAGGGGGTAGGAATAGAATCGCGCTACATCCGGGTGCCGGGTCTTTCCGCGTCCACCCTTACACCTTGGGCCTGGCAGGTTCGTCATCCGGCAGGATCTCCAGCCGGAGATGCCGCCGCAACAAGGGCGTGGCCACCACCCACAGCACAGGGGTGATCACGGTGAAGTAACGCGAGCGTGCCGTCGCCAAGGTGCTGCCCCCCATGTAGATGCAGGCAAACACCGCCAGCACAATGAGCGGGCCGGGCTGCTGAAAGGGACGTCTGAGGGCGAACCATGCGGCGGCGGCCATGAGGATGAGGAACGGCACATGGAAGCACACGATGATCACCGTGGTGAGTCCTTCATTCTTGAATGCGGCGGGCAGGCCAATGAAGTAGCGGCAGACGTTGCACACCCAGTTGTAGGCGAGTTTGCTCTTGGGCGCGGTGCGCAGGTTCTCCTTGGCCACGCGGGTGAACTCCGCCTCGCGCTCCAGGACGGGAAGCTTGATGATGCGGGCGATGAATTCACGATGGTAGGGAGCGAGCTGGGGCAGGTTCTGCGCTTCGTCGTAGTTGTACCAGTGACCGTTGGTGCCGGGGGAGGTGGCGGTTGCCCAATAGAGGAGTTCACCACTGTTCGTGGACCAGCGGTAGTAGGTACCGGTTTTGGCCTTCGTGTAGAAGAGATAGGGCTGGCACATCAGGAAGGAGAGTGCCAGCACGCCCACGGTGCGTCCCCAGGTCTGGCGCAGGCTCTTCCACACGGCCCAGCACCCGAGTGACCCGACCAGCATGGCTGTGATCACATGGCCGAACATCACGCGCGTCATCACCAGCCACGTGAGGATGACGGAAGTGAGAAGCACCCATTTCCACGCACCGCTCTTCGCCGTGAGCGTGCGCATGAAACTCCAGGCCAGCGCGGAAACGAGGAGGAAGGTGAGCGATTCGGTGACAATGTCCTTGGCATTGATCCACGTATCCGGGTGCAGCACGAACCACGCGGTGGCAATTTTCGCCCAGCCGTCGCTGGCCCACGTCCGCACGGTGCGGAAGAGGAAGGCGGCAGCCAGGGCGCAGAACACTGCATTCTGGATGCGGGCCCAATAGAGCGGGATGCCAAACTTCACATAGGGATACAAGGCGATGGTGTAACCTGGGCCGTTGACGAAGTCCGGATTGTCATCCGTGACCAGGTATCCCTTTGTCATGTTCTCCGCACAGGCCCAGTAGCGGGGTTCATCTCCCACCAGGGTCTCCGTATGCTGCGTGGTGATCCAGAGGGAGTAGACCAGCGTGACTGCGATGAAGATCGCCGTCTCCCAGCGCAGGCCTTTCACTTTGGTTTCCACCAGTTCCATCCAGCCACTTTTCGCTGGTGGACAAAATCGCAAGCGGAAAGTGCCCCCTGCTGATCCGGAATTGAGGAAGATTACTTCTTGAGTTCGGCTGCGAGCTTCCTTTTGCTCCGTGCCATGGCGGCCCGCTCGTTCTCCGGGAACTGCGGCCACTCCAGATGCAGCTTGCGCATCTCATGACGGAGCACGGAGGCCACGATGAGGCGCATGTTCTTCTTGCTGTCACCAGGGATCACATACCATGGCGAGTCCGGCGTTCCGGTCTTCCGGATGCATTCCTCGTAGGCATCCATGTACTCCTCCCAGTGCTCCCGCTCAGAGAGATCACCTTCGTTGAACTTCCAGTTCTTGGATGGGTCTTCAATGCGGGCAAGGAAGCGCTCCGCCTGTTCCTTCTGGGAAATATGGAGGAAGAACTTCACCACATGGGTGCCATTGCGCGCGAGGTGCTTTTCGAAGTCGGCGATGCTTTCGTAACGCTGCTGGTAGAGCCTCTTCATGTCCTTCGTCTTCGCCTCGGGCAGGCGCTGGTACTTCTGGATAATCTCGGGGTGCACTTTGCAGATGAGGACTTCTTCGTAGTAGCTGCGGTTGAAGACGCCAATCTTGCCGCGCGTGGGCAGCTTTGTGGTGGAGCGCCAGAGGAAGTCGTGATTCAGCTCCTCTTCACTGGGAGTCTTGAATGAGTGCACCTCCACGCCCTGGGGGTTCACGCCGGAGAAGACATGCTCGATGGTGCTGTCCTTCCCTGCGGCGTCCATGGCCTGGAACACGACCAGCATGGCATGGCGGTCGTGCGCGTACATCTGGGCCTGCATCTCATTGATGTCATCGCGCACGGAACTCAGCTTGCTTCGGTAGTCCACGTCGTCGGCATACAGACTCTTGATCTTCGTGGGCAGTTTCCGCAGTTTGATGGGGGACTTTTTTGGAAAACGGAACTGGGCAAGATCGATTTTCGGCATGCGCCCATTCTCGCTTCCATGACGAAGCTCGCAACTGGTGAGTGAGGCATCGGACGAACATTGTACGCCGGAAGGCGTATGGAAACGCGGCCTCATACGCCGGTGGGCGTATGGTGGGAAACGCGGGTGCGTGGGAGGGTCGCCGGAAACTGAACCGGCACTTGACCCTACCCATCATGAAAGTCTCCCATGCCATCATCCTGGCCGCCTGCTGCCTCGCCTTCCCGTCATTTGCAGGACCCGTGGAAAAGAATCCCGTCGCTACCACGCAACCTCTTCACGAACCGTGGACCATGCCCCTCTTGGGATCCGGAGCGCATTCAAATGATGCCTACACGGACGGACATATCCTCTTAAATGTGCCTTTGTGGAGTACCATAGGTACCGATGGCACACTTGGCGGCAGCTATCTGTTCCTGGAACCATATACCAGCATCGGCGAAGAGGGGGAGAATGCCTCATCGCTGGGCATCGGATTCAGGCATCTTTTCAATGATCAGCCGATTTCGGCACTCAC
The DNA here is from genome assembly GCF_003315205.1 of Roseimicrobium gellanilyticum. NCBI lineage: Bacteria > Pseudomonadati > Verrucomicrobiota > Verrucomicrobiia > Verrucomicrobiales > Verrucomicrobiaceae > Roseimicrobium > Roseimicrobium gellanilyticum. The sequence continues at coordinate 12,457 of NZ_QNRR01000018.1, read as the reverse complement.
CGAGCGTGGGCAGGCGGCTTTTCTTGAGGAAGGCTGGTATGTCGGAGGCAGTCTTTTCATCGACATGCTCAGGACGGAGCATCGCAATGAATTCTGGCAGCTTGGGTTCGGGGCGGAGATTGGTACGCGCTACCTGGAGCTGCGCGGCAATTACTACCTGCCGCTGGAAGGCGGAAGAAAGTCGGCTGGTTCGCAGGTAGATCGGCAGACCTTCACCTCGAGCAGCACCCGCAGGAATACGTCACTCTCCGGGAGTGACCCTTTCGCCACGGGAAATCTTGTGCTGCAGGATGTCACCCAGACAACCACGGCTACCACCACCTTCCGCACGACCACGCTAACACGCACGACTCAATTTTACGAGCGTGGCATGGAAGGCTGGGACATCGAAGCGGGATTTCTCATTCCGGGACTCGATGAACACATGGATGTGAAAATCATCGGGGGCTATGCGAGTATGGAGAACCAGCCCTTTGGTCCCCAGGAGCGCGGCACAGGGCCCATTCGTGGCTGGCGTGCCGGCCTTGAGATCCGTCCTGTGCCGGCTGTGGTGCTCACGGGCCTGTGGCACGAGAATGAGGCCTTCACCGGCAGCAACTGGAGCGCAGGCATTGAACTGCAGATACCGCTCGATCGTACGTGGAAGGATGCTTTCAAGCCACGCCGCCGCCATCTCGTGGAACGCATGGCGGAGCCGGTGCACCGGCAGAATGCGGCCATCCGGATTGCGCACAGTGCAGAGACCAAGACGACATCCAAGACCAGTGTGAAGCGTGTCACCAAGGTGGTCTCACAGAGCTCACAGCGTATCGTGTTGGAAGATGACATCATTTTCGTGAACAACGGCGCGCCCGTGGGCAACGGCATCCAGTCGGGCAATGATGCTGCCGGCGATGGTACTGCCGAAGCACCCATGGCGACCATTCAGGCGGGAGCAAACATCGCCATGGCGAACAGCAATGGCACAGGACGGATCTGGAATGTGTACTCCCAAGGCACCCCAGCCGGATACGCGGAGGACGTGCAGGCCAACGCTGGCAGTGTGAATTTCATTGGAAGCGGACGCCTCATTCCAGGCAAGGGCGGGAAGAATTTCGGAGCAGGTCCGGCTCCGATGCTGACGGGAGGTTTTAATGCGAACACCATTCCCTTCTTCGGAGTCACGGCGTACCGTGTGGTAGATGGCCTGTCCGCTGCGCCCGCAGGCGTCGGGATCAACATCAACAACGTTCGCCGCTATCTGGTGGATGGAAATGGTCTGGCTGATGTGAATGTCGGTGTGAACGTCTTTTCCGATGGCATCCTCAACTCGGGGGGGACGATCCGGGGGAACACCATCACCAGCGGCAGCATGGGCATCTCCGTGCGTGGCACGGACGACGCCGTGCAGGATGTGCTGATCCATCACAACGCGCTGGTCAACAACGTCGGCAACGATATCAACGTCACGCTCTCAAGCAGCGTACTCAATCTCACTCTCCAGGGGAATCGCTTCCAGGGTGGTGGTACGGCGGCATTCGAGCTGAATGCCAGCGATGATGCCGCAGTGACCTTCGCGAGCACGAGCAACGCGTTTCAGAACACAGGGACCTCTGCTTATGAAATGTTCCTGACCAATGCCTCGGTGGTTGCCGGCATTATTTCCGATGACTTGCTTGCCAACATCGGAGCCAATGGGGTGGATGTCCATGCGAACGAAGATGCCCGTGTCGGGCTGTCCGTGTTGCGCAATGTCATGACTAACGTGACTGGTGACGGCATCTCCGTGCTTGCTGAGGGGGACACGGTGGGACTCTTTGGTTTCAATAGAAACTCATTCTCGCAGATCACCGGTCAGGCGATTGATATTGAGCTGACCGAAAGTGCGGATGCGGTTGCCTTTGCGAATCTGAACACCATCACCGCTGCCAATCGCGGGGTGCGCGCTATCACCCGTGGAGTTGCTGGTCTCGATCTTGCATCTGACTTCAATGCGATCGTGAACTCCGCGAACACCGGCATGGAGCTCCGTACCTTCGACACCTCGGGCATCACGGGTGCGCTCACGGGCAATTACATCCAGACTCCCGTGAACCAAGCCTTCGTGACCGTGGCGGGCGATACCTCCCTCCTCACCGCGATCATCAGCCACAATACCGTGGTGCATCCAGGCAACATAGGGATCCACGGCATCGCACGGAACCTGGGAGCGCTCGATCTGAATTTCTCTGACAACACTGTCATCGATGCCCCTGAGGAACACGTATTGGTATACTCTGAGGATTCAGGAGCGCTTTTGAGCCAAATCCATAGAAATAACCTTCTCACCACGGGAGCCGTCGATGGAGGCGGTGGTGTGCGGATGCAGGCTTTGGGCTCGAGCAGTCACACCATGGTGTTGTCCCAAAACACGATCGCGGATCTCGGTCCTCCTGGTACCGGTTCGTGGGGGATTTCAGTGTCTGGCCGGGATACTTCCTCGATGGTCGTCTACATCAATCAGAATGTGATTTCCAACGTGCAGACGAACTCCTTGAATGTGGGGACGGAAGAGTCTGCGAGTGCGGAGGGTGTTATCACGGGCAATGTCGTCACCGGGATACAGGCGATGGGAGTCGGCATCTTTGTAGCGGGTCACGGGACGATGGACTTCCAGGTCACTTTCAACACGGTACAGAATGTGGCAGGCAGAGGCATCGGCGCACTGGCAATGGACGGCGGGGATCTCCATTTGGACGTCGCCTTCAATGTAGTGAACAATACCGGGCTTGATGGTATCGAGTTCCGCGCCAACCCCGGCAGTGTGGGTTTGTCTGTGCTGAACTTTGATGGGAACACCGTCCTCAATACCGGCGGTGACGCCGGTGTCATCTTCCTGGAAGAACCCGGTAGCACGATGACCATCTACGGCACTCCAGGTACGGGGAACAACATCATCGATGGCTCCGCCACCTGGCGGGTGCTGGACCAATTCGGCACCACGGAGGGCATCTTCCATATCGGTCCGCCCGTGAATGCCGACCGCCTGGACAATACCAGTGTGCCGTGAGCCAAAGTCCATGGGTGACATTTTCCCGGAACTCATGAAACATGCCTCTGCTCCGCCCGGCGTGCCCTCGCCGTGATTCCCCAAGACGGCGCACTCCGTCATGCGTGCTCTGCTCCTCCATCTACATCTTCACGATGCAAAGACTTCACCGCTTGGCAGGTGGAGATGGGGGTGGCTGGCGGCGGTGGCCCTGTGGATGTTGTTGCCGGGACGAGCTTGTTTGTGTGCCCAAGAAACTGCCCCAGCCCCTGTTCCTCCCGTGGTCACCCTCGCAGAAATGCACGAACGCATCGCGAAAGGTGACCAGACGCGGGTGACCGCCACCTGCACCGTCCTCTTTTGCTCTGCTCCTGGGGCCTACTATCTGCGTGATGACACCGGAAAGATCCGCGCGGGCTATGATATGAATGTGAGGCTGAAGGAGGGTGAGCGCGTGCGTTTCACCGGCATCCCGGTGACGTACCAGCCTGTGATTCTGTTCCGCACGCAGGGTCTTCCTGGAATCCCGTGGTTCAACGTGACCTCCATGGAAAAGGTCGGGCAGGGAAAGTATCCCGAGCCGCTGCTTCTTGAAACAGGGCTCCTCTACAAGGACCCGGCTGTGCACGCGAAGTATCATGGTGAGTATGTGGTCACCACGGGGCGGGTTATTGGGTACAGGGAGTATGCAGGCACTGCTTCTGGGCCAGCCTGGGCAGAGCGGGTGAAACAAGATATCGTCGATGTGGAGGTGCAGGGACGCACGGTGGAAGTGATGTTTCATCCTGGGCTCAATCCCCAGGATGCATTTCCCGTGGGCACGGTCGCCAGGTTTGCCGGGGTTTGCCGTCTAGGCCAGATGTCCAGTCAGGCGACGGTGGAGAGGGCTGCAATTCATGTGCTGGTCCCCGGTCTGGAACACACGCAAGTGATCACCCTGCCGCCTTTCTGGAAGATTCCCCGCAATCAGCAGATGCTGAAATTCACAGGAGTAGCGCTCCTGCTGTGCCTCGTCGGGGGCATCGTGGGATGGTGGCTCCAACGTAGGAGTATGAAGCTGCATCTGGCAGTGCAACGCAAAGGGGAACTGGAGCGTGCGCTGGAGCGGGAACAGGAGCTCAACAAGCTGAAGTCCCGCTTCGTCTCCATCGTGTCCCACGAGTTTCGCACGCCACTCGGCATCATTGGTTCGTCCGCGGAGATCCTGGAACACTACGAGGGCAAGCTCACTGCTGAGCAAAAGGCGGAGCATCTGCACGCCATCACGGAGAATGTGAAACGTACCGCACGCATGATGGAGGACGCGCTGGCGCTCAGTCGCATGGATAGCGGTGGCATCACCTTCAATCCCGCGAAGCTGGATGTGCGCGGGTTCTGCGAGCGTCTCTGTGATGAAATGCGCTCCGCCACGGCGAGGAGGAATCCCATTGAGCTTGAAATCGCGGAAGTCGTGGCTGGCCCGATCCTGCTCGACGAGGCCTTGCTCCGGCACATGCTGACGAACCTGCTCACCAATGCGGTAAAGTACTCTGAGGCAGGCGTTCCGGTACAGCTTCGGGTGCAGCGCAGTGGGAGTGACATCCGATTCGAAGTGGAGGACCATGGGATCGGTATACCTGAATCGGATCGCGACCGGTTGTTCGAGGCATTTCATCGCGCGGAGAACGTGGGCCACGTCCACGGCACGGGATTGGGGCTCGTCATTGCGAAGCGCTGCTGCGACCTGCATGGCGGTCAAATCTCCTTCCAAACTACAGAAGGCAAGGGTACCACCTTCACCATCATTCTTCCCACAACCAACCCAGCGATATGAGCTCCAGCATTCTGCTCATCGAGGACGAGCCACAGATGCGCTCAAATATGCGCACCGTATTGGAGCTCGAAGGCTATCAGGTCCAGGCCGTCTCCAATGGACGCCTCGGCATCGAAGCTCTTCGCAAGGAGAAGCCAGACCTGGTCCTGTGTGATGTGATGATGCCGGAACTGGATGGCTATGGGGTGCTGGCCCTCATGCGCAGTCGCGCGGAGACTGTGGACATCCCCTTCATCTTTTTGACTGCGAAGGGTGAGAAGTCGGACATCCGCACCGGCATGAACAGCGGCGCGGACGACTACCTCGTGAAGCCTGTCGGGATTCGCGATCTCATCGAAGCCATCGAGTCCCGCCTGCGGCGCAAGCGTGAGCAGGTGGCCAATGCCGTGCCTGCGCTCCCAAGCTTCGACTCGCCCTTGCCCCTCGAATCTCTAGGGCTCACTCCAAAAGAGGCCGAGGTGCTGCTGTGGATCGCCCAGGGCAAATCCAACGCTGAAACCGCCATCCTCCTGGGTAGTGCTGAAGCCACGGTGAAGAAGCACATGGAGCGCATCCTGCAAAAGCTGGACGTGGAAAATCGCGGCGCTGCTGCTTTGATTGCCATCGAAACCTTGACTCGAGCGTAGCCCCAGAGCTCCCAGGGCTCAATCACTTCGGGAGCACCGGATTCAGCGCCTCTGCCCAGATGGCATAGCCTTTCGCTCCGGGATGGAGGAAGTCCGGCATCATTTCCTTCGAAATGGTGCCATCCGGATTCGTGAGCTTCGCGGTGATGTCGAGATAGGTCACCCCTTTGGTGCCCTCCATCTTCTTCGCGAGGCGCTCGTTGATGGCGTTCACCTGCACGCGGCGGGTGTTGTCGGGCTTTTCACCGCGGGGGAATACGGCCATGACAATCACCTTCGCTGCAGGGCACTTCTCCTGCACGCGCTGTACGATGAGCGCGATGCCTTCCACGATTTCATCCGGCGTATTCTCCCGGGCGTTCTTGGTTCCGGCGAGGTTGTTGGTGCCGATGTGAATCACCACCGCCTTCGGCGCGAGTCCATCCAGTTCCCCAAGCTCGATGCGCTTGAGCACATTCTGCGTGCGGTCCCAGCCGAAGCCGAGGTTTAGCACGGGACGGTCGCCGAAAAGATCCTTCCATGCTTGTGCGCCCCGGTTGCCTTTGGGCTCATTCGGCTGGCCACCCCAGAAATGGGTGATGGAGTCACCGATGAGCACCACCTCGGGTTTGAGCTGATCCTTCACTGCCATCACCGCTGCATGACGCTGGTCCCACTCATAGAAATCCTTCTCCAGCTTGCCCACCGGGATGATGGCGGTATTGGTGGACTGGGCCTTTTCGTCCGCGCGAACGGGAGAGAAGCTCGCGAGCACGGCAAGGAACGGGAGAATGAGAAGTGAGGAGGCGCGCATGCGCACATCTCACGCATTCCGCCGCCGGATGGCAAGCAGAGATCAAAGGTCAACATCCAGACACGTGACAAATGCACCCTCATGGCGCAAACTCGCGCTCATGTTGACCCGACTGCTTGCCCCCGCTGTGCTCGTTCTGGCCACCTTCACCGTTCCCGCGCTCGCTTTGGATGTGAAGGATGTTTTTGTGAAGCTCCCGGCCTCCTGCTTCGACGCGTGGCCGGGCGAGGATAACAGTGCCATCAAGGACCCCGCCAAACGGAAGGTTCTCATCAATAGTCCTGAGGACAAGGTGGAGGAAGTGGGCCGTCCCATGCTGGTGTGGAAGGTTGAGGCGGATACCAAGAATGGCTTCATCAAGATCGACTCGAGTGGCGATGGCGAGGGCGCTGTCTTCACCATGGCGCTGTGGAATTGCAAGGACGGCACGAAGCTTGCCGGCGTGGCCATTGAGCAATGGACAAATGTGGCCAATGACACGGACCACATCTCCTTCTGGAAGGTGGATGGGGACAAACTCACGGAGGTCACCAAGGACATTCTGCCTGATCTGAACCTCTCGAGCTTCTACAGCGACAAGCGACAGGAACTGGTGAAGAAGGCCGCGAAGGACAACTTCCGCTGGTGGTGGCACCTGCCGCAGAAGGGAACGACCATCGATGTGTCCGCCCCAGCCATCGAACTGATTGAGGAATACGAGCCCCTGGCCAATCCCGACCATGCCTATGAGGGCCGCTGGGATGGGAAGAAATTCACCTGGGTGAAGGTGAAGCCCAAAGCCATCGAATAGTGGCAGGGGGCGTATCTGGCCCTGGTGATGGATCTTCTGGCTCCAGGGGCATAAGACTGTTGCTCCCTGGCCCGTTTTGGTAGGATGGAGGTCCGCCCTTTCGAGCGCCTGTCCCTCCTGCCCGCATGCCATCCCGCTCATCCATGCTCACCCTTGCCGTGCTCGGCGCGCTTTCTGGAGTGCTGTCGGCAGAGGGCACCGCACCTTCTACCCCTGACTTCACCACGGAAGTCCGGCCCATTCTTTCCCGGTACTGCTTCAAGTGCCATGGACCGGATGAGAAGACGCGCAAAGGTGGCCTGCGGTTGGATCTGCGTGACGAGACGCTGAAGCCTGCGAAGACGGGGGACATCGCCATCGTGCCGCACCAGCCGGACAAGAGTGCTCTGGTGGCACGCATCGAGACTCATGATCCGGACGAGATCATGCCGCCGCCGGATTCGAAGATGACCATCACGGCGGAGCAGAAGGAGATCCTCAAGCGATGGGTTGCCGGAGGCGCGGAATACAAGCAGCACTGGGCTTTCATCAAGCCGCAGCAAGTCAGGCCTCCGAAGGCAGGGAACGGAATGCCTGAGGCAGCGAATCCCATCGATGCGTTCATTCGCGCGAAGCTGAAGGATCAGGGATTCGCGCCCTCACCACCCGCGGATGCGGTGACTTTGGTGCGTCGCTTGTATCTCGATCTAATTGGTCTGCCGCCGAAACCAGAGGAGGTGGATGCCTTCGTGCAAGCTGCCTCGCGTGATCAGGAGGCGGCCATTCAGACGACGGTGGATGCCTTGCTGGCCTCTCCGCAATACGGCGAGCGCTGGGCCCGCCGCTGGCTGGACCTCGCGCGCTATGCAGATACGAACGGCTACGAGAAGGATCGCGAGCGCAGCATCTGGTCCTATCGCGATTGGGTGGTACGAGCGCTGAATGCGGACATGCCCTTTGATGAGTTTACCATTGAGCAGGTTGCGGGAGACATGCTGCCTGCCGCCACTGTGGATCAGCGCATCGCCACCGGGTTTCATCGCAATACGATGCTGAATGAAGAGGGCGGCATCGATCCTCTCGAGTTCCGCTATTACGCCATGGCGGATCGCGTGGCCACCACCGGCACCACGTGGCTGGGGCTTACGCTGGGTTGCGCGCAGTGCCACACACACAAGTATGATCCCGTCACGCACGTGGAGTATTTCCAGATCATGGCTTTCCTGAACAACGCAGATGAGCCGGATCTGAATCTGCCCGTACAGGAGGAACCGGAGGCGAAACAGAAGCGGCTTGAGCAACTCGCCCAGCAGACCGCTGCGTTGCCAACAAAGTGGCCGGGTGAGAAAAGCGATTCCGCCGAAATCCGTCGCCTGCTCGCGGAGGTTGCCTTCCAAAGATGGCTGGAGAAGATGCGCGGCGACAAGGTGGACTGGCAGGTGCTGCGTCCCACTGGGATGAAGACCAACATGCCGCATCTCACACAGTTGCCTGACGGCTCGGTGCTGGGTTCTGGTGATATCACCAAGAGTGACACGTATGAGCTGAAATTCCGCCCGTCTACTCAGGGCATCACCGCCATCCGTCTGGAAGCTCTGCCGCATCCAAGTCTGCCGGATCATGGCCCGGGCCTTGCCTACTATGAAGGACCCAAGGGAGACTTTTTCATGGGTGAGTTCCAGGTGACGACAAATGGCAAGGCGGTGAAAATCAACCGTGCGAGTGAAACCTATGCGCGCAACAATTTCGGAGGGCCCAACACACCTGCTGTCTCCGCCATGGCAGCGGTAGATGGTGATCCGCAGACTGGCTGGAGCTGCGCCAAGCGCCCGGGTGAGGCAAATGAAGCGGTGTTTGTCTTCGAGAAGCCTCTGGAAGGAACGGAGGAGATCTCCGTGAAGATGCTCTTTGGCAGGCACTATGCCTGCTCGCTTGGTCGTTTTCGCATCTCGGTCACCACCCACGCGAGCGGAGCTGAAGCACGGGGCATTCCACACAAACTGGAGCCGCTGCTGGCCATTCCTGATGCCGCACTGAAGCCTGCGCAGCGCAATCAACTCCGGACACATTTCCTCATGAATGCGCCTGAAGTGGCAGGTGCCGCGGACACCATCCGTGCTTTGCGCAAACCATCGGTGGCCCCAGTGAGTCTGGTCATGCGCGAGCGCCCCGCCTCCAATCCGCGCACCACTTACCTCTACAATCGTGGTGAGTACACCCAGCCGCAGGAGCAGGTGAAGGCGGAGGTCCTTTCCGTGCTGAACCCGCTGCCGAAGGAGGCGCCTCGGAACCGGCTCGCTTTCGCCCGCTGGCTCGTATCACCGGAGAATCCACTCACGGCGCGCGTCACGGTGAACCGCCAGTGGGAGATTCTCTTCGGACGAGGTCTTGTAAAGACCTCGCAGGACTTCGGCTTTCAAGGGGAAGTGCCAAGTCATCCTGAGCTGCTCGACTGGCTGGCCGTGGAGTTCATGAAGCAGGGCTGGTCGCTCAAGAAGCTGCACCGTCTTATCGTTACCAGCGCCACGTATCAGCAGTCCTCACAAGTGACGCCCGAGCTGCTGGCGAAGGATGCGGAGAATAAGTGGCTGGCGCGCGCCTCACGTCCACGTGTGGAGGCGGAGATTGTGCGCGACAGCGTGCTGTATGCCAGTGGCCTCCTTTCTCTGAAGATGGGCGGCCCGGGCGTGTATCCGCCACAGCCCGATGGCGTGGTGGACATCGCCTATGGCAAGAGCACGTGGGAGGCCAGCAGCGGAGATGACAGGCATCGTCGTTCGCTTTACACCTTCTTGAAACGCACCGCCCCCTTTGCCATGTCCACTACCTTCGATGCGCCCAGTGGAGAAGCGTGCGTGGCACGGCGTGATGTTTCCAATACACCTCTGCAGGCGCTCACGTTGTTGAACGACATCTTCATGGTGGAGGCGACCCAGTCGCTGGGTGCTCTTGCGTCGCAGCAACCGGGCACCGATGAGGCGAAGCTTCAGTTCATGTTCCGCCGCGTGCTTTGCCGTCAGGCGGGTGCTGATGAGGTGGCTGCATTGATCGAATATCTGGAAGCCCAGCGGAAGCGCATTCGTTCCGGAGAACTGGATGCTGCTGTCATCAGCGGGAACAAGGATGCCAGGGAGATCGACCGTGCTGCGTGGACACTGCTCGGGCGCGCCCTTTTCAATCTCGATGAATTTGTCACGAAAGGCTGAGCCATGCAGAATCGCCCCCTTCATCCGCTGCAAGTTTCCCGCCGCCACTTCCTGCAGGAGTGTGGCGTTGGATTGGGAAAGGTGGCTCTCGCTGGCCTGCTCACGGACACACTTGCTTCACGTGTCCGTGGGGCGCCCACACCGGCATCCACGGATCCGTTGCGCCCGCTGAAACCGCATTTCCCCGGAAAGGCGAAGCACGTGATTCACCTCTTCATGGCAGGCGCGCCTTCGCAGCTCGACCTGTTCGATTACAAGCCGGCGCTGGCAAAGTTGGAAGGAAATCCACTGCCACCCTCGGTGATAGGCAATCAGCGCTATGCTTTCATCCGCCCGGATGCCGCCGTGCTTGGTCCCCGCTTTCAGTTTGCGAAGCATGGTCAGAGCGGCGCGGAGTTGTCGGAGGCCATGCCGCATCTCGCCAGGATCGTGGATGACATCTGCATCGTGCGCTCGTGCAAGACGGATCAGTTCAATCACGCGCCCGCGCAGCTTTTCTTCAACACCGGTTTCTCGCAACCCGGCCGGCCCTCGCTTGGGTCATGGGCGCTTTATGGGCTTGGGTCGGAGACTCAGGATCTTCCCGCCTTTGTGGTGATGAGTACTGGAAGCGGACTGAGCGGGGGCTCGGCCCTGTGGTCCAGTGGCTTCCTCCCCACGGTGTACACGGGAGTGCGCTTCCGCTCCCAGGGGGATCCCATCCTGAATGTCTCAAGCCCCAGCGGCATGGACGCACGTCTGCAGCGTGACACGCTGGACCTTGTGGGCAAAATGAACCGCAGGCAGATGGAAGCCGTTGGTGATCCGGAGATCAACACGCGCCTCGCCAACTATGAAATGGCCTTCCGTCTGCAGACCAGCGCACCGGAGCTCATGGACCTAAAGAGCGAGAGCAAGGCCACGCTGGACATGTATGGCTGCGATCCGGCCAAGCCCTCCTTTGCACGTGCCTGCTTGCTCGCGCGTCGAATGATCGAGCGCGGTGTGCGTTTCATCAATATCTACCACGAGGGCTGGGACGCTCACTCAGACGTGACGGGCAATACGAAGAAGAATTGTGCAGCCACGGACCAGGCCAGCGCTGCACTGGTGCGTGATCTGAAACAGCGTGGTCTGCTGGATGACACGCTCGTGATTTGGGGTGGTGAATTCGGCCGCACGCCCATGGTGGAGACGAATCCCGCATTGGGCCGCAGCCTCGGGCGCGATCACCATCCGCAGGCCTACACCATGTGGATGGCCGGTGGCGGCATCAAGTCCGGTGTGACCTACGGCTCCACGGATGAGATGGGTTTCCACATTGTGGACAAGCCGGTGCACGTGCACGATCTCCAGGCCACCATCCTGCACTGCATGGGCTTCGATCATGAGCGCCTGACCTTCCATCATGCGGGCCGAGACTTCCGCCTGACGGATGTGCACGGGCATGTGGTGAAGGATATTCTTGCATAGCCAATGTGGAAGGTTTCTCCAGAAGCCTTTCATGTGGCCGCACGCACTGTGGAAAAAGAAAGCGGACAGAACCTGGAATCAGGTTTCTGTCCGCTTCAATGAAAGGCTTCTGGAGAAGCCTTCTACGTTTACTTCTTCCGCGTGTACTCGCCCTTCACGATCAAGGTCCACTTGCCGTCGTCTTCCTTGATGGATGAGGTGAAGATGCGGTGGTCAGGGCTCTTGAATTCCACGGTTTCACGGAACTCGCGAAGCTTGCCCTGACTCTTGGGGCAGGGGCCGCTGGATTCGAGTGTCAGCAATTTACCTGCTTCATCGACGGTGCCTTCATACTGCCACAGGTAGCTGCTCATGCCGTCGATCCAGGTGCCGATGTATTTCTTCTTCGCGGGATCATAGCCCAGAGTGATGAGGCTGGACATGGGCATGCCCATCATTTCTGCCTTGCCTTCACCGATGACCCAGAAGCCACCGACCATCTTGGCAGTTTCGGAGCCCTTGCAGGTCATCGGTGGTTTTCCGGGCTCCATGTAAACCTCTACGGAGGTGTCCCACTCTCCGACGAATTGCTTGAGCCACTCGTGCTCTTTCACGGGTGGTGGCATTTGGGGCATGTCCGCAGCCTGCAGGCATACGGAGGCGAGGAAGGCACAGGCGAGTGTGGCTAGAGCATTTTCTATTTAATTTGTCGCATAATTGGCATGACGAAGAAAGTTGGCGCAGTGCTCTGGTGAGAACGTGTCCAGTGCTTGCGCGACGGCTGCTTCCAAACCTTCAAAGGTGCGTTGGGC